>CAMDRF010000045.1 GCA_945906765.1 Nitrosovibrio sp. Nv4 | reverse complement strand
AAGGAAGCGGTGTTCCCGTTCGTGAAGTTCCCGGGCGTGGATACCATTCTCGGCCCGGAGATGAAATCCACGGGCGAAGTCATGGGCGTCGGCCAGACTTTCGGCGAGGCGTTCATCAAGTCGCAGATCGCCGCGGGTGTCAGGCTGCCCAAGGCGGGGCGCGCCTTCATCAGCGTGCGCGATGGCGACAAGCTCAATGCCGTGACCGTCGCGCGCGACCTCGCGCAGCTCGGCTTCACGCTGGTCGCGACGCGGGGCACGGCGCAGGTGATCGCGGCGCACGGGCTGCAGGCGGCTACCGTCAACAAGGTCGCCGAGGGCCGGCCGCACATCGTCGACATGATCAAGAACGGCGACATCAGCTTCATCGTCAACACGGTCGAGGACACGCGCACCGCGATCTCCGACTCGCGCTCGATCCGCACCACCGCCCTCGCACAGCGGGTGACCTACTACACCACCATCGCCGGCGCCCAGGCCGCCTGCACCGGCATGAAGGCGCTGGAGTCGCTCGAACCTTACCGCTTGCAGGATCTGCACGCCAAACTGCACTAAACTCCCGCCATGGCCAAAACCCCGATGACCACGCGCGGTGCGGAACTGCTGCGCGTCGAACTGCACCGCTTGAAGAGCGTAGACCGGCCCAGCGTCATTACGGCGATCGCCGAGGCGCGCGCGCATGGGGATCTTTCGGAAAACGCCGAGTACGACGCGGCGCGCGCGCAGCAGGGTTTCATCGAGGGCCGCATCTCCGAGGTCGAGGCAAAGCTCGGCAACGCCCAGGTCATCGACCCGAATCTGCTGGATGCGGACGGGCGCTGCGTGTTCGGCGCCACCGTCGACCTGGAGGAAAAGGGCAAGCCCTCGACCACCTACCAGATCGTCGGCGACGACGAGGCCGACATCAAGCAGGGCCGCATCTCGATCAATTCGCCGATCGCCCGCGCGCTGATCGGCAAGGAAACCGGCGACATCGTCGACGCGCAGACCCCGGGGGGAGTGAAACGCTATGAAATTCTGGATATTCGCTATGGGTAGGCTGCGTTTTTCAGTCTCTTTCGTCGTTGTCCTTCTGTTTTTATCTTTTTCTTCAGACGGAAATTCACAAAGCTTTCCCTCGAAGCCGCTGCGCATCGTCGTGCCCTTCCCGGCCGGCGGCACCACCGACATCGCCGCGCGCATCGTGGCGCAGCGCATGCAGGAATCGATGGGCCAGCCGGTGCTAGTGGAGAACCGCGGCGGCGCGGGCGGCACCATCGGCGCCGATGTGGTGGCCAAATCGGCGCCCGACGGCTACACGCTGCTGATGCATAACATCACCTTTCCGCTCGCCTCGACCTCGCTCGCGCTGGCGGGGCGCCTGCCTTACAACCTGGACACCGACTTCGCCGGCATCTCGATCGTGGTGAACGTTCCGCTGGTGTTGACGGCGCATCCGTCCGTGCCGGTCAAGGACCTGAAGGAACTCGGCGCGCTGCTCAAGGGCGATGCGAGCCTCAAGTACACGTACGGCTCGACCGGCCCCGGCTCCTTCATGAATGTGATCGGCGAGGCGTTCAAGAAGGAAGCGGGCGTGGACATGACGCACATCCCGTTCAAGGGCGCGGCGCCGCTGAAGCAGGAACTACTCGCGGGGCGCCTGCATATCGGCGGCGACCAGCTTTCATCGTCGCTCGCCGAGATCAAATCGGGCAAATTGAAAGCGCTGGCGACGCATGGCGCGCGGCGCATTCCGGAACTGCCGGACGTGCCGACGGTGCGGGAGCTCGGCTACCCGGGGCTGGAACTCGAAGGCTGGAACGGTCTCTTCGTCGCCGCCAAGACACCGAAGGAAATCATCGACCGGCTGCACAAGGAAGCGGTGGCCGCGGCAAAGCATCCCGATACCATTAGGCGTTTCACCGACCTCGCCGCCGAAGCCGTGGGCTCCTCGCCCGCCGACCAGGACGCCATCGTGCGCCGCCAGGCAGCCCAGTTCCGCCCCATCATCCAGACCATCAAGCTTGAGTAGCGCTCTGGGATCAGGCCCCCGGCCACAGCTTGCCGAAGTCGAACGAAAGCTGGCGGTGGTGGCGAATCGACAGCAGGTAGACCGTCGAGCCTGCCAGGCTGTAGAGGATCAGGTAGTCGCCGGTCAGGTACTCACGCAAGCCATCGGCAGCTTCGCGGGGTAGCCGGGCGAACTGATCCAGCGCCTCTACGGACTGCGGCGGCCGGTCGAGGTAGCGCCTGCCGATGTGCGGAAACCGGCTCAGGTTGGGTATGACCTGCTCACGCAACGCAGCCAGCAGTTCGTCGTACGCAGCAGGTGCATCGGCTTCGGCCAAAAACGACTCGATCGAATTCAGACGCTCGAGGAAGCTGGCGGTCAGCTCAACGCGGAACCGCTTGTCAGCCACGTCGCGCGGCTTTGCCCTTTGCCTCAGTCGCGCGGCGCCGCTGGATGCGGGCTACGGCGGCGTCTGCGTCCTGCACGCGGCCGGCGGCGATGTCCTCGAATCCCCGGCGCGCGTCCTCGATCAGGAGCAGGTGGATGCGTTCGCGCTCCAGCCGATGGTAGTAGTCCAATCGGTCCGAATCGATCAATGCCACATAGCTTTCACCGTTCTTGGTAATGATCTTCTCGGCTCCCGCCTTGGCCTGATCAGCCAGGTCCGAGAGCGTGGCGCGCGCCTGGGTGAGGGGGACGACATCCGTGGTGGCGATGGCCATGTTCGATTGCTCCCAAGCTCCGGTGCACTGAACGAGAAGCACAATTATGTACAGATAAGTGTAACTACCCGGCTTGGCCAAGTCAACCGAGCCCTTCCTGGCGCCAACGGACCGGCTACGAGGCTGCGGGTTTCTCTCGATACAGAACCAGCACCTTGCCGATATGCTGCACCGGCTGGGCATCCAGCCGGGCGCAGATTTCCGCCAGAGCCGCCTCGCGTGCGTCGCGCTCCATGCCGCCGGCACGTACCTTGATCAGTTCGTGCGTGGCGAGCGCGCGGCCGATCTCGGCGATGACCGCTTCGGTCAGGCCTTTGCCGCCGAGGTGAATGATGGGGTTCAGCGCGTGTGCGCGCGCTTTCAGCTTCTTGCGCTCGATGGGAGACAATCCGTCCATGGCGGCACTTTAAATGGCGCGCACCAAGTCGAGCAACAAGTGGTTGCAGCGCCATTTGAAAGACCCTTTCGTGCGCAAGGCGCGCTCGGAGGGCTACCGCTCGCGCGCCGCGTACAAGCTGATCGAGATCGACACGCGGGAGCGCTTTCTCGTTCCCGGGGCCAGGGTGGTGGACCTCGGCGGGGCACCGGGCGGCTGGTCGCAGGTGGCGGCCCGGAAGCTCGCCCCCGGCGGCAAGGTAATCGCGGTTGATCTGCTCGAAATCGCCCCCATGTCGGGAGTGACGGTACTGCGCGGAGATTGCCGCGAACCCGGAATCCAGGCGCAGCTGGCCGAGGCATTGGGAGGGCACAAGGCGGACGTGGTCTTATCCGACATGTCTCCCAATATCTCCGGCATCGCTTCCGTGGACCAGGCGCGGGCTGCGGAATTGGTGCAGATGGCGATGGATTTCTGCCGGGATCGGTTGCAGAAGGAGGGCGTTTTTCTTGTGAAAGTGTTTCAAGGCGAGGAATTCGCCGGCCTGCTCAAGGAGCTGAGGGGTATGTTCAGGGAGGTCCGGACGCTCAAGCCTGCCGCGTCGCGCGAAGAATCACGCGAAACGTACCTGCTCGCGCGCGGTCTGAAGGGACTACAATATCCGTCCAATGAAGGAGCAAGTCCTTGAATAACATGCTTAAGAACCTGGTCATCTGGCTCGTTATCGGGCTGGTGCTGATGACCGTGTTCAATCAGTTCAACACCCGCCAGACGGCGCGCTCGCCGATGGAGTACTCGCTGTTCCTCGACGAGGTAAAAGCCGGGCGCATCGCCAAGGTGACCATCGAAGGCCGCCAGCTCAAGGCCACGACCACCGAGGGCAAGAGCGTGGTGAGCTATTCGCCGGGCGACATCTGGCTGGTTTCCGACCTGCTCAAGTACGGCGTCAAGGTCGAGGCCAAGCCCGAGGAGGAACCGTCGCTGCTCGTGAACATCTTCGTGTCCTGGTTCCCGATGCTGCTTTTGATCGGGGTCTGGATCTTCTTCATGCGCCAGATGCAGGGTGGCGGGCGCGGCGGCGCGTTCAGCTTCGGCAAGTCGAAGGCGCGCATGCTCGACGAATCGACCAACACCGTCACTTTTGCCGACGTCGCGGGCTGCGAGGAGGCAAAGGAGGAAGTCGCGGAACTCGTGGATTTCCTGCGCGACCCCTCCAAATTCCAGAAGCTGGGCGGGCGCATCCCGCGCGGCGTGCTGATGGTCGGCAATCCCGGCACCGGCAAGACCCTGCTGGCGCGTGCCATCGCCGGCGAGGCGAAAGTGCCGTTCTTCTCCATATCGGGCTCGGACTTCGTCGAAATGTTCGTCGGCGTCGGCGCGGCCCGCGTGCGTGACATGTTCGAGCAGGCCAAGAAGCACTCGCCCTGCATCGTGTTCATCGATGAAATCGACGCAGTCGGCCGCCAGCGCGGCGCCGGCCTGGGCGGCGGCAACGACGAGCGCGAACAGACCCTCAATCAGCTGCTGGTGGAGATGGACGGCTTTGAGGCCAATGTCGGCGTGATCGTGATCGCGGCCACCAACCGGCCCGACGTGCTCGATCCGGCGCTGATGCGGCCGGGCCGCTTCGACCGCCAGGTGGTGGTGCCGCTGCCCGACATCCGCGGCCGCGAGCAGATCCTCCTGGTGCACATGAGGAAGGTTCCGCTCGCGCCGGATGTCAAAGCCGACATCATCGCCCGCGGCACGCCGGGTTTCTCCGGTGCGGACCTCGCCAACCTCGTCAACGAAGCGGCGCTGTTCGCCGCGCGCAAGAGCAAGCGCCTGGTGGACATGGAGGATTTCGAGAAGGCGAAGGACAAGGTCATCATGGGCGCCGAGCGGCGCTCGATGGTGATGCCGGAGGAAGAGCGCAGGAACACCGCCTACCACGAGTCGGGTCACGCGCTGGTGGCGACGATGCTGCCGAAGACCGATCCGGTGCACAAGGTGACGATCATTCCGCGCGGCCGTGCGCTCGGCGTCACCATGCAGCTGCCCTCGGAAGACCGCTACAGCCAGGATCGTGAGCGGCTTCTCAACACGATCGCGGTGCTGTTCGGCGGCCGCATCGCCGAGGAAATCTTCATGCACCAGATGACCACCGGCGCCTCGAACGACTTCGAGCGCGCGACCGAACTCGCGCGCCGCATGGTGACGCAGTGGGGCATGTCGGACGCGCTCGGGCCGATGGTCTACGGCGAAAACGAAGGAGAGATTTTCCTCGGCCGTTCGATCACCACGCACAAGAACGTGTCCGAGACCACGCTGCAGAAAGTGGACGCGGAGATCCGGCGCATCGTCGACGAGCAGTACAAGGTGGCGCGCAAGCTGATCGAGGACAACCGCGACAAGATCGAGGCGATGGCGAAAGGCCTGCTCGAGTACGAGACGCTGGATTCCGACCAGCTTGGCGACATCATGGCCGGCAAGCCGCCGCGGCCGCCCAAGGTCCCGTCGCCGAGCATCCCGCCGAGCGTCCCGCCGGACGCCGCGCAGCCCGCTGCGGCGCCCGCAGCCAGCGTCTGAGACCGGGCGACTGAGCGGGGAATTGCGCGGGGTCTTGCGCTGCGGCGGATTCCTCCTGCCGCTGGATCGGCCTCTGCTGATGGGCGTGGTGAACATCACGCCCGATTCCTTTTCGGATGGCGGCAAATTCCTCGATGCGAAAGCTGCCATTGAGCACGGGCGTCGACTCATGGACGACGGCGCCGACATTCTCGATATCGGCGGGGAATCCTCACGGCCTGGTGCCCAGGCCGTTGCGGAACAGGAGGAACTCGACCGAATTCTCCCCGTCTTGAAAGCTCTAAAGGACGTACCTGTTTCGGTCGATACCCGCCGTCCGCGCGTCATGCGCGAAGCCCTCGAAGCCGGAGCGTCCATGATCAACGACATCGAAGCCTTGAGCGCGCCTGGAGGGCTGGACGCTGTGGCGGACACCGATTGCGCGGTGTGCCTGATGCACAAGCAGGGCGATCCGGCCTCCATGCAGCAGGATCCGCGCTATGACGACGTGGTCGGCGAAGTGAAGCAGTTCCTGGCGACCAGAATCGCCGCCTGCGAAATCGCGGGCATCGGGCGCGACCGCATCACCATTGACCCCGGTTTCGGCTTCGGCAAGACCGTGGCGCACAACCTCGGCCTGCTGAAGCGACTCCCGGAACTGGCCGCGCTCGGCTTGCCCGTGGTCGCGGGCTGGTCGCGCAAATCGACGCTCGGGGCGATCACCGGGCGGCCGGTGGGCGAGCGGCTCGCGGCAAGCCTGTCGGCCGCTTTGCTCGCGGTCCAGCATGGAGCGACAATACTGCGCGTGCACGACGTCAGGGAAACGCGCGACGCGCTGGCCGTGATGCAGGCGCTGGAGAAAGCATGACAAGAAAATATTTCGGCACGGATGGCGTGCGGGGTACCGTCGGGCAGAGCCCGATGACGCCGGACTTCGTGTTACGGCTTGGCTATGCGGCTGGAAAAGTTCTTTCTGGCCAAAGCAAGAACCCCTCAGTTCTGATCGGCAAGGACACGCGCATTTCCGGCTACATGATTGAGGCGGCGCTGGAGGCGGGCTTCTCCGCCGCCGGGGTGGACGTGCTGCTGTGCGGCCCATTGCCGACGCCCGGCGTCGCCTACCTCGCGCGCGCACTGCGGCTCTCGGCGGGCGTCGTGATCAGCGCCTCGCACAATCCCTATGCCGACAACGGCATCAAGTTCTTCTCGCGCGACGGCTTCAAGCTGCCGGACTCGGTGGAAGCCGAGATCGAGCGCATGCTCGAGCAGCCGATCGGTTGTAACGCGTCCGAAAAGCTGGGACGCGCGCGGCGCGTGGACGACGCGCAGGGGCGCTACGTCGAATTCTGCAAGTCGACCTTCCCGAACGAGCTTGACCTGAAAGGCATGAAAATCGTGGTGGATTGCGCCCATGGCGCCGCCTACGAGGTCGCGCCGCACGTGTTCCACGAACTCGGCGCCGAGGCCACCTCGATTGGTGTCGCGCCCGACGGCTTCAACATCAACGACATGTTCGGTGCCACGGCGCCGGGCAACCTCGCCATGGAAGTCAAACGGCGCAAGGCGGACCTTGGCATCGCGCTGGACGGCGATGCCGACCGGCTCCTGATCGTGGACGGCGCGGGCCGGGCCTATGACGGCGACCAGCTGCTGTACGCGATCGTCAAGCATCGTGCGGCGAAAGAGAAGATTGCCGGCGTCGCCGGTACGCTGATGACCAACCTTGCGTTCGAGCAGGCGCTCGCGGGCATGAACGTGCCCTTCGCGCGCGCGCAGGTCGGCGATCGCTATGTCGTCGAATTGCTGCGCAAGCGCAAGTGGCTGCTCGGCGGCGAGAACTCCGGGCACATCCTCTGCCTCGACAAGCACACCACCGGCGATGGCATCATTTCCGCGTTGCAGGTGCTCACCGCGATGCGCGAATCGGGCAAGACGCTCGCTGAGCTCACCGCGGACCTGGCGATGTACCCTCAGGTCCTGCTGAACGTCGAAGTTTCCAGGGGTTTCGACTGGAAGAAATACCAGACGATCGCCGACGCCAAGTCGCGTGCCGAACGCTCGCTCAATGGCCGCGGCCGGGTCCTGCTGCGGCCTTCCGGCACCGAGCCGGTGTTGCGCGTGATGGTGGAGGGAGAACCGCGCGAAGCCATTGAATCGGCAGCGAAATCCATCGCTGACAGCGTCCGCAAGGCCGCTGCCGCCTAGCTGCGTTTGCGCTCCCGAGGCAGCCGCAGCGTCAGCCCCTGGTGATCGTGCGCTGGTGCTGCGCCTCGATGGAGCCGTAGAGCTGCCCCAATTCCCGCAGGCAGACGATCAGCTTTGCCCCGGGCTCGATGTGCAGCAGCATTTCGATGGCATGCAGCCAGGCGCGGTTCTTGTCCACCACCGCCTTCTTGCCGCAATCCTGGTTCCAGCCGCGCAGGAATCCCTGCATCGCGGTCGTCAGGTGGGCGTAACTCCGATCGAAGTCGTTGTCGAGCTGGGACAGGAAGAACGTGTCGTCGCTGATCACTGCAAGAATGGGCGCATTACATGGAACATCCTGCGGGCAGACTCGGATGGATTTTCCTTCACTGAAAGGATGAAGACCATGAGCCGTATTCAGAACCCGCCGCATCCCGGCGCCACCCTGTCGCGCGTGCTGAACGAGCGCGCGGCGATTTCGCCCGCGATGGCGCTGCGGCTCGAAGGCTGGCTCGGGGTGGCGCGTGGCGGTCGCGCCGGCCTGTGGGTCGCGCAGCAGGCCGCGTTCGACCTGTGGCGGGCGCGCAAGGCCGGGGCGCCGAAGGTAAAGCACGCACCACGGGAACTTGAAGCGGCGTAATCACCGGGCGGATTCCCGAAAAGCCGAAACCCCAGCCGTTGCAGCGTACTCGCTTGCTATTGCCGTCGCCGATGCCGATCGCAGACCTGCTGCTCGCGGAAAACCACAAGGCCGCCGGCCGTCTGGCCGAGGCGCAAGCCGTGCTGCGCCGGGTGCTCGCAGCCGCGCCGGATTGTCATCCCGCGTATCACAGGCTGGCAAGATTATAGGCGAGCCCGGTATCCCGTGACGCCCACGCAAGCGATCCGGTGGCAAGTTTTACCCGGTAAGTGCTGGGTGGTAATATCCGCAAGGCCACTATTTTATGGAGGGCATGATCATGGCAACCACGATATCCAGCAAGCGGCAGATCGTTATTCCAAAAAAAGGCATGATCGCGGCGGGGTTTACGGAAGGCAGCCGGGTCAAGGTGATCTGCGAAGGACACACATTGCGCATTGTGCCCGACAAGCCGCAACAAGGCGCGTCAAGAATTGAAGACGGGCCGGGGATACTGAACTACAAGGGGCGCAAGGCTACGCTGGCGGACATCAAAAAAGGCATCGTCCTGGGTGCGGCAAAATCACGATGAAAGCGATAGATACCAACGTGCTGGTGCGCTACTACACGGCGGACGACGCGAAGCAACACGCAGCGGCGGTCGCGGTTTTGAAAGGAGAGGAGGCGCTGTTTGTGCCAAAAACCGTGGTGCAGGAATTGTGGTGGGCGTTAACATCAACCAGGCAATACCGTTTTTCGGAAAACAAGGTAAATGCGGTCATCACGCACCTTGCGGGGTTGAGCAATATCGTGCTGGAGGATGCCGACGCAGTGGTGACGGCGCTGAAATATCAGCAACAGGGCGTGGAATTTGCGGACGCTTTGCATCTGGCATCCAGCGCCGGATGCGGGCAACTGCTTACTTTTGACGCCGCTTTCAAAAAACGCGCAACAAAATTAAACCTCCGACCGTCTTGCGTCGTTCCCGTTTAAACAAAGCGCAGGCGCGGCATCACTGCGGATGCCGCATTACGTCTGGCCAGGATATTTGGAACTTCTGTGCAATTCTGGATGGGTTTGCAGGACGAGTACGAATTGCGCGAAGTGCGCAACGCAATCGAGGATCAACTGGAACAAATGACGCCGATTGCGGCATAGTTTTCTTGTGATGCCATCAAGCAAATGTAATGCCTTGTTGGAACTGCCCGCAAACGTGAAAAGCAACTAAGCGGGCCAGTGGTGAGAAATGAGACCCGCTCTCCCAGGAGAGTCTCGCTCCGGGTTCCTGTTCCGCAGCGGGCGCCCGGCGCTCAACTGCAAGGATTACTTCATTCAGGCGCTGCAGATGTTCTATTTCGCGCAGGAACTCAATGACATGCTCCAAGACGTCGGTTTCCGCGACGTGACCCACAAGACGGTGTTCTACGGCATGCTTGGTTTTCATCGCGCGGTGAAACCCTGACTGGCGGGTATTGCGACGCACAATCGAGCGGCTAATGCGGTAAAATCCCGGGGTTTTCCTGAGAAGATGGGCAATGCGCTACAGGTTCGTGGTCGGCAACTGGAAAATGCACGGCAATCGGGCCTCGAACCGGGCGCTGCTGGAAGCGGTCGTCAAGGGAATCGACGGCTTGGAGGCCGTGGAATGCGCGGTATGCGTGCCGTTCCCGTATCTCGGTGAAATTGCAGGGCAGCTCGCAGGCGCGCGGCTCGCCTGGGGTGCGCAGAACCTGAGCGAGCATGCCCAGGGTGCGTTTACCGGCGAAGTGTCGGCACCGATGCTGGTTGAGTTCGGCTGCCGCTACGTCATCGTCGGGCATTCGGAGCGGCGGCAGTTGTTCGGCGAAACCGATTGCGTGGTGGCGGCAAAGTACGCGGCGGCGCTGGCGCAGGGCTTGAAGCCGATCCTGTGCGTGGGCGAAACGCTCTCGCAGCGGGACGCAGGGCAGACGGAAGAGGTGGTCGAGCGCCAGTTGCGGGTGGTTCTGGATTCGAACGGTAAAAAGTCGCTCGAAAATGCCGTCGTCGCCTACGAACCGGTCTGGGCGATCGGCACGGGGCGTACGGCAACGCAGGAGCAGGCGCAGGCGGTGCATGCGTTTCTCCGGGCCAGGGTGTTGCCTGAAACGCGAATTCTCTATGGCGGCAGCGTTAAGCCGGATAATGCGGCGGCGTTGTTCGCGATGCCGGACGTGGATGGTGGATTGATCGGCGGTGCGTCGCTGGTGGCGGGTGACTTCATCGCCGTAGTGCAAGCTGCGGCACGCGCCGCGCAACGGAAAGGCTGAAACAATGGAAATGCTGATCAATATTGTCATCGGAGCGCATGTACTGGTGGCGCTTGTGATCATCGGGCTGGTGCTGCTTCAGCACGGCAAGGGCGCGGACATGGGTTCGGGATTTGGCGGCGGTTCCTCGGGCAGCCTGTTCGGCGCCACCGGCTCGGCGAATTTTCTGTCGCGCGCGACCGCGGTGCTGGCGACGGTGTTTTTCCTCACCAGCCTCGGGCTGGCGTACCTCGCGACCAACAAGCCGAAGACCGGCGGCGGTGTGCTGGACGCGGTGAAGACTCAACCGGCGGTCGCGCTTGAAAAAGCGCCTGAAAAGGCTGTCCCTGATAAATCGACGGCGGATATTCCGAAGGCGCCCGCGGATGGTTCGAAAGCGAAAGACGTGCCGCAGTGAATTTGAGGGATAATCCGCGGGTTAGCGCAGGTAGAAAGCGCCCACGTGGTGAAATTGGTAGACACGCCAGCTTGAGGGGCTGGTGGCCTAAAACGCCGTAGCAGTTCGAGTCTGCTCGTGGGCACCATCTTTTTGCGGTGATCAGGGGAACCAGAAGCGCATGCTTGCCGAGTATTTTCCGATCCTGCTGTTCATCCTGGTCGGCCTCGTGGTTGGGGTGGTGCCCGTGGCGCTCGGCAAGCTGCTCGGTCCGAATCACCCGGATGCGGAGAAACTCTCGCCCTACGAGTGCGGCTTCGAGGCATTCGAGGACGCGCGCATGAAGTTCGACGTGCGTTACTACCTGGTCGCGATCCTGTTCATCCTCTTCGACCTTGAGATCGCGTTCCTGTTTCCGTGGGCCGTGGTCATCAACGAGATCGGCATCGCCGGATACCTGGCAATGATGCTGTTTCTCGGCATCCTGGCCGTCGGCTTCGTCTACGAATGGATGAAGGGAGCGCTCGAGTGGGAATAGAAGGCGTCCTCAAGCAGGGATTCGCAACCACCCAGCTCGACAACCTGATCAACTGGACGCGCACCGGGTCGATGTGGCCGATGACCTTCGGGTTGGCCTGCTGCGCGATCGAGATGATGCACGCGGGCGCTGCGCGCTATGACCTCGACCGCTTCGGCGTGGTGTTCCGTCCCAGCCCGCGCCAGTCCGACGTCATGATCATCGCCGGCACGCTGTGCAACAAGATGGCGCCGGCGCTGCGCAAGGTCTACGACCAGATGGCCGAGCCGCGCTGGGTGATCTCGATGGGTTCCTGCGCCAACGGCGGCGGCTACTACCACTACTCGTACTCGGTGGTGCGCGGCGCCGATCGCATCGTGCCGGTGGACATCTACGTGCCGGGCTGCCCGCCGACGGCCGAAGCGCTGCTCTACGGAATCCTGCAGCTGCAGAACAAGATCAAGCGCACCAACACGATCGCGCGATGAGCCCGAGACTGCTCCGGCTTCACGATTCATTGGAAAAAATTCTTCGGATAAAACCCAAGGAACATCTTGGCGAACTGACCCTCGAGGTGAAGGCTGCCGAGTACAAAGACATCGCGCAGAAGCTTCGCGATCATCCCGACTTGCGCTTCGAGCAGTTGACCGACCTTTGCGGCGTGGACTATTCGACCTATGGCGACCGGCCCGCAGGTTCCGAGTCCAGGGGTGTGTCCTTCGCGGCGGTCCTGCACCTGCTTTCCTTCACGCATAACTGGCGCCTTCGGCTGCGCTGCTTCTGTCCGGACGACGCCTTTCCGGTACTGTCCTCGGTGGTGGAGATCTGGCCGGGCGTCAATTGGTACGAGCGCGAGGCATTCGACCTGTTCGGCATCGTGTTTGACGGTCATCCGGACCTGCGCCGCATCCTGACCGACTACGGCTTCATCGGGCATCCGTTCCGCAAGGATTTTCCGATTTCGGGGCATGTCGAGATGCGTTACGACCCTGAGCAGAAGCGCGTTATCTACCAGCCGGTCACGATCGAGCCGCGCGAAGTGACGCCGCGCGTGGTGCGCGAAGCGCACTACGGCGAGGACAAGTAGGCCGCAGCCGAATCGAATGGCTGAAATTCGCAACTACACCCTGAACTTCGGCCCCCAGCATCCGGCCGCGCACGGCGTGCTGCGCCTCGTGCTCGAGCTCGACGGCGAGGTGATCCAGCGCGCCGACCCGCATATCGGGCTGCTGCACCGCGCCACCGAGAAGCTCGCCGAGACCCGCACCTACCTGCAGAACCTGCCGTACATGGACCGGCTCGACTATGTGTCCATGATGTGCAACGAGCACGCCTACGTGCTGGCGATCGAGAAGCTGCTGCAGATCGAGGTGCCGCTGCGGGCCCAGTACATCCGGGTGATGTTCGACGAGATCACGCGCATCCTGAACCATTTGCTGTTCCTGGGAACCCAGGCGCTGGATCTCGGGGCGATGACGGTGTTCCTGTACTGCTTCCGCGAGCGCGAGGACCTGTTCGACTGCTATGAGGCGGTGTCCGGTGCGCGCATGCACGCGGCCTACTACCGGCCCGGCGGCGTCTACCGGGATCTGCCGGATTCGATGCCCCAGTACCGGGCGCAGCATTCGCGCAACGCGCGCGTGCTCGGCGAGATGAATGCCAACCGCCAGGGCTCGCTGCTCGACTTCATCGAGGACTTCACCAAGCGCTTCCCGGCCTGCGTGGACGATTACGAGACGCTGCTCACCGAGAACCGCATCTGGAAACAGCGCACGGTAGGCATCGGCGTCGTCTCCCCCGACCGGGCGAAGGCGTTGGGCTTCAGCGGCGTCATGCTGCGCGGTTCCGGCGTCGAGTGGGATCTGCGCAAGAAGCAGACTTACGCGGTGTACGACAAGGTTGATTTCGACATCGCGGTGGGGCTCAACGGCGACACTTACGACCGCTACCTCGTGCGCATCGAGGAAATGCGCCAGTCGAACCGCATCGTAAAGCAGTGCGTCGACTGGCTGCGCGCCAACCCGGGCCCGGTGATCACCGCCAACAACAAGGTGGCCCCGCCGTCGCGGGCGCAGATGAAGTCGAACATGGAGGAGCTGATCCACCACTTCAAGCTCTTCACCGAGGGCATGCACGTTCCGGAAGGCGAGTGTTACGCGGCGGTCGAAGCGCCCAAGGGCGAGTTTGGCATCTACCTCGTCTCGGACGGCGCCAACAAGCCCTACCGCCTGAAGATCCGCGCCCCGAGCTTTCCGCACCTCGCGGCGATGGACGAGATGTCGAAGGGCCACATGATTGCGGATGCGGTGGCGATCATCGGCACCATGGACATCGTGTTCGGGGAGATAGACAGGTGAACGCGCGATGACCCTCTCGGTTAAATCTTTACAAAAAATAGATAAAGAAATAGCGAAATACTCTGCCGATCAGAAGCAATCCGCAGTGATGGGTGCATTGATCATCGCGCAGGACGAGAACGGCTGGCTGTCCACGGAGGCCATGGACTTCGTCGCCGGCTACCTCGGCATGGCGCCGGTGGCGGTGTACGAAGTGGCGACCTTCTACGGCATGTACAACCTGCAGCCGACCGGCAAGCACAAACTCACCATCTGCACCTGCCTGCCGTGCGGCCTGCAGGGTTCGCTGGCTGCGGCCGACCACCTCAAGGCGAAGCTCGGCATCGACTTCGGCGAGACCACGGGCGACGGCAGGTTCACGCTGAAGGAAGGCGAATGCATGGGCGCTTGCGCCATGGCGCCGGTGATCCTGGTGAACAACAAGAAAATGCACGACTACATGTCGAATGAAAAAATCGACGCGTTGCTGAAAGAACTGAAATGAGCATGTTCGATTACGGACCGGATGCGATCCTGATGACCGGTCTGGACGGCCGCAACTGGCGCCTGAAAGACTATGAGGCCAGGGACGGCTACCAGGCTCTTCGAAAGCTTTTGTCTGAAAAGCTTTCTCCTGAAAGCGTTATTTCAGAAATAAAAAAATCAGCCTTGCGCGGCCGCGGCGGCGCGGGCTTCCCGACCGGCCTGAAGTGGTCGTTCATGCCGCGCCAGTTCCCCGGCGCGAAGTACCTGGTGTGCAATTCGGACGAAGGCGAGCCCGGAACCTGCAAGGACCGGGATCTGCTGCGCTACAACCCGCACAGCGTGATCGAGGGCATGATCATCGCCGCGTATGCCATGGGTGCGACTGTCGGCTACAACTATATCCACGGCGAGATCTGGGAAGTCTACGAGCAGTTCGAAGAAGCCCTGGAAGAGGCTAAACAGGCCGGCTACCTCGGCAAGAACATCCTCGGCTCCGACTACTCCTTCGAGCTTTACGCGCACGCGGGCTACGGCGCCTACATCTGCGGCGAGGAAACCGCGCTGCTCGAGTCGCTGGAAGGCAAGAAGGGCATGCCGCGCTTCAAGCCGCCGTTCCCGGCCAGCTACGGTCTGTACGGCAAGCCCACCACCATCAACAACACCGAGACCTTCGCCGCGGTGCCCTGGATCGTGCGCAACGGCGGCGAGGCCTTCCTCGCGCTCGGTAAGCCGAACAACGGCGGCACGAAGCTGTTTTCGGTGACCGGTCACGTCGCCCGGCCCGGCAACTACGAGGTCAAGCTGGGTACGCCGTTCGCGACGTTGCTGGAGATGGCAGGCGGCATGCGCGGCGGACGCAAGCTCAAGGCCGTGATCCCGGGCGGATCAAGCATGCCGGTGCTGCCGGCCGACGTGATGATGAAAACCGACATGGATTTCGACTCCATCGCCAAGGCTGGCTCGATGCTGGGCTCGGGCGCGGTGATCGTAATGGACGAAACCACCTGCATGGTGCGGGCGCTGGAGCGCCTGTCCTACTTCTACTTCGAGGAATCCTGCGGCCAGTGCACGCCCTGCCGTGAAGGAACCGGCTGGTTGTATCGCGTGGTGCACCGGATCGAGACCGGGCAGGGGCGCATGGAAGACCTCGCGCTCCTCGACAACGTCGCCGACAACATCGCCGGGCGCACCATCTGTGCGCTGGGCGACGCCGCGGCGCTGCCGGTGAAGAGCTTCCTCAAGCACTTCCGCCGCGAGTTCGAGCATCACATCCAGCACAAGCACTGCCTGGTGCTGGGCGCCGATATCGAACCGAAGTGGGGTAGAGCGGGTGCGTTTTTACATTCGGAAAAGAATTTGAGAGCGGCAGCTTAAATGCTAAAAGTGGAAATCGACGGCAGGGAAGTCGAAGTGCCGCACGGCTCGACCGTGATGGACGCGACCAACAAGCTCGGCATCTACGTGCCGCACTTCTGCTATCACAAGAAGCTGTCGATCGCGGCCAACTGCCGCATGTGCCTGGTCGAGGTGGAGAAGGCGCCCAAGCCGCTGCCGGCCTGCGCCACGCCGGTCACCGACGGCATGAAGGTGAAGACCGCGTCGCAGATGGCGAAGAAGGCGCAGAACAGCGTGATGGAGTTCCTGCTCATCAACCATCCGCTCGACTGCCCGATCTGCGACCAGGGCGGCGAGTGCCAGCTGCAGGACCTTGCAGTGGGCTACGGCGGCTCCGCCTCGCGCTTCGAGGAAGCAAAGCGGGTGGTGCTGCACAAGGACATCGGCCCGCTGGTGGCGGCCGAGGAGATGAGCCGCTGCATCCAGTGCACGCGCTGCGTGCGCTTCGGCCAGGAAGTGGCCGGCGTGATGGAGCTGGGCATGATCGGCCGCGGCGAACACGCCGAAATCGTCGCCTTCGTCGGCCAGTCCGTGCATTCCGAGCTCTCCGGCAACATGATCGACATCTGCCCGGTGGGCGCGCTGACCTCGAAGCCGTTCCGCTACAGCGCCCGCACCTGGGAACTCGCGCGCCGCAAGTCGGTGTCGCCGCACGACGGCCTGGGTTCGAACCTGGTGGTGCAGGTGAAGCAGAACAAGGTGATGCGCGTCCTGCCGCTGGAAAACGAGGCGATCAACGAGTGCTGGCTCTCGGACAAGGACCGCTTCTCCTACGAGGCACTGAATTCGGACGAGCGCCTGACCCGGCCGATGCTGAAGAAGAACGGCCAGTGGGAAGAGACCGACTGGCAGACGGCGCTTGAATTTGCAGTCAATGGATTGAACGATTTCGGGGTTCTGGCCTCGCCTCACGCCACCCTGGAAGAGCTTTTTCTGGCCGGAAAGCTCGGCGGTCCCGCGGACTTCCGTCTGCGCCATGCCGATTTCTCGGGCGACGGCAAGCGCGACGGCATTCCCTGGCTCGGCATGCCGATCGCGGACCTCGCCAAACTCGACCGCGTCCTCGTGGTCGGCTCATTCCTGCGCAAGGACCATCCGCTGATCGCGCAGCGCCTGCGCCAGGCCGCCAAGCGCGGCACCCAGATCCACGTGCTGCACTCGGTGGACGACGACTGGCTCATGAAGATCGCCAGCAGAAAAATTGTTCCTCCTTCCGGGATTTTGAATTCTCTTTCCTCGTTCAGTGAAATCCTGAAGGGTGGGGAAAATGCCGCGATTCTTTTGGGCAACTTTGCCCAGCAGCATCCGCAAGCCGCCTCGATTCACGCGGCGGCGCAGGCGATAGGTGTGAAAGTCGGCTTTCTCGGCGAAGCGGCCAATTCCGTCGGCGGCTACGTGGCCGGCCTGCCGGCGAACGGCGGGCTGCCCGCGGCGCTGGCGAAGCAGGCCCTGCTGCTCCTGAACATCGACCCGCAGCTCGATTGCCCGCATCCGGTCGCTGGTGCGAAATTCATCGTCAGCCTGAGCGTGTTCAAGTCCGATGTCGGCGACGTGCTGCTGCCGATCGTGCCGTTCACGGAAACGCCGGGAACCTTCGTCAATACCGAGGGCCGGGTACAGGGTTTCCACGCCGCAGTGCGGCCGCTGGGCGACGCCCGTCCGGCCTGGAAGGTGCTGCGGGTTCTCGGCACGATGCTGGGTCTCCCCGGGTTCGATTTTGAAACGCTGGATCAGGTCAGGGATGCGTGCCTTGCGGGCAGGGATGTTCAGGCTTTGCTTTCCAATAAGATTGAATTTGAAAGCAAAGAACTGAAAAACATCTCCGGCGGCATTCAGCGCATCGCCGACGTGCCCATCTATTTCGCCGATCCGCTGGCGCGGCGCTCGGCGCCGCTGCAAAAGACGCGCGATGCGAGGATGCCAAGGGCGTGGATGAATGGAAAATTGTTGCAGACCCTCGGTGTTGCACCTGGCAATGCTGTCCTGGTAAAGCAGGGTCACGGCCAGGTCACGCTCGCTGCCGCACAGGATGACAAGCTACCGGATGACTGCGTGCGCGTCGCCGCCGGGCATCCCTCGACCGCGAGTCTTGGCGCCATGTTCGGCGCCGTGACGCTGGAATGCGTGCCTGCCGAGAAGGCGGCCTGAGATGCTCGAAGCGCTGCTCGTCTACGCCGAATTCAAGCTGGGCCCGACCTGGGGCCCGGCGGTGTACGAGCTCGCCACCTCGCTCGTGTTCATCATCGCGATCGTGGTGCCGCTGATGCTGTCGGTGGCCTACCTCACGCTATGGGAGCGCAAGCTCATCGGCTGGATGCAGATAAGAATCGGGCCGAACCGGGTCACGTTCTTCGGCATCTCGTGGCTGGGCGGCTTGGCGCAGCCTGTCGCGGACGGCATCAAGCTGCTGTTCAAGGAAGTGATCCTGCCGGCCAACGCCAACAAGTTTCTCTTCATCCTGGCGCCGATCGCGATGCTCATCCCGGCGCTGGCGGCCTGGGCGGTGATCCCGTTCGCGCCGGAAGTGGTGCTTGCCGACATCAATGCGGGCCTGCTCTACATCATGGCGCTTACCTCGATGGGGGTCTACGGCGTGATCATCGCCGGCTGGGCCTCGAACTCGAAATACGCCTTCCTCGGCGCGATGCGCTCGGCCGCGCAGATGGTGTCCTACGAACTGGCCATGGGCTTCGCGCTGGTGGTGGTGCTGATGGTCTCGGGCAGCCTCAACCTTTCGGACATCGTCGCCGGGCAGGGCAGGGGCCGCTTCGCGGAGATGGGGCTGGGTGCGCTGTCCTGGAACTGGCTGCCGCTGTTGCCGATGCTGGTCGTCTACTTCGTCGCGGGCGTCGCCGAAACCAACCGCGCGCCCTTCGACGTGGTCGAAGGCGAATCCGAGATTGTCGCCGGCCACCTGGTTGAGTACTCGGGCATGACCTTTGCCCTGTTCTTCCTCGCTGAATACATGAACATGCTCCTCATCGCCACGCTGACTGTGGTCATGTTCTTCGGCGGCTGGCTGCCCCTGTGGGACAGTGCCCTGACCAAAGCCATCCCGCCGATTCTGTGGCTGCTTGGCAAGATCTTTGCGGTGGTATCGATGTTCCTGTGGTTCCGCGCCACCTTCCCGCGCTACCGCTACGACCAGATCATGCGCCTGGGCTGGAAAGTGTTCATTCCCCTGACGCTGGTCTGGATCGTGGTGATCGGCGCCTGGATGCAGACGCCCTGGAGCCTGTGGAAATGACCCGCCTCCTGGACTTCTTCAAGTCGTTCTTGTTGCTAGAACTTCTCAAGGGATTGGCCCTGACGGGGCGGCACATGTTCGCGCGCAAGATCACGGTGCAGTTCCCGGAGGAAAAGACGCCGATGAGCCCGCGCTTTCGCGGGCTGCATGCGCTGCGCCGCTACCCGAACGGCGAAGAGCGCTGCATTGCGTGCAAGCTGTGCGAGGCGGTGTGCCCGGCGATTGCGATTCACATCGAGTCCGAGGCGCGCGCCGACGGCACGCGCCGCACCACGCGCTACGACATCGACCTGACCAAGTGCATTTTCTGCGGCTTCTGCGAGGAAGCCTGCCCGGTGGACGCGATCGTCGAAACGCGCATCATCGAGTACCACGGCGAGAAGCGCGGCGACCTGTACTACACCAAGCCGATGCTGCTGGCGGTGGGCGACCGCTACGAAGAGCAGATCGCGAAGGACCGCGCGGCCGACGCCGGCTACCGCTGACATGTTCGAAGCCATCGTCTTCTACGCCTTCGGCCTGATCCTCCTTGTGTCGGCGCTGTGCGTCATCACCGCGCGCAATCCGGTGCACGCGGCGCTGTTCCTGGTGCTCGCGTTCTTCACGGCCTCGGCGATCTGGCTGCTGCTGCGCGCCGAGTTCCTCGCCATCGCCCTGGTGCTGGTCTACGTCGGCGCCGTGATGGTGCTGTTCCTGTTCGTGGTGATGATGCTCGACATCAACATCGAGCGCCTGCGCGAAGGTTTCTGGAGGAATCTGCCCATCGCCCTGGTTGTCGGCGGGCTGATGGCCTTCGAGATGATCTCGGTCCTCGCCTACCGCGTATATGGCATGCCGCGGCCCAATGAAAGGCCCCTCAGCTACAGCAACACCAAGGAACTGGGCCGCGTGCTCTATACCGACTACGTCTATGCCTTCGAGATCGCGGCGGTGATCCTGCTGGTGGCGATCATCGCGGCGATCGCGCTTACCCTGCGCCGGCGCAAGGATGTGCGCGGCCAGGATCCCGCGCAGCAGGCCCGGGTGCGGCGCGAGGACCGGGTGAAGCTCGTCACGATGCCGGCGGAGAAGGACGGCTGATGCCCTCCCTTTCACACTACCTGGTGCTGGGCGCGCTGCTGTTCGCGATCGCGGTGGTCGGGATTTTCCTCAACCGCAAGAACGTGATCGTGCTGCTGATGGCGATCGAATTGATGCTGCTCGCGGTGAACCTCAATTTCATCGCCTTCTCGCACTTTCTCGGCGACCTCGCGGGCCAGGTGTTCGTGTTTTTCATCCTCACCGTGGCGGCGGCCGAGTCCGCCATCGGCCTGGCGATACTGGTGGTGCTGTTCCGTAACCTGAACACGATCAACGTCGAAGACCTCGACTCGTTGAAGGGGTAACGGACAGGATGCTCAAAACCCTGGGCCTGGTTGTCGTTCTTGCGCCGCTCGCCGGCGCGATCATCGCGGGCCTGTTCGGCAAGGCGATCGGCCGTGCCTGGTCGCATCGCGTCACCATTCTTGGCGTTCTGATTTCCTTCCTGGCTTCAGTTTTTATTTTCAGGGAAGTTTTGAACGGCAACAGCTGGACCGGCACCATCTATACCTGGGCGACGATCGGCGATACCAGGCTGGAGATCGGTTTCCTCCTCGACCGGCTCAGCGTGCTGATGATGATCGTGGTGACCTTCGTATCGCTCATGGTGCACGTCTACACCATCGGCTACATGGCCGGGGACCCCGGCTACCAGAGGTTCTTTTCCTACATCTCGCTGTTCACGTTCTCGATGCTGATGCTGGTGATGTCCAACAACTTCCTGCAGTTGTTTTTCGGCTGGGAGGCGGTCGGACTGGTCTCCTACCTGCTGATCGGCTTCTGGTACACGCGGCCCACGGCGATCTACGCCAACCTGAAGGCGTTCCTCGTCAACCGCGTCGGCGACTTGGGCTTCCTGCTCGGCATCGGATTGGTGCTGGCGAATTTCGGCACGCTCGACTATGCCGCTGTTTTTTCTCAAGCTTCTTCAAATGCAAGTCAAATTACCTTGATCTGCATCCTGCTGTTCGTGGGCGCGATGGGCAAGAGCGCGCAGTTTCCGCTGCACGTCTGGCTGCCGGATTCGATGGAGGGTCCGACGCCGATTTCGGCGCTGATCCATGCAGCGACCATGGTGACCGCCGGCATTTTCATGGTGGCACGCATGTCGCCGCTGTTCGAGCTGAGCGCGACCGCACGCTCGGTGGTGCTGGTGATCGGTGCGATTACCGCGCTTTTCATGGGACTGGTGGCGCTTACCCAGTTCGACATCAAGCGCGTGGTGGCCTATTCGACGCTCTCGCAGCTGGGCTACATGACGGTGGCGCTTGGCGCCTCGGCCTATTCGGCGGCGATGTTCCACCTCATGACGCATGCCTTCTTCAAGGCGGTGCTGTTCCTCGCCGCGGGCTCGGTGATCATCGCCATGCACCATGAACAGGACATGCGGCGCATGGGCGGACTGAAGAAGTTCATGCCCTGGACCTACTGGACACTGCTGATCGGCGCCATCGCTTCGGCGGGCATCCCTCCGTTCGCGGGTTTCTACTCCAAGGACGCGATCATCGAAGCCGCGCAGCATGCCCAGATTCCGGGCGCCGGCTTCGCCTACTTCTGCGTGCTTGCCTGCGTGTTCGTGACCGCGGCCTATACCTTCCGCCTGGTGTTCATGGCATTCCATGGCGAACCGAAGTTCGATGCGGCGCATCCGCCGCACGAGTCCCCCGCGGTTGTGACGCTGCCGCTGGTGCTGCTGGCGATTCCTTCGATAGGCGCAGGCTGGTTCGTGGGGTATGTGGTTTTCGGTGATTTTTTCCTTGAAAGTCTTCACAGGGTAAAGACGAACGACTATCACGGTCTCTGGGGCTACACGCTGCATGGCATGTCCGCGTTGCCGTTCTGGCTTGCCGTCGCAGGTATCGTGACGGCCTGGTATTTGTACCGGGTAAGAACCGATCTGCCGAAGAAAATCGCCATGGCCTTTGGCCCGCTCTACGCGCTGGTGGAGCGCAAGTACGGTTTCGACGAGCTGTATTCCTGGCTGTTCGCGCAGGGCGCGCGGGCGGTGGGCGCCGGCCTGTGGAAAGGCGGCGACCAGCGCGTCATCGACGGCGTGATGGTGAACGGCTCGGCGCGCCTGGTGGGTTGGTTCTCCGGCGTCATACGGCTCGCGCAAAGCGGGCTGATCTACTGGTACGCCTTCATGATGATCTTCGGCGGCTGCGTCATCTACGCGGCCGTCAAGTACCGGGTGTTTGTCTGATGAAACCAAGCGTGAGGAAACCGCGCTGATGCTCCTCAGTCTCGCGATCTGGGTTCCGATCCTGGCCGGCCTGCTGGTGCTCGCCTGCGGGGGCGACCGCAACGCGCCGATGCAGCGCAGCATCGCGCTGGCCGGCGCGCTGCTGGGCTTTCTCGTCACGATCCCTCTTTACACGGGATTCAGCCTGGCGAACCCGGGGATGCAGTTCGTCGAACGGCTGGCCTGGATTCCACGCTTCAACGTCTATTACCACCTCGGCGTCGACGGCATCTCGATGCTGTTCATTCTGCTCAATTCCTTCATCACGCCGTT
Source organism: Nitrosovibrio sp. Nv4 (assembly GCA_945906765.1). Classification (GTDB taxonomy): domain Bacteria; phylum Pseudomonadota; class Gammaproteobacteria; order Burkholderiales; family SG8-39; genus RBG-16-66-20. Next base: position 1,343 of record CAMDRF010000045.1, on the reverse strand, counting down.
GGTGGTGATCGCAGGCTGGAGCGCCATAGAGCGGCGCGTCGGGCAGTACATGAGTGCCTTCCTGATCATGTCGGGCTTGCTCAACGGCGTGTTCGCGGCGCTCGACGGCATGCTGTTTTACGTCTTTTTCGAGGCCACGCTGATCCCGATGTTCATCATCATCGGCGTCTGGGGCGGCGCGAACCGGGTCTACGCCGCGCTCAAGTTCTTTCTGTATACGCTGTTTGGGTCGCTGCTGATGCTGGTCGCGCTGCTGTATCTGTACAACAAGTCCGGCGGCAGCTTCGCGATCATGGACTGGTGGAAACTGCCGCTGCCGCTGGGTGTCCAGCTCTGGTTGTTTTTCGGCCTGCTGTTCGCTTTCGCGGTCAAGGTGCCGATGTGGCCGGTGCATACCTGGTTGCCGGACGCGCATGTGGAGGCGCCCACGGGCGGCTCGGTGGTGCTGGCGGCGATCATGCTCAAGTTGGGCGCCTACGGCTTCGTGCGTTTCAGCCTGCCGATCCTGCCGGACGCGTCGCGCGAACTGGCCTGGATGATGATCGCCCTGTCCCTCATCGCGGTGGTCTACATCGGCCTGGTCGCGCTGGTGCAGACCGACATGAAGAAGCTGATCGCCTACTCGTCCATCTCGCACATGGGCTTTGTCACGCTGGGCTTTTTCATCTTCAATGCTTACGGCGTGGAGGGAGCGCTGGTGCAGATGATTTCGCACGGCTTCGTCTCGGCGGCCATGTTCCTGTGCGTGGGCGTCATGTATGACCGCATGCACAGCCGCAACATCGCGGACTACGGCGGCGTGGTGAACACGATGCCGAAGTTCGCGGCCCTGATGATGCTGTTCGCGATGGCCAATTGCGGCCTGCCCGGGACCAGCGGCTTCGTCGGCGAGTTCATGGTGATCATGGGCGCGATGAAGGCCGGTTTCTGGCTTGCCTTCGCCGCCGCCACGACCCTCGTCTTCGGCGCGGCCTACACGCTGTGGATGTACAAGCGCGTGATCTTTGGCGCGATCGCGAACGACCACGTGGCGGCGCTTTCGGATTTGAATCCACGGGAAACCCTGGTGCTGGGCGCCCTGGCGATTGCGGTCCTGTTCATGGGCGTCTATCCACTGCCTTTCACCGAGGTGATGCACGCCTCGGTTCACGACCTGCTGCGCCACGTGGCGCTGCCGAAATATTGACATGAGCGTCGATTTCATCCTCGTCCTGCCCGAAATGCTGCTGCTGGCCGGCGCCTGCGCGCTGCTGCTGGTGGACCTGTTCGTGAAAAGCGAAGACCGGCGCGCGAGTCTCATCATGGCGCAATGCGTGCTCCTCGCCTGCGCCGCGGCCACGCTG
>CAMDRF010000044.1 GCA_945906765.1 Nitrosovibrio sp. Nv4 | reverse complement strand
GCCTGCGCCCACGCTGCCGCGGCCGCCGCGAAGAAGCCGTTGTGGAAGTTCCTCGCCGGCAATCGCGCGGTGGCGATGCCGGTGCCGCAGATCCAGATTTTCGGCGGCGGCGCGCACGCCCACGGCCGCATGGACGTGCAGGACTTCATGATCATCTGCACCGGCGCGGGCAGTTTCACCGAAAGCCTCGAATGGACCGCCGAGGTCTATCGCGCCGCGGGCGCGCGCCTGGGCAAGCGCGATGCGCTCTACGGCGTCGCCGACGAGGGCGGCTACTGGCCGGCCTTCAAATCCAATGAAGAGGCGCTCGCCGAACTGACCGGCGCGATCAGCGACGCGGGCTTCGAGCCGGGCGCCGATGTCAGCATCGCACTCGACATCGCCGCGACGCAATTGTGGCGCGACGGGCGCTATCACCTCGCGCTGGAGAACCGCGCGCTCTCGGCAGAGCAGCTGCACGCCATGCTGCTCGGCTGGATCGAGCGCTACCCGATCGTCTCCATCGAGGACCCGTTCGCCGAGCACGACGCAGTGGCGATGGCATCGTTCACCCGCACCGCCGGCGACCGCATACAGATCGTCGGGGATGATTTCTTCGTCACCGACGCGAGACGAGTCCACCAGGGAGAATTGAACGGCGCCTGCAACGCGGTGCTGCTGAAACCGAACCAGGTCGGCACCCTGACCGAGACCCTGGCCTGCTGGCGTGCCGCGCAGGAGGCCGGTTACGGCGCCATCGTGTCGGCACGCTCGGGCGAGACCGAGGACGTCTCCATCGTCCACCTTGCGGTCGGCTGGGGCGTGCCCCAATTGAAGGTGGGCAGCTTTTCGCGTTCCGAACGCATGGCGAAATGGAACGAGGGGCTGAGGATCGAGGAAGTGTTGGGAGGCAGCAAACTACCCTATCCGGCGCGCAAGTTATTCAGGAGAGGAAAAAAATAGACTGAAACAGAAAACAGGGACAGACCACGTTTTCTGCCGAAAAACGTGGTCTGTCCCTGTTTCAGAGTGGGTCGAGACCGTTGCCGGTGAGCCGGTAGCGCCGGTCGCAGGTCGCGGCGGCGGCCTCGGAGTGCGTGGCGAGGATCCCGGCCGCCCCATGCACCTTCACCTGGTCGCGCAGGAGCGCGAGCACCTGGCGCGCGTTCTCCTGGTCCAGGTTGCCGGTGGGCTCGTCGGCCAGCACCAGCTTCGGCTCGCCGACCAGCGCGCGCGCGATCGCGACGCGCTGCAGTTCCCCTCCCGAGAGTTCTCTTGGCATGCCGTTCTCACGGCCGGCGAGGCCGACCGCTGCGATGAGTTGTTTCGATTTCACCTGAATTTGATGCGAATCAAAGCCACGCAACAGCAAAGGCAATCCGACGTTCTGCTGCACCGTGAGGTGAGGCAGGACGTGAAAGGCCTGGAACACGAAGCCGAAGTTGTCCCGGCGCAGCACGGTCCGGGCGTCATCGTTCAGGGTATTCATATTTGTATTTTCGAATGAAACATCCCCGGAATCGGGCGTTTCGAGGCCCGCGATGATGTTCAGCAGCGTCGACTTGCCGGAGCCGGACTCGCCGACGATGGCGACGTACTCGCCCGCCTCGATGCGCAGCGAGACGGCGCCCAGGACGGCACGCCGGCCAAAGCTTTTCTGGATACCGGAGATAGAGAGCATCAACCCGGCATTCTAGACGGCACGTCCTAGACACCTTGGGACGTCCTTGTTAGACTGAATTTTCCCAGGAGGAAACCATGCACAAATTCACCCGTACCGTGATCCTAGGCCTGATCGCCAGCGCCGCATTCGCCGCGCTGATTTCGACCCCCGCGTTCGCGCAGCAGAAGGTCAAGATCGGCTTCATCTCCACGTTCTCCGGCCCGGGCGGCGTGATCGGCACCGACATGCGCAACTCGGTCGAACTCGCTCTCGATCACCTCGGGCGCAAGGTCGGCGGGCTCGACACCGAACTGATCTACGGCGATGACCAGCAGAAACCCGATGTCGGCAAGCAGGTCTCCGACGAGATGGTGAAAAAGCACCAGGTGAACTTCGTCGCCGGCGTCATCTGGTCGAACGTCATGCTCGCGGTGGCGCCCTCGGTGACGCAGGCCGGCACGTTCATGATCGGCACCAACGCCGGTCCGCACCAGCTCGCCGGCGCCGGCTGCCACGAAATGTTCTTCACGACCTCGTGGCAGAACGACCAGACGCCCGAGGCGATGGGCAAGCACATGCAGGACGCCGGCATCAACGACGTCTACCTCATGGCGCCCAATTACGCCGCGGGCAAGGACATGCTCACCGGCTTCAAGCGCACCTTCAAAGGCCGCATCGTCGGCGAGGTGTACACGACGGTCAACCAGCCCGACTACCAGGCGGAGCTCGCCCAGCTGCGCTCCAAGAACCCGAAGGCGGTGATGGTGTTCTACCCCGGCGGCATGGGGATCAATTTCCTGAAGCAGTACTCCGAAGCCGGCCTGCGCGGACAGTTCCCGCTGTACTCGGTCTACACGGTGGATGAGCTCACGATCCCCGCGGTGAAGCACGCCGCGCTCGGCCAGCTCGAGACCCGCTACTGGAGCCAGGACCTGAAGAACGAAGCCAACGTGAAGTTCGTCGCCGACTACCGCAAGAAGTACAACGGCAAGACGCCCTCTTTCTACGGCGCGCAGAGCTACGACGGCATCCTGCTGATCGACTCTGCGGTGCGCGCGGCCAAGGGCAACATGGCAGACAAGAAAGGCATGATCGCCGCCATGCGCAAGGCGGATTTCAAGTCCACGCGCGGCAAGTTCACCTACGGCCAGAACCATTTCCCGATCCAGAACTACTACCTGCTCAAGGCGGTCGCGGGTTCGACGCCGACATCCGATCCGGTGATGGAGATCCAGAAGACCGTGTTTACCAACTACAAGGACTCCTACGGCAAGGACTGCAAGATGAAGTGGTAGCCGTGTCCCGGTAGCCGCGGGCTGGTACGATCAAGGGGCGCCTGGCGCCCCTTTTTATTGATGAACCTCGTCCTCGTCGCCGAACAGACGCTCAACGGGCTCCAGCTCGGTGTCATGCTTTTCCTGCTGGCCGCCGGGCTGACGCTGGTGTTCGGCATCATGAACCTGGTCAACCTCGCCCACGGCGCGCTTTACATGGTGGGCGCCTACCTGGCGGCGTACTTCTACCAGACCACCGGTTCGTTCGCCCTGGGCGTCCTGCTCGGCCTCGCCGGCACCCTGGTGGTGGGGATCGTGGTGGAACTGGTTGCGCTCAGGACGCTGTACGAGAGGGACCACCTCGATCAGGTGCTCGCCACCTTCGGCCTGATCCTGTTCTTCAACGAACTGATTGCAATCCTGTGGGGCCGCTCGGCGATCTACAGCACGCTGCCGCCCTATCTGACCGGACATGTCGAGCTGATCGGCAGCCTGCGTTATCCGCTTTACCGGCTCGTGATCATCGGCGTCGGGCTCGCGGTGGCCGTGCTGCTGTGGTTCGTGGTCTCGCGCACCCGTCTGGGCATGCTGATCCGTGCCGGCGCGAGCAACCGCGCCATGGTCGCGGCGCTGGGGATCAACATCCGGCGGCTCTACACCATCGTCTTCGGCTTCGGCGCGGCGCTCGCCGGCCTCGCGGGCCTGCTTGCCGGTCCGATCTTTTCGGTGCAGCCCGGCATGGGAGAGCTGATCCTGATCCAGGTGTTCGTGGTGATCGTGATCGGCGGCATCGGCTCGATCCGCGGTGCTTTTGCGGGGGCGTTGATCGTCGGCATGGTGGACACGCTGGGGCGCGCATTTCTCAAGCCGGCCCTGTCCGCGATCATCTCGCCGGCCGCGGGCGACGCCGCCGGCCCGGCGCTCGCTTCGATGCTGATCTACCTGCTGATGGCGGCGGTGCTGGCCTTCCGGCCGGAAGGTCTCTTTCCTTCGCGCGGATCGTGATCAAATCAAGGACATGGATCTTGGTCGCGATACTGCTGCTGCTTGCCGCAGTGCCGCCGGTCGCCGCGCTGCTGCACGAGCCGTTCTATCTCGACCTGCTGCGGCGCGTAATGATATTCGCTATCGCGGCGATCAGCCTCAACCTGATCCTCGGCTACGGCGGCATGGTGTCGTTCGGTCACGCCGCCTACCTCGGCATCGGCGCCTATGCGGTCGGCGTCCTGTCCCACCACGGCATCGACAACGGCTGGCTGCAATGGGGCATCGCGATCGGCGCCTCGGCGCTGGTCGCGGCTGCGATCGGCTCGATCTCGGTACGCACCAGCGGCATCTACTTCATCATGATCACGCTTGCCTTCACGCAGATGCTGTACTACCTCGGCGTCTCGATCGCGAAATACGGCGGCGACGACGGTATGCGACTCAATGTGCGCAGCCAGTTCTCCGGACTGATCGACCTCAATGACCCTGCCGAGTTCTACTATCTTGTGTTCGCGATCCTGTCGCTGTTCCTCTACCTATCCCACCGCCTTGTAAATTCGCGTTTTGGGCTGGTCCTTCAAGCGACGCGCTTGAACGAGGCGCGCACGCGCGCGATCGGACTATCGCCCTACCCCTACCGGCTGGCGGCGTTCGTCATCTCCGGGGCCATGTGCGGTCTCGCCGGCGCGCTGCTTGCCAACCAGACCTCCTTTCTGACGCCCGAATTCATGAACTGGACCCGCTCGGGCGAGCTCATGTTCATGGTGATCCTGGGCGGCATCGCCACCACCGCCGGCCCGTTGCTCGGCGCGGCCGGGCTGCTGCTGCTGGAAGACGTGCTGCAGGGCTGGAGCGTGCTGCCGAAGTGGGTGCACGAACACTGGCAGCTCTACCTGGGCGTGATCCTCGTGCTCGTGGTGCTGTATGCCAAGCGCGGCCTGGCGGGCCTGCTGCCGGGGAACGAGCGCGATGACTGACGCGCTGCTCGAAACGCGCGCCCTGCGCAAGGCGTTCGGCGCTCTGATCGCCACCGACACGGTGGACTTCGACGTGCGTGCCGGCGAAACGCATGCGGTCATCGGGCCGAACGGTGCCGGCAAGACCACCTTCATCAAGCAGCTCTCGGGCGAACTGCGCCCGGATTCGGGGCAGGTCCGCTTCGCCGGCGAGGACATCACCAACCTGCCTTCGCAACGGCGCTCGCGCGAGGGCCTGGCGCGCTCATTCCAGATCACCAGCGTCTACCGCGACTTCAGCGCGCTCGACAACGTCGCGCTGGCGGTGCAGGCGCATGCCGGCCACAGCTTCCGCTTCTGGCGCCCCGCGCGCGAAGATATTTCATTGACGCGGCCCGCGATGCAGGTACTTGAAAAGGTCGGCCTTGGGAAAAGAACCGCTATCCTCGCGGCCAACCTGGCGCACGGCGAACAGCGCCAGCTTGAGATCGCGATGGCGCTTGCCACGCAGCCGCGCCTGCTGCTGCTGGATGAGCCCGTGGCGGGCATGGGCACCGACGAGTCAAAGCGCATGATCGAACTGCTCGCCACCCTCAAGGGCGAGAAGACCATCGTCCTGGTGGAGCACGACATGGACGCGGTCTTCACGCTCGCCGACCGCATCTCGGTGCTGGTCTATGGGCGGATCATCGCGACAGGGACGCCCGTGGAGATCCGCGCCAATCAGGAAGTACGTGCGGCCTACCTTGGGGAGGACCTCTGATGCTCGAGGTCCAGGGACTCGAGACTTCCTACGGACTTTCGCAGGTTCTGTTCGGTGTTTCTTTTCGCATCGAAGCCGGCCAGGTCGCCACCCTGCTCGGCCGCAACGGCATGGGCAAGACCACCACCGTGCACTCGATCATGGGCATGATTCCCGGCAGGCGCGGAACGATCTCCTTCGCCGGGCAGCCGCTGGCCGGGCTGCCATCCTACCGCATCGCGCAGGCGGGCATCGGCCTGGTCCCTGAAGGGCGGCAGATCTTCCCCAACCTGACGGTGCGCGAGAACCTGGTGGCGACCGCCGCCAACCGGCGCCACGCGAAAAATCCGTGGACGCTGGAGAAGGTTTTTGACCTGTTTGTGAACCTGCGGGAACGGCAGAAAAATTACGGCAACCAGCTCTCCGGCGGCGAGCAGCAGATGCTCGCCATCGGCCGCGCGCTGATGACCAACCCCAGGCTGCTGATCCTGGATGAAGCCACCGAAGGCCTCGCGCCCCGGATCCGCGCCGACATCTACCGCTCCATCGAGCAACTCAAAGCCGCCGGCCTTTCGATCCTGGTGATCGACAAGAACGTCAAGGCGCTGATCCGCGTCGCCGACGTACACTACATGCTGGAAAAAGGCCGCGTAGTCTGGAGCGGCGATTCAGCCTCGCTTGCCGCGAGCGAGGACGTGCAGCACCGCTACCTCGGCGTCTAACGTCGTGGTTGCGGGATACATACTGGTATGGCACTATCGTATGCATGAAATCAATCGGCCGGACCACCCTGAACATTGACCGCGCGGCCCTGGCGAAGGCCGCCGCGCTGACTGGCGTCACCGAGAAAACGGCGCTGGTACGCATGGGGCTCGAAGCCCTGATCGCCAAGGCCAGCGCGGAGCGCCTCGCGGCACTCGGTGGCAGCGAAAAGCGCCTGCGCCCTATTCCACGCCGTCGCGCGGGCTGAATGGTCCTTGCGGATACTTCCGTCTGGGTGGAACACCTGAAACGGGGCGAATCGCGGCTGGTCGAACTCCTTGGTGCTGGCGATGTCCTCTGCCATCCGTTCATCGTCGGCGAACTTGCCTGCGGTCAGGTGCGCCGGCGGGCGGAGATCCTCAGCCTGCTCTTGGCACTGCCGTCAGTTGATGCCGCCAGCCACGACGAAGTCCTGCACTTAATCGAGCGGCACAGGCTGCAGGGCAAAGGTCTCGGACTGATCGACATGCACCTGCTCGCGTCCTGCGCCCTGGCCGGCAAGCCCCTCTGGACGTTCGACGTCCGGCTGGCGAGGGCAGCATCACAGATCGGCGTCGGCGCACACTGAACTGCGGCTGCATGCCAGAATTCCGCATCTCCGGGTCAGGGCACGAATCATGAAACGTGAAAACGTCATAGGGCGGGCAAACGTCGAGGACACGGCCGAGCTCGAGGCCTACTACCGCGAGTTGGAAAAGCGCGAACTCGGCGCGCTGTGGAACGTGGCGAACGATATCGAGCCCTGGTTCCCGCAGCCGAAGTCGGTGGCGATGCTTTGGAAGTGGCGCGATATCGAGCCCCTGGTGCGCAAGGCGCCGGAGCTGGTGAGCGCGGAAAAAGCAGCGCGGCGCGTGGTAATGCTGGTGAACCCAGGGCGCAAGGAATGGAGCGCAGCGGCCGGCCTGCTCTACACCGGCGTACAGATCATGAACCCGGGCGAATTCACCTCGGCGCATCGGCACCAGGCTTCCGCGCTGCGCTTCGTCATGGAGGGCAAGGGCGCTTTCACGATTGTAGACGGCGAGCGCCTCGTGCTTGGGGCGCGCGACTTCGTGCTTACGCCGAACGGCACGTGGCACGACCACGGTGTCGAAGCCGATGGCACGCAGTGCATCTGGCAGGATGGCCTCGACATCCCGCTGATGAATTCGCTCGACGCGAATTTCTACGAGGTGCATCCGCAGACCGTGCAGACGCCCTCGCCGCTTTCAAGGGAAGACTGGAAGAAGCCCTACTCACCGGTATTTTTGTATAAATGGGATTCCTGCGTTTCCGAATTGAGAAAAGAAAAAATATTCGAATACAAGAACCCGCTGACGGGCGGCCCGGTCATGCCCACCATGGGGGCAAGGCTTGAACTGATAGGAAAAGATTCAAAACAAGTGCGCCACACGGGAAGCGTCATCTACCAGGTGGCTGCCGGCCAGGGCTGGTCGGAAATCGGCGGCCAGCGCTTCGAGTGGGAAGAGAAGGATATTTTCTGCGTCCCGTCGTGGACGCCCTACCGCCATGGTGCGCAGGCAGAGGCGGTGCTGTTCTCCTTCAACGATTTCCCGGCGATGAAAGCCCTGGGACTATTCAGGGAAAGCCATGATTAGCCAGGAACAGAACGAGCTGATGACGCGCGTCGGCCCGGGCACGCCCGCGGGAAAACTGTTGCGCAACTACTGGCAGCCGATAGCTTTGGCGGACGAATTGCAGGGTGACAGGCCCATTCTGGCGAGGACAATACTGGGCGAATCTTTTGTTTTGTTCAAAGACAAGAACAATAAATTCGGCTTGCTCGACCGCCACTGCCCCCATCGCGGCGCGGACCTCGCCTACGCGCGCTACGAGGACGGCAACCTTCGCTGCGTATTCCATGGCTGGCTGTTCGATGTGAACGGAAAGTGTCTGGAGACACCAGCGGAACCGCAGGGCAGCCGGATGTGCGAGCACATAAAGCAGCGCTCGTATCCGGTCGTCGAGCGCAGCGGAATTGTGTTCGCATGGCTGGGCGCGGGCGAACCCTCCGCGTTCCCGCATTTCGACTGCTTTACCGCGCCCGACGCCTACACCTTTGCTTTCAAGGGCTACTGGGACTGCAACTGGCTGCAGGCGCTGGAAGTCGGCATCGACCCGGCACATGCCTCTTTCCTGCACCGCTATTTCGAGGACGAGGACACGGCGGCGAGCTACGGCAAGCAGTTCCGCGGCAAGCCGCTGGATTCGGACCTGCCGATTTCGAAGGTACTGCGCGAATACGACCAGCCCGAGATCGCCGTGGCGCGAACCGATTACGGCATGCGCCTCGTCACGCTGCGCAGAATCGACGAGCAGCAGACCCACGGCCGCTCGACGCACATCCTCTTTCCGCAGGCCTTCGTGATTCCGATGAATGCCGAGATGACGATCACGCAATGGCACGTGCCGGTGGACGACCATGGCTGCTACTGGTATTCGATCTTCACCAGCTTCACCACGCCGGTGGACAAGAAAACGATGCGCGAGCAGCGCCTGAAGACCTACCCGGCGCCGGCTTACAAGCCGGTTCACAACCGCGCCAACGGCTGGGGCTTCGACGCCGAGCAGCAGCGGACCTCGACCTACACCGGCATGGGCTTCGACATCAACATCCACGACCAGTTCGCCTGCGAGTCGCCCGGGCAGATCGCCGACCGCACCAAGGAAAACCTCGGCAGCAGCGACAAGGGGATCGTTCTCTACCGGCGCCTTCTCCTCGATGCAATCAACAAGAATTCCCGCGGAGAAAAGACGCTCATGATGCTCGACGCCGCTCAGGCCTCCGCCCTCACCGGCCCGCCTGCGGTGGACGGCATCGGACCCACGGGACGGTGGGACGACTACTGGAAGCAGTCGGATGAAACCCGGCGACGCCGCGCTCCCTGGTCGACGAAAGCCGCATGAGTTTTGTAGAGCGCCATGGACTGTGGGGCGCCGGCCAGCGCGCCGCAGTCAAGCGGATGCGCGAGGAAGTCGCTAAGCGCGCCATCAAGGAAATCCGCTTCTCGTTCGCCGACCAGCACGGCATCCTGCGCGGCAAGTCGGTCGCCGCGGGCGCGCTCAACACAGCGCTGGCGAATGGCGTCTTCATCACCACCACGTTGCTACTGAAGGACATGTCGCACCGGACCACCTATCCCGCCTTCACGCCGGGCGCGGGCATCGGCATGCGCGAGATGGAGGGTGCCGCCGATTTCCTCATCATCGCCGATCCTTCCACCTTCAAGGTGCTTCCCTGGGCACCGGAAACCGCCTGGGTGCTGTGCGACATGTACTTCGCCAGCGGCCAACCCGTTCCTTTCGACACTCGCAGGCTGTTGCGGCTGGCACTGGGAAAGCTCGCCAAGGAGGGCTACGAATTCCTCGCCGGCCTCGAGGTCGAATTCCACGTATTCAAGGTAACCGACCCGCGCCTGCGCCCCGAAGACGCCGGCCAGCCGGGCACGCCACCCGAGGTGAGCCTGCTTACGACGGGCTACCAGTACCTGACGGAGCAGCGCTACGACCAGATCAATCCCGTGGTGGAATTGCTGCGCAACAACCTCGAAGCCCTGCAACTTCCGCTGCGTTCCTTCGAAGTCGAGTTCGGCCCCAGTCAGTTCGAATTCACGCTCGATGCGATGCGCGGCATGGCCTCGGCGGACGCAATGCTCCTGTTGCGCAGCGCGGTAAAGCAGATTGCGCACAGGAACGGCTACCACGCCACCTTCATGTGCCGGCCGAAACTGCCGAACGTGATGTCGAGCGGCTGGCATTTGCATCAATCGCTTGTTGACCGGAAATCGGGTTTGAATTGTTTTATTTCAAAAAAAGATTTTTTATCTGAAACCGGAAAACATTACCTCGCCGGCTTGCTCGCCCACGCCAAGGGCGGCGCCGCGCTCTCCACGCCGACGATCAACGGCTACAAGCGCTACCGCCCCTACTCGCTCGCCCCGGACCGCATCCACTGGGGCCGCGACAACCGCGGCGCGATGCTGCGCGTGATCGGCGGCGCGGGCGACCCGGCAACGCGCATCGAGAACCGCGCCGGCGAGCCGGCGGCCAACCCCTACCTGTATTTCGCGTCGCAGATCCACTCGGGATTGGATGGTTTGAAAATGAAATTACCTCTCCCGCCGTCCGTGGACACGCCTTACGAATCGAAGGCCGAATTCCTGCCGCGCACACTTGGTGAAGCCCTGCAGCACCTCAAGAAGGACAACGTCCTGCGCGAAGGTCTGGGCGCCGGCTTCGTCGACTACTATTGCCACATCAAGGAAGCCGAGATCGCGCGCTTTAACCTCGAGGTCAGCGAATGGGAGCACCGCGAGTACTTCGATCTGCTGTAGCGCACCTCGAGCGCGGCGACTTCTAGACCAGCTGCGGCAGGACCGCGCTGATGGAATCGCGAAACACCGCGTCGGCAATGTCGTCGAAGGGCGTCGCCTCGGCGTTCAGGATCACGATCTTCGCGCCAGCCTCGCGCGCCAGCGATACCACGCCGGCAATCGGGTAGACCTGCAGGCTGGTGCCGACCGAAAGGAAGAGATCGGCCTGCCGCGCGGCGCGCATCGCGCCGTCGATCACCTCCGGCACCAGCGCCTGGCCGAAGGAGATGGTCGCGCTCTTCAGGATCCCGCCGCAATCGCGGCACGGCGGGTCGTCCTCGCCGGCGCGCACGCGATCCAGCGCCTTTTGCATCGGCGCGGTCATGCCGCAGCCCATGCATACCACCTTGCGCATGGTGCCGTGCACTTCAAGCACCTTGTCCGGCGCATTGCCGGCCATCTGGTGCAGTTCGTCGATGTTCTGCGTGATCAGCGCATGCAGTTTGCCGCGCTTCTCAAGGTCCACCAGCGCGAAATGTCCGGCATTCGGCTTCGCTTTCCAGGCGCTATGGTCGAGGCGGCTTTGCCAGGCGAGCCTGCGCACCTCGGGGTCCGCCATGTAGTAGCGGATGTCAGACAGCTTCTCCGCCTTCGGGTTCTTCGTCCACACGCCCTGCGGGCCGCGGAAATCCGGGATGCCGGAGTCGGTGGAGATTCCCGCGCCGGTGAGCACGACAATGCGCTGCGCTTCGGCGACCCACAGGCAGACTTTTTCTACTTTTGCTTTCATTGAAACCGAATGATAGCCTCGACCCCGTGACGCCAGCCGTACCCCGACCGCCCAGGCACATACTTCCCGTCATCGTCGCCTCGCAGTTCGCCGGCACCTCGCTCTGGTTTGCCGGCAACGCCGTGCTCGGCGACCTGCAGCGGCAATGGGGGTTCGCGGAAAGCGCGCTCGGCGACGTCACCTCGGCGGTGCAGTTCGGTTTCATCAGCGGGACGCTGGTCTTCGCGTTTCTCGCCGTCTCGGACCGGTTTTCTCCCCGCCTCATCTTTCTTGCCTGCTCGCTGCTCGGCGCGCTCGCCAATCTCGCGGTGCTGGCCGCGGGCGGGGGGCTGGAGTTCCTGCTTGCCTGCCGCTTCCTGACCGGATTCTTCCTCGCCGGCATCTATCCGGTCGGAATGAAGATCGCCTCGGGCTGGTACCGCAGCGGTCTCGGCAACGCGCTCGGCTTCCTCGTCGGCGCGCTGGTGCTCGGTACGGCGTTTCCGCACCTGCTGAAGGGCCTCGGCCAGACCTGGCCCTGGCAAGCCGTGCTGCTGGGCGTTTCGGCGCTCGCGGCGGCAGGCGGCCTGCTGATGCTGCTGGTGCCGGACGGCCCTGATCTGTCGAAGGGCTCGAAATTCGATCCCACGGCGCTGGCCGTAATCTTTCAATCGCGCGGCTTTCGTGCCTCGGCCTTCGGCTATTTCGGGCACATGTGGGAGTTGTATGCGTTCTGGGCGTTCGTGCCGGTGGTGCTCGCCGCGCGGCCGGAAGCCGGCAACGCATCCCTGTGGGCGTTCGCGGTGATTGCGGCGGGCGCAATCGGCTGCGTCGCAGGCGGACTGGTCTCGCTGCGCATTGGCAGTGCGCGAGTCGCGTTCGCCCAGTTGGCCGCTTCAGGCGCCTGCTGCATCGTCTCACCGCTGCTCTTTTTTGCGCCGCCGGCGCTGTTCCTCGCTTTTCTCGTTTTCTGGGGTGTGGTCGTGGTCGGCGACTCGCCGCAATTCTCGGCCCTCAACGCCGCGAACGCGCCGAAAGAATCGGTCGGCTCGGCGCTCACCATCGGCAACTGCATCGGCTTCGCGATCACGATCGTCAGCATCCAGCTGCTCAACTCCGCGACAGCCTGGCTGCCGATGCAGTATCTGTTTCTCCTGCTCGTACCGGGGCCGATACTGGGGCTGCTCGCGCTGCGCCCGCTGATCAGAACCTAATTCCTGACGCGCTCCCGCTCGATCGCCTCGTCCAGCAGCCTGCGATAGCGCACCAGCGCCGCGTCGATGCCGAGCGGTAGCATTGGCGCGCCGGGAAACAGGAAATCGTAGATGAACCAGCGGTCCACCTTGCCGTCGAACTTGCGGATCTTCTGGTAGTAGGGCGGCGGCGGCACGTCGGGCACGCGGCGCGAGACGCGCACGCCGCGCTCGAGCATCTCGAATTCCGGGCGCGCCTGCGCGATCGCGGTCGAGCCGCCGAGCGTTTTCTCGTGCACGTAGGAGAGGCGCGAGAAATCCAGCAGGTTGTCGCAGATCAGCAGGTAGGGCGTGTCGTAGCGCATGTAGCCCGGCTTGTTGCGCCACTCGGGATGGTCATTGGAAAAATTGTCGGGCAGCAGCCGCTCTTCGGCCTGCGCCGGATCGCCCATCCACACGAACAGCCACTTGTTCCGTGCCACCAAGGGGTAGCTTTTCACTTTCGCCTGAGGCGGAATGCGGTCCAGGCCCGGCGCATCCACGCAACGCCCGCCGGCATCGAACTTCAGGCCGTGATAGCCGCAGCGCACGTGGTCGCCTCCCTTGCGTCCCTTCGAGAGCGGAGCATGGCGGTGGCAGCAGCGGTCTTCCAGCGCAGCGAAGCCGGTGGCGGTGCGGAAGACGAGGATCGGCTCGTTCAGGACCGTGCGCGCGAACAGCCCGTCGGCCGGGATCTCGTGGTCCCAGGCGATGACGTACCAGCAATTGCGCAGGAACGTTTCGCAATTAGACCAGATGCCGCGCGACATACGCGGATAGATTCAAAAGCGCGGATAAAATCGAAAGCATGATTCCCCTTTCGATTCTCGACCTCGCGCAAATCGTGGAAGGCGCGACACCGGGCGACGCACTGCGCAATTCGCTCGACCTCGCCCGGCACGCGGAGAGGCTGGGCTACACGCGCTACTGGGTGGCCGAGCACCACAACATGCGCGGCATCGCGAGCGCGGCGACATCGGTGGTCATCGGCCACCTCGCGGGCGGCACCTCGAAGATCCGCGTCGGTGCAGGCGGCATCATGCTGCCGAACCACTCGCCGCTGGTGATCGCCGAGCAGTTCGGCACGCTGGATGCGCTATACCCGGGACGGATCGACCTCGGCCTGGGGCGCGCGCCGGGCACCGACCAGTTGACGGTGCGCGCGCTGCGGCGCGCCTTCTCCAGCGCCGAGGAATTTCCGCAGGACGTGCTCGAACTGCAGGCCCTGCTCGGCCCGATCGAGGAAGGGCAGCGCATCGTCGCGGTTCCCGGCGCGAATTCGAACGTGCCGCTGTGGATCCTCGGCTCGAGCCTGTATGGCGCGCAGCTCGCCGCAATGCTCGGCCTGCCCTACGCTTTTGCCTCCCACTTCGCGCCCAACGACCTGCTGCCGGCACTCGAGGTCTACCGCAGCACGTTCAAGCCGTCGGCGCAGCTGCAGAAGCCCTACGCGATGGCCGGCGCCCATGTGGTCGCCGCGGACACCGATGCTGAGGCGCGGCGCCTCTTCACCAGCGCACAGCAGCAGTTCACGAACATGGTGCGTAACCGCAGGGGCAAGCTGCAGCCGCCGATCGACGACATCGAAACCTACTGGTCGCCGATGGAGAAGGCGCAGGCCTCCGGCATGCTGAAGTACGCGATCGTGGGCGGACCGGCGGCAATCCGGCGCGGGTTGGACGAGTTCACCGCCCTCACCGGGGTGGACGAAATAATGGTCGTCGCCGCGATCTACGACCATGCCGCGCGCAAGCGCTCCTACGAGATCCTTGCCCGTGCAGGTGAACTGCGGGGCGGACTGCAGACCTAGACGGCGTAGCGCGCGATGCGCAGACGGGTGGCGCGCATGTCGTCGCCACGCAGTTCGCGCAGCGCGTAGCCGGCGAAGTCGTCGGCCACTTCCTTGCGCCAGTAGAGGTCCATGTCGGTGTTGTCCATGGGTTTGGCTCGGTTGGCGATGATGGCCGAAGCCTCCGCGATCACGTCGTCCGACAACTTCTTGCCCTTCAGGTACTCCCCGGCTTTTTCGACCAGGAACGGCCGCGAGGCGACGGCGCCCAGGGCGACGCGCGCGTCCTCGACGACATCTCCTGAAAACTTCAACGCGACGGCAACGCCGAGAATCGGGAAATCGAAGGCGCCGCGGCGGCGCAGTTTCCAGTAGGTGCTTTTCCAGCCGCCTGGGACTGAAACCTTTGTCAGGATTTCGTCCGGCTTGCGCGACAGGTAGTCGATGCCGTCGTTCTTGAAGAGGTTCTCCACGGGGATTTCCCGCTCCCCCGCCGCACCTTCGAGCGTGACCTTGGCGTTCAGTGCGATAAGCGCAGGTGCCGTATCCGTCGAGGAGACCGCGACGCAGCGCTTGCTCGCGGTGGCCACCCAGCAGATGTCGCCGTCCTTTTTCAGGCAGAAGTCGATTGCCTTGCGCCACTCATAGTTCTGGTTGTAGTAGTTGCAGCGCGTGTCCAGGCAAAGATTTCCGCCCAGCGTGCCCGCATTGCGTAAATGAACAGTCGCGACCTGCGCTGCGGCCTGCCGCAGTGCGGCCGGAAGGTTCTCTATTTTCAGAACTTGCGACAAGGTCAGGCCGGAACCGAGGCTGCCGTTCGCTTTTTTCAGCGCTTCAATGCCCTTCAAGGACACCAGCACCTTCGGCGTCTGGTGACGGCGCTTCATGTTGGGCAGCAGGTCGGTGCCGCCGGCGATGAGCATTGCCTGCGGGCCTTCGCCTGCCAGGATCCTTGACGCCTCCGCGACCGAGCGCGGCGCGCGGTAATCAAACCACGGCAACCGCATCATCTTTCTTGCTCTCCTTGCCGTCGCCGCCCTCCCAGGGCGGCAGGACGAAAATCGATTTCGGGTAGGGCACCGCGGGGAAGTGCGCGGGACCTATTCTTGGATTTTTTCCAGATTTTTTCAATTTAAGAGCACGCAAGACTTTATCCGGCGTGATGGGCAGCTCGTCGATGCGCACACCGACCGCGTCGAAAATCGCATTCGCCAGCGCCGGCATCACCGGCAGCAGCGGCCCCTGCCCGGCTTCCTTGGCGCCGAACGGGCAGTTCGGGTCCGGATCTTCGATCAGGATGGTGTCGATCTCCGGCATATCCAGAGAGGTCGGGCTCTTGTACTCGAGCAGCGACGGAATCTTGTGCACCAGCGCGTGCGACATCTTTGGCGGCAGGCGGCGGAATATCTGCTCTTCCATGAGTGCTTCGGCGAGACCCATGTAGACGCTGCCTTCGACCTGTCCGCGCGCCAGCACCGGGTTCACCGTGCGGCCGATATCGTGCGCGATCCAGATTTTCGGCACCGCGATCCAGCCGGTGGCCTGGTCCACTTCCACTTCCAGCACGCAGGCGGAATAGGAATACGCCGGCGACGGCCCGACGCCCGCGCCCTTGTAGCGGCCGGGGGCGCGTGGCGGCGAGTAGGAGCCGACCGCGCCGAGCGTGCCGAATTTGGCCTCGGCGAATTCGACCGCTTTTTTGAATGAAAGGGATTTATTTGAATTTTCGCTAAGAAAAACCCTTCCTTCCGAAAAAGAAAGTCGGGAAGGCACGACTTCAAGCTGCTCCGCAGCCGCTTCAGCAATCTGCGCTTTCAGCTTCTCCGCCGCCTGGATCGCGGCGTTGCCCATCATCACGGTGACACGGCTCGAGTAGGAACCAAGGTCCACCGGCGTGAGGGCCGTATCGCCGGTCACGCAGCGGATTTCGAACGGGTCGATGCCGAGCACTTCCGCCACCATTGCGGCGAGCACGTCGTCCGAACCCTGCCCGATCTCGGTCGCGCCGCAGAACACGGTGACCTGGCCGCTGCGGTCGGCGAGCAGCTGCACGCCCGAGTGCGGCATCTTGTTCCAGTAGATCGGCAGCCCGGCGCCGGAGAGATACGAACTGCAGGCGATGCCGAGTCCACGACCCGCCGGCAGCTTGCCATACCTGTTCTTCCAATCGGAGCGCGCGACGGCCTGCCGGATGCATTCGGCCAGGCCGATGGTGCCGATCTTCAACCAGTTTGCCGTGAGTGAATTGGGCTTGGCGACCATTCCCAGGCGCAGTTCCGCCGGATCCAGCTTCAATTTCTCGGCGATCTTGTCGAGCTGCACTTCCTGGCCGAAGCGCGGCTGCGGCGTGCCGTGGCCACGCTTGGGGCCGCAGGGCGGCTTGTTGGTGAAGGTCCGGCAGGCATCGAATTTGTAGCGCGGCAGTTCATAGGTCACCGTCTGCAGCACGCCGGTGTAGAAAGTGCTCGCCGGACCATAGGAACCGTAGCCGCCGCCATCCAGCAGCGTCTGCAGGTGCATGCCGGTGAGTTTTCCGTCCTTGGTCACGCCCGTGCGCATGCGCATCAGGACCGGGTGCCGGCCGCGGTGCATGTAGAACACCTCTTCGCGGTTGAGGCAGATCTTCACCGGGCGGCCAAGCTTCAGCGCCGCGCGGGAGACGACGATTTCATGGTTGTGCAGGTCGCACTTGCCGCCGAAACCGCCGCCGTTCGGGCAGGCGATGACGCGGATGTGCGAGCCGGGCATCTGCAGCGCCCGCGACAGCGCGCGGTGTATGTAGTGCGGCACCTGGGTCGAGGACCAGAGCGTGAGCTTGCCCTCGCCGTCCGGCGCCGCGACCGATGCGTGCTGCTCGATCGGCAGGTGCGTATTGCCTTCGTAGAAGAAGAGGTCGTCGAAGACGTGGTCCGATTTCGCCAGTGCCTCGTCGACATCGCCGAATTCGTATGACTGGATGCGGTGGATGTTGCCCTGATCGCCGTAGTCGTGAATGCGGGGTTCAGGGTTTTGAAGCGCCTCTTCGGGCGAGCTGATCGTTGCAAGCAACTTGAATTTCACTTCGATCAGGTCGAGCGCCTCGGTACAGGTCTGCTCGTCCTTCGCGATCACCGCCGCGATCGGGTCGCCGACATAGCGCACGCGGCCATTCGCAAGCGGGTATTCGTCCTGCGCCACCGGCATGATGCCGAAGGTAATCGGGAAGTCCTTGCCGGTGAGAACGAGGTGCACGCCGGGGTGCTGCTTCGCCTTTTCGCTGTTGATTTCCAGGATCTCCGCGTGCGGATGCGAAGAGCGCAACAGCCGGCAATGCACCATCCTCGGCAGGACGATGTCGTCCGCGAACTTGGTGAGGCCGGTGACCTTGGCGCGGCCGTCGACGCGGCGGCGCGCTTTTCCGATGACCTTGAGGCTCATGGCTTCATTCTCCTGGCGGCTTCCTCGATCGCCTCGAAGATTTGCTGGTAGCCAGTGCAGCGGCACAAATTTCCCGAAATCGCCTCTTTTATCTGTTCCCGGTTTACATCCAGGTTTTTATCCAAAAGAGCTTTCGCCGTCATGAGGATTCCAGGGGTGCAGTAGCCGCACTGGGCCGCGCCCAGGTCGGCGAAAGCCGCCTGCAATGGATGCAGTTCGGACCCATTCGCCAGCCCCTCCACCGTTTCGATATGCCTGCCTTCGCACTCGACGCCGAGTACCAGGCAGGAAAGCTGCGGCTCGCCGTCGATCAGCACCGCGCAGGCGCCGCATTCGCCCAGCTCGCAGCCGTGCTTGGTGCCGGTGAGGTTGAGGTCCTCGCGCAGCACCTCAAGCAGGGTCTTGTAGGAGGGAAAAGACACGGGCGCAAACTCGCCATTTACGGTGAGTTCCAGATGCACGCGTTGCGGAATAGCGCTCATGCAATTTGTTTGGGCCCCAAACAATTCGTACTTTACTACAATTACCCCATGAAAGTCTTCCAGATCCAGAACGACTGGGGCATGCAGCACCTGAAGCTCGCGCTGCGCCCCGATCCGCAACCCGGCCCGGGCCAGGTCCTGCTGCGCATGAAGGCCGCCTCCCTCAACTACCGCGACCTGGTGGTGCCGATGCGCGGCTACGGCTCGCATACGGGAACACTGCCGCTGATCCCGATCTCCGATGGCGTCGGCGAGGTGGTGCAAACCGGGGCCGGCGTAACGCGCGCCAAGCCCGGCGACCGCGTCTGCCCGCTCTTTCACCAGGCGTGGATTTCAGGGGAGCCAAGCGCGGAGCGCTTCAGCCGGACGCTCGGCGGTCCGGTGGACGGCGTCATGGCCGAATACATGGTTCTGCCTGAGCAAGGCGTGGTGCAAGCCCCGGCGCACCTCACGGACGAGCAAGCCGCCTCGCTGCCCTGCGCGGCGCTCACCGCCTGGAGTGCGATCGTCACCCACGACAACCTCGGGCCGGGATCCCGTGTGCTGGTGCAGGGCACCGGCGGCGTGGCCCTGTTCGCGCTGCAGTTCGCCAAGCTGCGCGGCGCGCACGTGACGATCATCTCCTCCAGCGACGAGAAAATCGCGCGCGCGAAAACGCTGGGCGCGGATGCCGCGATCAACTACGTGAAGATCCCGGAGTGGTACAAGGCGACGCGGGAAATCACTGGCGGACGCGGCTACGACCACATCCTCGAACTGGGCGGCGAGAAAACGCTGCCGCAATCGCTGCGCTGCATCCGTCCCGGCGGCACGCTGTCGATGATCGGCGTGCTCTCCGGCGGCATGCTTTCCGCGCCGCTCGGCCTGGTGGTCACACGTCAGGTCCGCCTGCAAGGCATCACGGTGGGCAACCGCGACGGCTTCGAGGCCATGATGCGCGCCATCGACCAGCACAGGATCCAGCCGGTGACCGACAAGGTTTTCGCGTTCGAAGAGCTAAAAGAAGCGATGGCCTACCTGAAGAGCGGCGCGCATTTCGGCAAGGTCTGCATCCGGCACTGAGGACACAAACACCGTGACTGAAAGCATCGATATCCACACCCACATCGTTCCCGAAGGCAAAGGAGTCGCTCGCCGACTCGCCCGCAGTCTACGCGCGGCGCTTCCTCGGCCTTTGACGCTGAACTGACGGCAACGCGGATGGAAATCAGAACCGGCAGGCCGGCGACCTTGTCACTTGGAGGCATGGTCACGTGTCCGCATGCGCTGGCCTCGCAGGCCGGAATCGATGCGCTGCGCGCTGGCGGTTCCGCCGTCGATGCGGCGATCGCCGCAAGTGCCGCGCTGTCGGTGCTCTACCCGCACATGACGGGACTGGGCGGGGACGCGTTCTGGCTCATTTACGATGCGAAGACGAGCCAGGTACGCTATCTCGACGGCGGCGGACGCGCGGCTGCCTGCGCGACTATCGACTCGTTCACCGCGCAAGGGCTGGCGGAAATTCCGTTTCGCGGCATCTTGCCGGCTACCGTCACCACTCCCGGCGCGGTCGCCAGCTGGTGCGAGGCGCACGCCGCGTACGGGCGCCTGCCGCTGGCACGCGATCTGCAAGCCGCCATCGACTATGCGCGTGACGGCTTTCCGGTCACCGCGCGCCTCGCCGGCTGGATCGCGCAGACTGCGCCCGAACTCGCGCAGCAACCCGAAGCTGCGGCGATTTTCCTTGCCGGAGGCGTTGCGCCACGTGCCGGTGCGAAAATGGCCAATCCAGATCTAGCTCGCACTCTTGGGGCGCTGGCGCAGGGCGGCCGCGCAGCGTTCTATGAAGGGGACGTCGCGAGGGAATTTGCGCGTTTCGCGAAACAACGCGGCGGATTCTTCACCGCCGCCGACTTCGCGGCGCAGTCGGCGCGCTGGGGCGAACCGATCAGCGGCACCTATCGCGGCGTGACCCTGTACCAGACGCCCGCGCCGACCCAGGGATTCACCGTGCTCCAAATGCTCAACCTGATCGAGCCGCTGGAGCTGCAGCGCAAGGAATTTCTGGGGCCTGACCACGTCCACCTGCTGGTACAAGCCAAGCAGATCGCCTATCACGATCGCGACCGCTGGCTTGCCGATCCGCGCTTCACCGAGGTCCCGATGGACTGGCTGATCTCCAAAGCGCATGCCGGCGAGCGCCGCGCGCTGATCGATCCGGCGCGCGCGTTGCCCTGGGACCGCGTGCCTTCCTACGGCAGCCTCAAGGGCGACACGGTCTACATTGCGGTGGTCGATGCCGAGGGCAATGCGGCGTCGCTGATCCACAGCCTGTACGGTTTTTTCGGCTCGACCGTGGTCGCGGGCAACACCGGCGTGGTGCTGCAGAACCGCGGCGCCTATTTTTCGCTGGACCCGAAGCATCCGAACCGGCTCGAACCCGGCAAGACGCCGCTGCACACCTTGATCGCCTCGCTCGGCTTTCGCCACGACAAGCTCTGGAGCGTGCTGGGCTGCATGGGCGCGGACGGCCAGCCGCAAATCCAGGCACAGGCCTACGTGGCGATGATCGACTTCGGCTGCGACATCCAGGAAGCGCTCGAAGCGCCGCGCTGGCTATCGGGCCGCTTCGCGCTCGGCGAAGCGCGCGACACGCTGCACATCGAAGGCCGCTTCGCGCCCGCGACCATCGATGAGCTCGCGCGCCGCGGTCACACAGTCAATCGCTGGGGTGCATGGAACGAACTCGCGGGCCATGCGCACGGCATCACCATCGACGCGCAGAACGGCATGCGCGCCGGCGGCGCCGATCCGCGCAGCGACGGTGCGGCTATCGGTTACTAACGCGTGGAGAAGTAAGCAATTGTTTCCGGACGCCCTTTACCGGCGTCCGTCGTACCAGGCGCGACAATCGGCGGCGTTGCGCAACGCGCGGCGCGGATGCCGCAGCACCTTGCCAGCGAAGCCGAGCAACTCACCCCAGGTATAGAGGCGCACCTTGCGGTCGCTGGTATGCAGCGGATGCCGGTGGAGAATCGCGATCCGCCGCTCGCTGCGGCGCGCCAGGAGTTTCAGGCGCTGGAAGAAATCCAGTTCCTCGGAGGCATAGAGGTCTTCGCTGAAGCCGTGCAGTTCGCGGAACGCTGCTGCATCGCAGAAGATGAACGAGCCGGCGCCCCAACGGCAAACACGGCTGATCGCATTCCATGCATGGATGGCCAGGCGGAAGCCGAAGGAATCGCTATCTGCCGCGATGGTGCTGCCGCCTGCGATGCAATTGCCGCTTTCGATCGCCGACTTGAGGTCGCTGAACAGTCCGGGACTCGGCGAGGAATCCGCATCCACGAAGACCAGCCACTCGCCGGCCGCCGCAGCCGCGCCGCAATTGCGTGCCCGGGATATCTGGTTGTACGGCTCGAACACCACCCGCGCCCCGGCCGCGCGGGCGATCTCGGCGGTGCGGTCGGAGGAATTGTTGTCGCAGACGACGAGTTCCCAGCCGCCCGCGCCATCGAAGATCCGCGCCGCCGCCTTGATGCTTTCAAGCGTCCCGGCAAGCAGGCGCTCCTCATTGAACGCAGGGACGACGACGGAGATCCGCACCTGCGCTCAGGCGCGAAGCTTGAAGCGCTGGATCTTGCCGGTCGCGGTCTTCGGAAGTTCAACAGCAAACTCGATCCAGCGCGGGTACTTGTAGGGCGCGAGCTTGGATTTGACCCAGGCCTGCAGTTCCTCGACTGTCGCCTGCTGGCCGGGCTTCAGCACCACGAAGGCCTTGGGCTTGACGAGTTTCTGCTCGTCTTCCTTGCCGACCACGGCGGCCTCGAGCACCGCCTCGTGCGAGACCAGCGCGGCCTCGACCTCCGCGGGCGATACCCAGATGCCGGAGACTTTCAGCATGTCGTCGGTGCGGCCACCGTAGGCGTAGTAGCCGTCCGCGTCCAGAGTGTACTTGTCGCCGCTGCGAGTCCATTCGCCGACAAACGTGCTGCGGCTTTTAGCGCGGTTGTTCCAGTAGAGGTTGGCCGCGGTCGGGCCCTTGATCAGCAGCTCGCCCAGTTCACCCTGCTTCACGTCGTTGCCCTGCTCGTCCACCAGCCTGAGTTCATAGCCGGGAACCGCCTTGCCGGTGGTGCCGTGGCGCAGGTCGCCCGGCCGGTTGGAGAGAAAGATGTGCAGCAATTCCGTCGAGCCGATGCCGTCGAGGATCTCGGTGTCGGTCTTCTCGTTGAAGCTCTTGGCGATCTGGGGTGGCAGCGCTTCGCCGGCGGATATGCAGGTCCTTAAATTCAAGACCTCTTTCTTGGGAAATACCGGGGACGCAAGCAGGGCCGCGTAGAGGGTCGGCACGCCGTAGAAGACCGTCGGTTTCTTTTCCGTCAGCCGCTTGAACACCGCGTCGGGCGTCGGCCGCTCGGCCATCAGCACCGCGGTGGCACCCACCGCAAGCGGGAACGACAGCGAGTTGCCGAGGCCATAGGCGAAGAAGAACTTCGCCGCGGAGAACACCACGTCGGATTCCTTCAATCCGAGCACGCCCTTGGCGTAGAGCTCGGCGCTGAGCCGCATGCTGGAGTGGACGTGCACCGTGCCCTTCGGCATCCCGGTCGAGCCCGAGGAGTAGAGCCAGAAACATGGGTCGTCGCTGGTGGTGGCAGCTGGAGAGAGGGAAGGGTCGCTTTTTTCGAGCAGGTTCCTGAAAGGCGGGACCAGGACATGCTTGAGGAAAGGCAAGTTGCCGATGAAAGGCTCGAACTGCGGCTGGAGCGCTTGCGATACCAGCAAGGCCTTCGCTCGGCTGTCCGAGAGCATGTACTCGTAATCCTTCGGCGTGAGCAGCGTGTTGACGGCAACCGGCACGATGCCGGCCTTGATGGCGCCGAGGAACGCCACCGGCCAGTCGATGGAGTCGTGCATCGCGATGAGGATACGGTCTTCCATCCGCAGGCCGAGCGAAAGCAGGTGGTTGCCGAATCGATTGACCCGGTCGGCCAGTTCACCGAACGTGCACTGCCCGGCATCGTCGATATAGGCCGTCTTGCCGGCCCGGCCGGCCTTCAGGTTGCCGCCGACCAGGTCTTCTGCGGCGTTGTAGTCTCGGGGAATGTCCAAGGCGCGCGGGATTTCCATGGAATCCATTGTACTTAGGTACTGAAAATCAGGGACAGACCACGTTTTCTATGAATCGGAAAACGTGGTCTGTCCCTGATTTTCCTTCACCAGTGCCAGCCAGCCTGCGCCCCACTCCACGGCCATTTCCTCGGGCAGCACGCCCGAGGAGGCGTCGTGCTGCACGCGCTCGCCGATACGTTGCGCGCCCAGTTCGCCGAGCAGATCGTCGAAGCGCTTACCGCCGAAATTGAAGGTCTCGGCGTAGGTGCGATCGCCCAGCCCGAATACGCCGTAGCGCACGCGCGAAAGGTCGGGGCGCCTCGCCTTCAGGTCCTCGAAGAGCGCCTTGGCGTTGTCCGGCACGTCGCCTTGGCCGTAGGTCGACGTGACGACGAGGAACACGCCCTCGCGCTCGAAGACCGTGCTGTCGAGCTTGTCCATGAGCAGGGTTTCGACCTGAAATTCGTCATCATCCCAGACCAGCTCAAGTTCCTGCGCCACGAGCTGCGCCGTGCCGGTCATGGTGCCGACAAGTAAGTTGAGTATCATGGGCGGGGAATGATGGGCGGGGAATGATTGACACCCACTATATTGCAGCTTAGAATTTAGGTCAAGCAATATACTTCATGAACGCCCCACTCTCCCCCGCGCAGCAGGAATCCGCCTACCTCTCCCAGCTTGGCGAGCGGGTGCGCGCCTGGCGCAACGGGCAGGGCATGACGCGCAAGGCCCTCGCCGCCGCTTCGGGCGTATCCGAGCGCTACCTGGCGCAGCTTGAAGCCGGCCAGGGGAACATCTCGGTGCTGCTGCTGCGCAAGGTAGCGCAGGCGATGCATGTCGCGGTGGAAAACATGGTGCGTGAGAACCCGGAGCAGGAGCCGGCCAGTCGACGCATCGCCCTCCTCG
>CAMDRF010000043.1 GCA_945906765.1 Nitrosovibrio sp. Nv4 | reverse complement strand
ACGCCGTCCTTCACCAGCGCCTTCGCCTCCTGATTGAGCAGCTCGGCGAAGGCCATGGCGAGCTTCACCTTGTCACCGTAGTGGCGGTCGGCGATGGTATCGACGATGGTCATTGGCCCGGGCATGGTGATCTTGAGCTTCTTCTTCGTGTGCGCGCGCGCGATGCGGGCCTCGAACTGGTGCACGCGGCCCTTGAGCTTCAGGGGCCCGACCACCACCGGCACCATGGCGTCGTAGCGGTTGTTGCGGATGCCCATCTTCACCTTGTGCTCGAAGTCGATGCCCTCCACCGCCTCGAGGAAGCCGTGCACGAAGTGCTGCCGCGCCTGCTCGCCGTCGGTGACGATGTCCAGGCCTGCGTCCTCCTGCTCCTTGATCCACAGCAGCGTGGCGTCGCGCTTGGCGCGCTGCAGGTCCTCGCCCTGCGCGCGCCATTGCGGCCAGAGCTTGTCGGTCTCGGCGAGCCAGCCGGGTTTCGGCAGACTGCCGGCGATGGTGGTGCTGAACATGTCGATTCCTCCTGGCGTGCGGCAACTATATGTGCGGCAACTCTACAGCTTCGGCGGGTGGGCGCGCAGCGCTTTCTCGTTGGGATCCATCCCCCATCCAGGCGCGTCCGGCATCACGAGTTCCCCGTTCTCGATCCGCGGCGCGCCGCCGAACAGCTCGTCGTCCCACGCCAGCCGGTCCATGTCCACTTCCATGATGCGCAGGTTGGGCACCACGGCGGCGAAGTGGGCGTTCATCATGGTGGACAGGTGTCCGTAGAAATTGTGCGGCGCCACGTTGACCTCGTGCGCCTCGGCCGCCGCCGCGATCTTCAGCGACTGCCAGACCCCGTTCCAGGGCGTGTCCACGATGGCGACGTCCATGGATTGCTCCCGGAAGTAGGGCAGGAACTCGCGCAGGCCCAGCAGCGTCTCGCAGGAACTGATGGGATGCGGGCTCCGCCTGCGAATGTAGCCCAGCGCCTCGGCGCTGAAGCTGTCGATCTCGGCCCAGAACAGCGGGAAGTCCGCCAGGGACCGCAGGATCTTGAGGTAGCCCTCGGTCTTGGCGTTGAAGTTCAGGTCCAGCAGGATTTCCACGCCCGGTCCCGCACCCTCGCGCAGCGCCTCCAGGTGCAGGCGCAGGTCCGAGAGGAGCTTCGGGGTCACGTTCAGGTCGGGGGAGAAGGGGCGCGCGAAGCCCGGCGCCCAGCTGCGCGGCCGGCCCTGCTCGTCGTACAGGAACAGGTTGGTCTTCATGGCCTTGAAGCCGGCCGCCTTCACGTCGCGGCCCATTTGCCTGACGCCTTCCAGGTCGGTGATCGCCGGCTTGTACCAGTCGCCGTGGGCGATGCGCCAGGTGGCGGCGTGCGACCAGTACAGCGGCACCCGGTCGCGCACCCTTCCGCCCAGCAGCTCCGAGCAGGGCACGCCCAGTTCCTTGGCGCGCGCGTCCAGCAGCGCGTTCTCGATCGCGCCCAGCGCTTGGCCGATGACCCCGCCGGTGGCGGGGCGGGTGGCGCTGAACAGTTCCTGGAAGATGACTTCGTGGCGCGCGGGTTCCTTGCCCACCACGCGCGGGGCGAGGCGGCGGATGATCTCGCCCACGCCGGGCGAGCCGAAGCCCTCGTCGAACTGGCTCCAGCCGGCGAGGCCCTTGTCGGTGGTGACCTTGGCGAAGTAGTAGTTGCGCCAGCCGGCGTCGCAGGAAAGGGTCTCGACGGATGTAATCTTCATGCCGTGACTTTAACGGAACCTCGCGGCAAGGAGGAAGCATGACCCGGACTGGGCGCGCGCGCCGCGCGCCGCGCAAGCTGGTCTGCCTGGAGACCTACTGGTCCGACCGCTACGCGCACGCCTTCCGCGAGCGCTCGGTGCGCCCGTTCTTCGAGGGCCTCGCCGCGCAGCTGGACCCGCCGCTCGCCATCGCGCACCGCTTCATGGATTCGCCGGCCCAGCTGGCCGCCTACACCAAGCGCCGCGAAGGCCTGCTGTGGCGCGACCCCGAGGCCTTCGACACGCCGGTGTACTACCTCTCGTTCCACGGCTCGCCCGGGAAGATCCACACCGCGCTCGCGAAAATCGGCCCGGCGGCGCTGTGCCGCGCCTTCGCCGGCTGGGGCAAGGGCTACGACAACCTGGTGTACTTCGGCGCCTGCAGCGTGCTGGCGGGAAAGCGCGGCGAGCGCTTCGGTCAAGCGTTCCTGAAGGCTTCGGGCTGTCGCGCGGTGCTCGGCTACACCACGGACGTGAACTGGATGGACAGCATGCTCACCGACCTGCTGTTCCTCAGGCGCTTCTACGCCGACCCGGATCCCTGGAAGAACCTGCGCGCCATCCACGAGTCCGTGCTCGCCGATTTCGCCCCGGCACGGACGCTCGGGCACACCCTTTACCTGCGCTAGCGCTGCGGCTCCTTCATCGGCAGCAGCCACAGCAGCACCGCGAGCTGCAGGGCGCCGACGATGCCGAAGGCGACCGCGTAGCCGTCGGCCGGGTAGCGTCCGTCCACCGCGGGCCACAGGCGCAGCAGCGCCCCCACGCCCCATTGCACGCCGAACGAGGCGAGGAACATGAAGATGTTCGAGGCCGTGATGACGCGCCCGGTGAGCTCGCGCGGGAAGTGCTGGGTCAGGATGGCGTAGGGCAGGGCCGCGGCGCAGGCGCCGAAGCCGTAGACCATCAGCACGACGGGCGCCCACTCGCGCACCCCCGCGGCGATGGCAAAGAAGGCGAGCACCGCGAGCGCCATGCCGACCTTGAACGCGAGCAGCCGCCGCGCCATGCGGTCGGCCAGCGTGCCGAAGATCACCGAGCCCACGCCGTAGGCGATGGAACTGGCCAGCAGCGTGTTGGCCACCTGCGGCCGGGTCAGGCCGCCGACGTCGATGAGCCAGGGCGCGAGCCACAGGCCCTGCAGCGCCTGGTAGGCGCCGTGCACCACGATGAGCGCCAGCGCGACCCGCCAGAAGAACACGCTCCTCAGGATGGCGCCGATCTCGGAGAACTGGCGTGCCCAGGTCTCGCCCGCGCCGGGCAGCGCCCGCTCGGGCACGACGAAGAAGATCAGCGCGGCCACCGCGGCGCAGCCGGCGGCGAGCGCGAAGAACACCGCGCGCCAGCCGGCGGCGCCGGCGAGGGCTTCGACCGGTGCCGTGGCCGCCATCGCGCCCAGCGCGCCGACGGCGAGGATCCAGCCGTTCAGCGTCGCCAGGCGCGAGAGGGGGAACCAGATGGTGAAGCCCTTGATGGCGCCCATCAGGCAGCCGGACACCCCCAGGCCCAGCAGCGCGCGGCCAAGCGCGAGCTCGGTCACGTCGCGCGCGAGGCCGAAGGCGAGGCCGCCCGCGGCGGCGAAGAGGAGCAGCGTCGCCAGCACCCGCCGCGGCCCGAAGCGGTCGAGCAGCACGCCCAGCGGGATCTGGAACGCGGCGAACACCAGGAAGTACACGCTGGTGAGCAGGCCCAGGTCCGAGGGCGAGAGCGAGAAATCCGCGGCGATGTCGCGCGCGATGACGGCGTTGACGTAGCGCAGCAGGATGGACAGGAAGAAGCCGCTCGCGAACGGGATGAAGACGACGGCGATGAGCTTCACCGGGAGCGCTGCGTTGTCCTGGGCGGGATTCACGCGCGAATTCTAATGGGGTAGGCTTGGGCGCATGAGACTGGATCACTTCTCCGAGACCTACGACGACGCGCGCGCGAAGTTCCTCGACGCGGCGCGCGCGGCCGGCGCCAGCGTGACGAGCTATCCGCATCCGCTGGGCGGTGGCCTGCACCTCGACGTCGCCGTCCAGGGGCCGAAGGATGCGGCGAACGTCCTCGTCATCGGCAGCGGCACCCATGGCATCGAGGGCTTCTCCGGCTCCGCGGCGCAGACCGCGTGGCTCACGTCGGCGCCGAAACTGCCCGCGGGCACCGCGATCGCGTTCTTCCATGCCCACAATCCCTGGGGCTTCCGGCACCGTACGCGGGTCACCGAGGACAACGTCGACCTCAACCGCAACTTCGTTGACTTCGCCGCGCCGCCGCCGAATCCGGGCTACGCCGAGATCCATCCGAACATCACTCCGGAATCCTGGGACGACGCCAGCATCGCCGCCGCGTTCCGCTGGCTGGACGGCTACCGCGAGCGCGTCGGGGAGAAGGCCTTCTCCACCGCCTACAACGGCGGCCAGTACAGCCATGCCGACGGCATTTTCTACGGCGGTGCGCGGCGGCAGTGGTCGCGTGACGCGTTTCTTGCCGCGACACGGGCGCACGTGGGCCATGCGAAGCGCGCCGCGCTGGTGGACTTCCATACCGGCATCGGGCCTTACCTGGAGCACGTCTACGTCGGCTTCGCGGTTCCCGGCTCGCCGCTGTGGGAACGCTGCCGCGCCTGGTGGGGCGAGCGCGCGGTGAACGGGCAGGGCATCACGCACAAGGCGCTCGCGGACTACAAGGGCATCCTGACCGACGCCTTCATCGCCGGGCTGCCGAAGGCGGAAGTGACGACGACGGTGGTGGAATTCGGCACCCGGCCACGCGTCGAGATGCAGCGCGCCGGCATGGCGCAGCGCTGGATGCGGTTCCACGGCGCGAAGCAGCCGGAGCGACTGAAGCAGGTTCAGGCGGAGTACGTCGAGGCCTTCTACCCGTCGGACCCGAAGTGGCGCGCGGCGGCGCTGGAGCAGTCGCGCGAGATCATCGCGCGGGGGGTGGCGGGGATCAGCTCCCCGTAAACCTCGGCTTTCGCTTTTCGGCGAAAGCCCGTACCGCCTCACGATGGTCCTCTGTCTGGAAGGTCGCCATCTCCAGCGCAAAGGAGGCATCCATGATCAGGTTCACCTTGTCCTTGATCGCCTTGTTGACCGCGAGCTTGGTCCAGCGGATGGCCCAGGTCGGCCCGTCCGCCAGTTCCAGCGCCAGCTCCCTGGCCTTCGCCAGCACTTCGCCCTGCGGCAGCGCGTAGTTGACGAGACCCATCCGTTCCGCATCCCGGCCCTTGATCAGGTTGCCGCGCATCAGGAACTCCTTGGCGCGATTGGGCCCCACCAGCATTGGCCAGATCACCGCGCCGCCGTCGCCCGCCACCAGGCCGATCTTCACGTGTGGATCGGCGATGCGGGCGTCCTCGGCGCAGACGGTGATGTCGCAAAACAGCGCCACCGTGGCCGCCAGGCCGATGCAGTCGCCGTTGATGGCGCAGACGATCGGGATTTCGCAGTCGAGGATGTTGTTGACGATCTTGCGCGCGCTGCGGGGCTCGATCATCTCGCCCTCCGCGAACACGTCGCCGCCTGGTCGTTCGGTCATGCCCTTGACGTTGCCGCCGACGCTGAAATACTTGCCGGCGCCGGTCAGCAGGATGGCGTTGACGTCGGGGTCCTCGGCGAGGTCGCGCCAGATGTCCTGCAGCTCGTGGTGGAACTGGCGGTCGATCTGGTTGCGCGACTCCGGTCGGTTCAGCGTGACGGTGGCGAGTTTCTGCGCTTTCTCGATTCTCAGGGACTGGTAGCGTGAATAGTCGCTCATGCGTGGCTTCTCGTTGATGGTGTTCTCGGCTAGGCGGAAATTCCGCCGTTGACGCTGATGGCCTGACCGGAAATATGTGAAGCGAAAGAACTGGCGAGGAAGGCCGCGAGGGGAGCAATGTCGTCTGGCTTCGGAACGCCCAATCGCGCCCGCGCGGCCGCTTTCTCGAAGAGGCGGCGACTGAATTCCGAGGCCATTACACGGTCGTAGGCCTTGGTCTTGGCGACCAGCGACGGAGTGACGCAGTTCACGCGCACGCCGTGGCGCGAAACCTCCAGAGACAGCGTGCGCACGTACATGATCACCGCGGCCTTCATGGAGCCAATCAGAGTTTCGCCGGGTGTCGCAATCTTTCCCGCATCCGAAGCGATCGCCACGACGGCGCCAGCACCCTGTCGCACCATTGCGGGCACGACAACGCTGGCGCAGTAAAGCAGGCTCGTGAAATGGCCGTCGATAAGCTGCCGGTAGTGCGCAGGATCCAGATCAACGAAGAGCTTTGGGGAGATTTCTGCACCGCCAGCGTGCAGCAATATGTCGACGCGGCCTTGCTTCTGCAGGACGGTGTCGCAAACCCGCGCAGCCTGCGGCGCGTCGGATAGGTCACCGGCGACAAACTCCGCGTGGGCGCCTGGCGCTGTGCCCATGATCTCTGCCACGGCGCGCGCGCCCGCGCTCGCATCGCGACCATTCACGTAGACCGCGCGAGCGCCTCCGGCGGCAAATAGCTTTGCCGTGGCGAGTCCGATACCGCTGGTGGACGCAGTCAGCAGCGCAATCTTTCCATCGAAAGCGGATGGGAACATTCTTATCGCGGTGCACGACGGCGCCTGGGCGCCTGCTTAGCGGGTTTCATCGCGCCGTCGGCGTCAAGACGAGAGAGGTATTGTCTGCGCACCTCACGCAGGAAGTCGGCCATCTCGGCAATTGCAGCGTCTGCGCGCCGCGCGCGCAGATGGGCGATGAATCGGCGTCGTGACTCGAACACAGCATTGCCCCTCGGCGGTCCGATCGTATTGACGAAATGCTGCATGACCGAAATCATCCCGCCGATGATGGCGACGAACATGGGGTTGCGAGTCGCGCGCGCAAGAATGTTGTGGAACTCAAGATTTATCGTCGAGCGCAGCGGGAAATTTGCTTCCTTGCTTGCCCGGAGTGATGCTTCGACGTTGCGTTCGAGCTTTGCAAGATCTTCTTCCGTTCTGCGCTCACAAGCGAGGCGGATGACCGGCTCCTCGATGAACAGGCGCGCCTCGGTGAGTTGCTCGGGCGTCACGCTTCCAAGCTGGAACATGTCATGGAAGGCGACTGCAACAACCTCTCCTTTGGGAGAGGCAACAAAGGCCCCGCCAGTCGCGCCTTTCTGCAGGCGCAGCACCCCGGCCATTTCCAGCACGCGTAGCGCTTCGCGCACCGTGTTGCGGCTGACGCCGAGTCTGGCTGCGAGATCGCGTTCGGCAGGCAGACGGTCGCCGGGTTTGAGATGACCGTGAATCACGCGCCGGCGCAACTGGGCGGTGATTTCCTCAAACACCCGCGGCGTGCGCACGGGCTCGTAGGCCGCTTCGACCAGACGCTCGGTGCTCATGCGGTCGCGGGATTTCGCGTCATGTGATGCCACAGTCGTCATTCTGCACCAGAGGATGGTTCAACGCGTATCGACTTTGACTCGCGTGCCGATCTCCTTCCATTTCGCGAGTTCGTCCTGCAGGAATGCGCGGAAATCGTCAGGGGTTCCCGGCCTCGGCTCAACGCGGAACACGTCGCGCATCTGCGCCGCGATCTCTGGCAAACGTATGACGGAGTTAACGGACTCGTTGAGGAGCTTGACTGCTTCCGGCGGCGTTCCCGCAAGCGATACCAGCGCATAGAAGGTGAACGGATCCAGGCCCTCAAGGCCGGATACACCCGCTTCGCTGAGTGAAGGTATGCCGGGCAGGAAGGCTAGCGGCTTGACGCTGGATGAAGAGAGTATGCGCAGCTTTCCTGCCTGGGCGAGCGGCAAGGCGAACTGGGTTGTCATGAAGGCCACATCCACGCGCCCGCTCATGAGCTCAGCGCTCACTTCGCTATCGGACTTGAACGGAATATGCGCCATCTTCGTACTTGTACGCGACATGAAGTACTCCATCGAGAGATGGCCCGCGGAACCGATGCCTTGGGAGGCGTAGTTCAGCTTGTCCGGATTGGCCTTCACATACTCAACAAAGTCCTTCAGGTTCTTCGCCGGCAAAGTCGGAGCAGCGCCAATCACGCCTGCTTGAACACCAAGCAATGCAATTGGCTGGAAGTCCTTCGCCGGGTCATATGGCAGGTCCTTGCGAACGCCCGGATTCTGCACCAGCGCGCTCCCAGTTCCCGCATACAGCGTATAGCCGTCTGCCGGCCGGCTCTTGAGTTGCTGGATTCCGACAAGTTGATTGGCACCCGGCCGGTTCTCTACGATGACCGGTACCTTGAAGCGCTCGGAAAGATGCTTGGCCACGATGCGATTCAGCGAATCCGTGACACCTGCGGGACCGAAGGCCACGATGATGGTGATGGTCCGGCTAGGGTAGGGCTGCTGCGCCAGCACCGTACCCGCACTCACCGATAACAGGACGCCCGCAATCAGTGTTCGAAGTGTGCATTTCATGCGTACCCTCCTCGTTTGAACTGCTAAAGGCCCATTTCGTGGGCGATGATGTTGCGCTGGATCTCCGAGCTGCCGCCCATCAGGGTGGTGACGCGGCCGTCGCGGAACCAGCGCTCCATGTCCATCTCTGTGGTGTAGCCGTAGCCGCCCAGGATTTGCATCCCCTGATTGGTCGCGTGCACGAGCGCCTCCGAGGCCGCGAGCTTCGCCATCGACGCTTCCGCGCGACAGGGGACTCGGTGCTTCAGTAGTTCAGCCGCGTGGTAGCTGAGGTGGCGCGCCGCGTCGATACGCATGCGCATGTCCACCAGCGCGTGGGACACGGCCTGGTACTTTCCGATCGGCTTGCCGAACTGCACCCGGTCCTTGGCATACTGCACAGCGAGGTCCAACGCCGATTGGGCGTTGCCGACGTAGCCGCCGGCAATGAACAGTCGCTCCAGGTCCAGGCTGCCGCTGAGGATCTTCCACGCCTCGCCTTCGGTGCCGAGCAGTGCTCCGGCGGGCACGTGCACGTTGTCGAAGTACAGTTGATTGGTACCGAAGATCTTGCGGCCGACTGTGTCCATGCGGCTGATTCGCAGGCCGGGCGTGTCGTTCGGCACCAGCAGGATCGTCAGGCCTTTGCGCAGGTTGTCCGCATGCGTCGATGTGCGAGTGGTGACGAGAATCAACGTGTCTGGCAGGTGCGCGCCGCTGCAGAACACCTTCTCGCCGCTGATGACCCAGCCATCGTCATCCCGTACGGCTTTGCATCGCACGCCACTGATGTCCGAGCCGGTGTTCGGCTCGGTGATGGCCGTGGAGAGGTGCAGCCTTCCTTCCATGAGTCGCGGGAGGTAGGCGGATTGCTGCGCTTCGTCGCCGTGCTTGGCGAGTGTCATGCCCAGGAACAGCGCCGTGGAATAGGCGCCTGTAATGTCGAATCCGTTGCGCGCGAGTTCCTCGGCGAGGATCACCATCTGCACGGGGTTGCCAGCGCTGCCACCGACGTCCTCAGGCAGTCCAATGCCGAGCCAGCCCATCTCGCCCCATTTTCGATACAACGGCTCGGGAAACTCTCCTGCGCGTGCCCATTTGCGCATCAACTCCGGGCGCATCTCGCGCTCAACGAACTTGCGTACGCTGTCTCGAAACAGGTCTTCTTCCGCGCCAACGATCATGTGCGTTCCCCAAGAACCATCATGGCGTCCAGCGCGATGGCCTCCCCCTGCGACGTGACTGCAACCGGATTTACGTCCAGCTCCTCAAGTTCGGCACGCAGGTCCCAGGCCATCGCGGCGACGCGCGCGACTGACGCAACGAGGGCTAGCATCGCTTCGGGCGATTGCAGCCGAATGCGGCGGTCGTGCAACTCAGCGATCGCCGCTCGGCAATCCTCGAGGCTTACGGGGAGCAGGCGCATCGCGACATCGCGCATTTCCTCTACGTCGCCTCCGCCCGCGCCGACCACAAGCGCTGGTCCCAGCCTGGGGTCGCGGTAGGCGCCGACGAGGACCTCGGTGCGCACGGCGACCATTTCGGAGACCAGCATGCCTTCAATCCTTGCGCCTGGGACATTCGCCTTCACCGTTGCCACCATCTTGTCGAACGCGGCGGCGACCTCCGCGGCCGAAGTAAGTCCGAGCAGGACGCCGCCGGCCTTTGCCTTGTGCGGCACGTCGACGGAAACAATCTTCAGCGCGACCGGAAAACCAATGCTCGTAGCCGCTTTCACGGCCTGCGCTGAATTGGTGGCTAGGGTTTCGCGGGCGATGCGGACCCCGTAGGCCTGAAGGATTCTCTTCGCGGCAGGCTCGCTTAGCGTGCCACTGCCAAGCTCACCGGCGGCGTCGCGGGCACCCAATGGAGGCGCTACGCGGGGTGCGCAGGCATTGCCCGCCCATCCCCTGACATCCCTCAGCGCGGCGAGCGCGCGAGCGGCGGCAGATGGGTCCTCAAAGCAGGCCACCGTCGCGCCGTCGTGCAGCAGCTTCAGTGCCGGAGCATTGTCGGAGCCCGCGTACCAGACGGAGATGAGCGGCTTGTCGAACCGCGTTGCCGCATCCTGCATGATCTGCGCGACATCCAGTGCGCGCTGTGGGAAGCGCGAGGCGTTCGGGAACACGAGAGCGTCAATGCCTGGGTCCGCCGCGACCAGGCAGAGAATGTCGGCAAGTGTGCCTTCGGTACGCTGGATCGCAGCTGTGGTATCCACGGGATTCGTGACCGAGCCGAACTTGATCGGCAGCGCGTTGAGCTGCGCTTGCGTCGCGGGGGTCAGCTCGGGCAGCGCGAAGCCCTCGGCGGCGAAATGATCCGCCATGATTGCACCTAGGCCGCCGGAGATCGTGACCACGCCGATGCTGCGCGGCGTGGCGCCGGTTGGCTTTGCCTTCAGCAAAAGCATTGGAATCTCGATCAGGTCATCGATGCGACTCGCCTCTATGACGCCGAGTTGCCGAAACAGGCCTCGGTAAAGGAGCGGTTCGCCGGCAATCTTCGCAGTGTGACTGAGTGCGGCTCGGGCGCCTGCGGCTGACTTGCCCACCTTATAGATAACGACCGGCTTGCCCGCTTCCGCAGCGCGCTCGAGCGCCTGCCGCAGTCGCGCACCGTCGCTAGTGCCTTCCATGTAGAGAGAGATGACGCGCGTACTCTGGTCCTCGACCAGGAACTCTATGTAATCTGCCAGCGAGACATTGGTCTCGTTTCCTGCAGAGACGACGAAGCTGAAGCCCAGGCCGCGATCGACTGCGCGCGCCAGCAGGCTGTTGCCGATAGCCCCGCTGTGCGTCACGATCGCGAGGCCGCCCGGTTTGGGCGCCGCGGTAGAGAGACACGGGTAGTAGCCCGCATAGACACCATCGGCAACATTGATATAGCCCAAGCCGTTCGGTCCGCAGATGCGCACGCCATGGCGTTCGGCCGCTAGCTTCATGCTGGCTTCCAACGCCGAGCCTTCGCCGGGGCCAAGTTCCGAGAAGCCGGCAGACATGACGACTGCACCGCGAATACCGCGAGAGCCGCTTTCGGCGATGGCATCTGGGACGCGTGCAGCCGCGAGGGAGAGCACGACGAGGTCGGGCGTCTGGGACAATGCGGCGATTGATGGATAGACCCGTCTGCCGCCAATCTCTGTTGCTTCAGGGTGGATCAAATCGATGCGGCCCGGATACTTGAACCGGGTGAGACTCTCCAGCACCGCTGAACCGTTGATGGTGGTTTGACGCCCCAAGTCGCGTGATAC
Source organism: Nitrosovibrio sp. Nv4 (assembly GCA_945906765.1). Classification (GTDB taxonomy): domain Bacteria; phylum Pseudomonadota; class Gammaproteobacteria; order Burkholderiales; family SG8-39; genus RBG-16-66-20. Next base: position 13,156 of record CAMDRF010000043.1, on the reverse strand, counting down.
GCCCACAATGGCGATGGACTTTGGTCGCAGCAATGGCCGCAGAGGGTGTTCGAGCATCTTCTTCAGGGGATGAAGGCCCGGCACGGTCCAGTGGACCGCGCCGGGAGTGCCTCACCCAGGACTCGCCAGGAGCCGTTCCAGCACCGGGTCCACGATGCTTGTGGCCAGCGCCTTTATCTGCTCTTCCGGCAGGTGCGAGGTCGGATGCGGTACGACGATTGGCTTGAAGCCGCGCATTCCCGAGGTCTCGGCCTGGTAATCCGCCTCGCGCGTGAAAATGTTTGTGATGACGGTCGCGGTCGGTACGCCGGCGCGTTCGAGGCGAGCTGTGTCAAGCAAACTGCTCAACGTGCAGCTCCCTCAATCCGCAAGGGCGGTGACGACGACATCCGCTCCTGTCGCCATCTGTTCAATCATGTCAGGGAACGCTGGACGGGAGAAATACGGCTTTCGCAGATAGACCACGTCCTTCAGCTGAAAGCGCGCCCGCAGCTCTACCTCGATCTGCCGGAGCAACTTTTGAGCGTTCCACTTGTTGTTGTCGAGCAGGCCAAGCACAAGCCCATCCAGTGATGGGACGCGCTTGGCCAGGTCGAACTCCTGCTTCACGACCTTGCCGAGTGGAGTGAATATGGATATCACGCTAATCACCTCCCTTCAATTGATCTGTGGAGAAACGAACCTTCTTGATTACGCTTTGGCCGCCCAGACCACCCCAGCCTGGAATGACGGCCGAGAAGCGTCCGGCGGGACCCCCGGCGACAAAGATGTGGATGTCGCTGGGCTTGACGACGACCGGAACCTGCTCATCGTCTTGGGAGCGATCGAACCACTTTGGCCACATCCGATTGTAAAAGCGCCCGTACCGGCCGTTGAACATCAGGTCACGAATGCTGTTGCGCGCCTTCTGGTATAGGTAGAGCCTCAGGTCGTCTTTGCTCCACTTCTCCTTGCGGAAGAACTCCGCGTGTTCCGGACCGACGACGACAACCACTTCCCCCATTCCGTATGCGTTATTGCTGCCAAGCGAAGACATGCAGCTCGCGATGGAAATCCCGATGCCGAATGTCGAAGTGGCAACGTGGTTGGTGACGCTGTGAGGGCCTTCAGCGGAAAAGGCTGCGACTACTGTGTCGTCCGCATTGAACCCGTGCTCGACGCGAAATGGCTCCCAGGGGCTGGCCTGATCGTTCTCCGCCAGTAAGAAGCCGAACTTGCCGGGATTGCCAAACTGCGCCAAATCGGTGGTCCCGGGGCGACCGCCGCCGACGTTGATCATGATGAGGCGCAGCGCGCGCGCGATGGTTGCATTGGCACGAAACCCTTGGCCCATGACGTTGTAGCCGGCGTTGATGCCGAGCGTCTTTAAGCTTGGGCCGCTGACGACTATCAGAGGCGTTGCGGAGTGCGTGGTCGCCTGGATTCCGGCGAGGTTGAAGGAAGGTTCCAGCACTGCCTCGACGGCAGCAAGGACTACTGGCATGTACTCGGGGAGGCACCCCGCCATCGCCGCGTTGACCGCGCAGATCCTCACCGTGGCCTGCGCCCAGCGGGGCGGCACCGTGCCAATGATTTCCTCGGGATCGCGGAAGGACACGGTAGAGAGCAGCGCGGCGACGCGGTCTTCCGTCGGCGGAATAATCGGCAGCCCATCAGTCCATTCGTTCTGGAAGAAGAGATCTACCGCTTCCTGCCAGTCGGCAATCTCCAGTTTCTCGGGGACTTCCTTTGCCTGCGTCATGCTCAGTTCAGTTCATCCGGGACATCAACTGGATAGACCACCTCAATGTCCGCAACGACGATGCCCTTATCGTCAAGTTCACGCCGAACGATGGACGCAAAGATTGGCTTGGGTACGAGGCAGTCCTCACAAGCGCCGTCGCGAGCAGCGATTGTCAACTGCAGCCGTCCGGCGGATTCGGCGCACGCAATGTCATAGCCTGCGGCATCCAGGCCGGCGCGCGTGCCCTCGATTGCGGAATGCACGGCATTGAGGTCGATTGGCATGGGACACATAGTGGCTTAATGGTTGGACCATTATGTTCCCTGGTCCTGCGCAATGTCAACGGGGAGTGGAGCGCTCCGCCGCCCGGACCTGCACCGGCAGAGCGCCCATGCGCGGTATTCCCGAAACCGGGTCGTAGTTGTCCTCGACGCTGACCAGCCGGCTGGCGCTGGCGCCGCTCCGGAACGGGTCGGCGGGAACGTCCGGGTTGTCACCGAAGCCGTGGCTCATGGATACCACGCCAGGTCGCAAGCCTGGGTCTGCGTCGACGATACCCAGCACCTCATCGTGCGCGGATCGGATCGTGACGAGGTCGCCCGGGGAAATGCCGAGCTTCCGGAGGTCGTCCGGATGCATGAAAGCGGGGTTGTATGGCTTCGTGCCAGCTAGCTTGGGTAGCGTCCGGCCCCAGGAATTAATGAACTGGTTCATGCGCCGCGGCGTCAGCCGAAAGGGAAAATCCGAGCTCGTTTCCGTGGGGTGCGCTGCGATCTTCCTCAGATCCTTCAACATCGATGTCGCGGCGAGATCCAGGCGCTCCGCATGACTCGGGTCCCGCGGCTGCGCAAACTCCTCGACCGGGAAAATGTGTCCGTGTGGGTACTTCTTGACTTCGTCGAGCGGTACGCGTGACCGACGCACCGAGAGTTCGAGCATTTCGTCGCTAGTCGGCTTGCGAGACATGTCCAGCGCTTGCCGGTCCGGCGAGGCCTCGCGGTGCCGGCCAACGCCAAAGGCGTTACCCGGCTGCAGTTGCAGGCCCATCCGCCGCGCGAGGCCGAAAAAGAACTCCCATTCCTCGATGACATCGCTTCCTCGCGGTGGATCAACAACCCTCGGCGCGTAGGCCGCGAACGGCTGCTCCATGCCGCGGTTGGTGCCTAGGTACTTCAGCGACTCCAGACCGTAGGTGGAGCCAGGCGTCTCCAAACTCAACTTTGGCGCCACCACGTAGTGGGAGAGCCGCGCGGTGGCGGTCATCTCGCAGTCAAGGCTCACCAGAAGCTCAAGCCCGGAAAGCGCGGCGAACGTCTTCTTCTGATCGGGAAACGCCGTCATCGGGTTACCTCCGACGCAGATCAGCGCACGCACCTGGCCATCGCCGGGCAGGAGGATCTCGTCGGCAAGCGCGGCCGTCGCGAGGCCGCTGGCCGAGCTACCCAGGCCACGCACGCGCAGCCGCTCGCCGTAGCCCCATGCCTGGTAGGGTGCCATCGCCTGTGCCTTGGCGACGTATGCGGGCAGGAGGACGTTGGGCTTGGCCACCTTTTCGCCCGCCTTCGTCCAGCGGCCGCAGAGGGTCAATAGACAGAGTGCAAGATACTCAGTTAGCGTTCCGTGCGTCGCGAAGCTGGGGCCGGTGCCACAACTGATGCCGCTGTGCTTGCCGCCTGCGAAAAGGCGAGCGGCCTCGACAATCTGCTCCGAAGGTACGTCGGCGCGCATCGCCACAGTCGCCGGACCGAAAGCGGCGACGGCCTGCCGCAGAGCCTCCAGCCCGGCAGCATGCTCGGCGACAAACGCGTCGTCGTGAAGTTGCTCGGCCAGGATCACGTGGATCATCGCGGCGAGGATCTCCGGATCGTGGCCGGGCCGCGGTTGCAGGAAGAGATCCGCGCGCCGCGCGGTCTCGGTGCGACGCGGATCTATGACGACAAGCTTCATTCCACGTTCGGCAGCGCGCTTGAGCATCAGCCCTGGGTTGTGCGCAGGAAACCCGGCACCCTTGCTAATGACAGGGTTTGCACCTACTACGATCCACGAGTCCGCCGCATCGAACGGGGGCTGCCCAGCTGCCCAGGAACCATGCAACGCGAGAGCAATCAGGATTCCAGGCTTGTCGATGGTGACGGCCGAGAAATGCATGCGCGAACCGATCGCCTTGAGCCAGGCCGATCCCATGCTTACTGCGGCGGGATGCGGCACCGAACCCGTGCCCATGTACATTGCAACCGAGCGTGGTCCGTGGCGCGCAATGAGATCCTGCAGCTTCGCCGACACCTCATCCATCAAGGCATCTGAGCTGATCGGCTGGTGGCTGCCGTTGGCTTGGCGCTTCAAGCTATTGAGAAGCCGACCGGAGTCGCAATGTTGCTCCGGCAGAGCGCGACCCTTCGGGCAGGTATAGGAGTGGTATAGCGGTGCGTCGGGGTTGCCCACGACTTTCACGGCACGGCCGGACTCAACCGTCACGAGGATTGGACAGTGGGCAGTGCAGAGGCGGCAGAGGCTAGGGATCGTGCGCCGGGACACAACAAGGCCAATGGTTGTATGGTCCAACCAATAACGGCCAACGCGTTCGTTGTCAACACCGGTCTCATGCTGCACCGCGGTTGTTTCGCTGCGAACGCTCGTCGGTCCTTGACAGCCAAGCGGTGCGTCGAAACAATTGGTTGAACCATTGAGAGACTTCACAAGATGCCATATTTCACCGATACCCAGCTCGCCATGCGCGACGCTATCCGCCGCTTGGTGGACAAGGAAATCCGGCCAATTGCAGCCGAGATCGACGCCACCGACCATATTCCCGAGCGCATCTTTCACCTCTTCGGCGACATGGGCCTGATGCAGCTCTGGGTGCCTGAAGAATATGGTGGTCCGGGTGGCGACCTGACTTCGGTCTGCATGGCGCGGGAGGAGATCTCGCGGGTGTCGGAGGCCTGCGCGCTCATTGCCGGAATGAACTCCATCGGTGTAGTCCTACCGCTGCTGCATTTCGGCACCGAGGAGCAGAAGAAGCGCTGGTTGCCGGAGGTGGCCAAGGGCCGGACCTGGACCGCGGTGGCGATGACCGAGCCGGAGTCCGGCTCCGATGTCGCCTCGATGAAGACGAATGCGAAGCGGGACGGCGACAGCTGGGTCCTGAACGGCCAGAAGTGCTACATCACCTGGGGCAACATGGCGCACTGGATCCTCGTTTTCGCGCGCACCAGCGGCGAAAAGGGCTTCCAGGGCATCAGCTGCTTCCTGATGGACACGAAGTCGCCCGGCTTCCGGGTCGGGAAGAACGAGAAGAAGATGGGGCTCAACGGCGTGCCCAACGTGCAGATCTTCTTCGACAACGTGCGCATTCCCGCCGAGAACATGGTTTGCGAGGAGGGCCGGGGGTTCATCACCTGCATGCGGATCCTGGACATGAACCGGCCGACGATCGGCGCGGCCTCCGTGGGCGTGGCGCAGGGCGCACTGGATCTGGCGCTCAACCACGCCAGGGAGCGCAAGCAGTTCGGCCGCGCCATCGGCCAGTTCCAGGGATTGCAGTGGATGCTCGCCGACATCGGCATGCAGATCGAGGCGGCCCGGGCACTTGTTTACGAATGCGCGCGCCTGGTCGACGCCGGTGATTTCTCGCGACTCTCCGAGATGGCGTCCATGGCGAAGTGCTTCGCCAGCGACATGGCGATGAAGGTGACCACCGACGTGGTCCAGATCTTCGGTGGCGCAGGCTACATGAAGGACGTCGGGGTCGAGCGCTTCATGCGGGACGCGAAGATCAACCAGATATTCGAGGGCACCAACCAGATCCAGCGCATCGTCATAGCTCGTCATTTGCTCGGGATGCATTGATGAGGGAGTTCCGTCCGGTAGCCACGCGTCGCGCTTTCGAGGAGATCGCTTCGCAGATTCGCGGCCGCCTTGCGCGCCAGGGCCTGCGCGCAGGTGATCGGCTGCCGCCCGAGCGCGAGCTCGCCGGTCAGTTTCACGTCAGCCGCAACACACTGCGCGAGGCGCTGCGCTCGCTCGAGATTGCCGGATTGCTGGAGCTGAAGAAGGGCGCGACGGGTGGCGCATTCATCAAGGAGGGTGGAGGTGACGCCGCGGTGGCGGGTCTGGCAGATCTGTACCACCTCGGCACCATCAAGCCTGAGCACCTAACGGAGGCGCGCATTGTCATCGGCACCGAGGTGGCACGCCTTGCTTGCCTGCGTCGTACGAAGGAGGATCTCGCGACGCTGGAAGCCAACGTCGCTGCCGCCGAACATGCGACCACAAAAGGCGATATGGTGAATCGCGCGCTCGTCAACTATGAGTTCCATCGACTGCTCGCGCGCGCTGCGCGCAATCCTGTGCTGACGATTCTTACTGACGCGCTCATGGAGATGACCCGCCACTTCGTCGAGAGCGTTGGCTACATGCCGAATCGCTATGTGATGCCATCTCGTCACCGGCTGCTCGCCTGCCTGCGAACGAAGGACGGCGACGCGGCGGCGAGAGAGATGGAAAGCATGCTCAAACGTCTGCAGCGCTTTCATCTCGCCGCGTACGGATTGAACGCAGGCCGGAAGAAATGAAGGGCGCGCTCGACGGCGTCACGGTACTGGATTTCACCGCGATGATCGCGGGCCCGTATTGCACGCGCCTGATGGCCGACGCGGGCGCCGAAGTACTTAAGATCGAGCCGCTTGAGGGCGACTACATCCGCACGCGCGCGCCCATTCGGGCCGGCGAGAGCGTCTATTTCGGGGTGCTGAACGCCGGCAAGCAAAGCGTTGCGCTGAATCTAAAGAAGCCGGAGGGCGTTGAACTCGCAAAGCAGCTTGCCGCCGCGAGCGACGTGGTGGTCGAGAATTTTCGTCCTGGCGTAGCGAAGCGCCTGGGCTTTGACTATACAGCGCTATCCGCGATCAATCCCAGGCTTGTCTATTGCTCGATTTCGGGCTACGGGCAGACTGGCAAGTACGCGAGTTTGCCCGCGTACGCGCCTATCGTGCATGCGGCGAGTGGCTTCGACATCGCGAACATGTCTTACCAGGGCGCTGAGCGCCCGATGAAGAGCGCGATCTTTGTTGCCGACTACCTCACTGGCGTGCATGCCTTTGGCGCCATATGCGCGGCCCTCGTGCGCTGCAGCCGGAATCCAGACGATACCGACAAGGGCGAGTACATCGATTGCGCGCTCATGGACGCAATGGTGGGCATGCTGGGATATGAGGTAGCCGAGGCGCAAGGCCCGGCCTCTGGGCCACGGCCTCTCTACCAGGCCGTGCGCACCTTGGATGGATTTCTGATGGTGGCGCCGATTTCGCAGGGAAACTTCGAGGATATGGCGGACGCAATTGATCGTGCCGATCTGAAGTCTGATCCGCGCTTCGCGTTACCAGCGGCGCGTTCGACGAACTGGCAGGCGCTAATGGACGAAGCCGATCGCTGGGCGTCGGACAAGACTTTGGATCAAGCCGAGAGCATCATGGTGGCGTTCGGTGTGCCCCACGCGCGCTATCAGTCGGCGAGGGACGTGCTTTCTTCCGAGTACGCGCTGGAGCGCGGTCTCTTTGCGACCGTAGGAAGTGGCAGCGCGGAGATCTGCGTCACCAATCCGCCATTCAGGATGGAGGGTGTGGGTACCGCTGGGAGGGTGCCGGCGCTGGGTGAGCACGGACGGTCGGTGTTGGAGCGCGTACTCGGCAGAGGGCCGGCGGACATTGAGCAGTTGATCCGGGAGGGCGTGCTCGGCCGGGCGGACAATTCCGAAAACGCAGAAGAATGAACGAGGAGATCTAAATATGAATTTACTCGCAAGAACAATCGCTGGAGTCGGTGCGGCGCTTGCCGCGCAATTCGCACTGGCACAGGGCTTTCCATCGAAGCCGATCCGGATCATTGTTCCCTATCCTGCGGGCGGCACCACCGACATCATGGCGCGAGCGCTGCAGGAACCCATGCAGAAATCGCTCGGCCAGCCGGTGCTCGTGGACAACAAGGCCGGGGCAGGCGGCGCCATTGGCGCGCGGGAAGTCGCGCGCTCGGCGCCGGACGGCTACACCATGCTGTTCTCCAACAACGGACCGAGCAGCACCGTTCCGATCCTGCAGAAGGACGCTGGCTACGATTCGCTGAAGGATTTCACGGCGGTGTCGCTGGTCTCGACCGCGCCCATGTTCGTCGTGGTCAATGGCGCGGTTCCTGCGGGCACAGTAAAGCAGTTGATCGACTACGCGAAGTCGCAGTCCAACCCGCTGGAGTACGGGACAGCCGGAATCGGCTCCCTGGGGCACCTGTCCAGCGAGCTGTTTGCCCGAGCCGCAGGAATCCGGATGACGCACATTCCCTACAAGGGCCAGGCGCCGACCACCAACGCCGTGCTGTCCGGCGAAGTGAAGGTGCTGATCACCACGTCCTCCGGCGCCATGAACAGCCATATCGCGGCCGGCAAGCTGAAGCTCCTTGGCATCTCGACCGCCGAATCCTCTCCGCTGGCGCCGGCCGGCACGCCGCTGGTGTCGCAGACGCTGCCGGGCTATGTGGTGGAAATCTGGTTCGGTTTGCTGGGGCCGGCCGGGATGCCGGCGGACGTGGTCGCAAAGCTGAATGATGCGGTCGGCAAGGCGCTCGCCCTGCCCGAACTGCAAAGCCGCTTCAGTGGCTTTGGCGTGGTGGCGACCCACAGCACGCCCAAACGCCTCGCGGACCTGATTGCTGACGAGGTGCCGCGTTGGACGAGGGTGGTGCGCGAAGCCGGGATCAAGGCAGAGTAGAGCCCTCAGGCGGCAAGGAACGCCCGCAGCGCTCGCGTAAAGCCGTCCGGCTGCTCCAGGTTCGCCAGGTGCGCCGCCTGCGGCAGCACCACCAGCTTCGAGCCGGGCGCGTTGTCGTGGATTTCCCGCGCCATGGACACCGGCGTGCCCGGATCATCCGCGCCGACGATCACCAGGATCGGGCACCGGATGTCCTTGAGGCGCGCCGTGAGGTTGATCTTCGGCAGCGCGTGGCTGCAGCCGACGTAGCCCGCCACCGGCGTGGCGAGGATCAGCTTGCGGATGACGTCCACGGCGCCGGGATTCTTCTCGCGGAAGGGCGCGGTGAACCAGCGCTCCAGGGTCGGCTGCGCCAGCGGCGCCATGCCGTTCGCTTCCGCGGTCCTGATGCGATCGGCCCAGACCGGCGCCGCTTCCGCCGGATAGCGGCAGGTGGTGTCGGCGAGCGCGAGCTTCGTGAACACGCCCGGATACCTGAGCGCGAAGGTCTGGCCGATCATGCCGCCCATGGACAGGCCGCAATAGTTCGCCTTCTGGATGCCGAGGTGGTCGAGCAGCGCCTTCAGGTCGTCGGCCAGCATGTCCAGCGTGTACGCGCCCTTGGGAGCTTCGGAAGCGCCGTGGCCGCGGGTGTCGTAGGCGAGGATGCGGTACTCGCCCTTCAGGGCCTCGATCTGCGGGTCCCACATGCGGGTGCTGCACGCGAGCGAATGGCTGAGCACCAGCCAGGGCGCGCCTTCCCTGCCGTGCAGTTCGTAATGGGTCTCGATGCCGTTGGTCTTTGCTTTCATCACTCCTCCTATGCCGTGGCGACGACCAGCGGAATGAGCATCTCCGCCCGTGTCGCGCCGCCGTGGTTGCCGATGTGCAGGTGGCGGGGCTCGCCCGTCACCCAGTCCTTGAGCGTCCAGTCATCCTTCATCAGGATCGCGACGTCGCCGATGCGTTCGGCGAAGCGCGGATGCGGCGTCCCGGTGCCGAACCAGCCTTGGTCCTGCAGTTCGCGACTGGCGCACACCTCGGCGCGGTCCCCCAGCCAGTCGCGCGCCTTCGCCGTGAAATCCCTTGCTCCATGCGCATGGGCGAAGACGATGCGCCGCTCGCCGCACAGCGGATAGCGCAGCATCGCCGCCAAGTCCGGGGGCAGGGTCAGGGAACGTTCCGCCGGGCTGTCCATGAAGCCGTGGTCCGCGGTGACGACGACCAGGGTGTCCGTGCCCGCGAGCTGCTCCAGCAGCGAGGCGAAGGCCTGGTCCACTTCCGCGTAGTGGCGGCGCACCGGATCGCTCGCCACGCCGTGCTCGTGCGACAGCTTGTCGAACAGCGGCCAGTACGAGTAGATGAACTTGCGCTCGGGGCCGGATTTCGCCGCGGCGGCGATCTCCGCCATCAGTTCGTCCAGCCGGTCGTAGGGGCGGCGCTCGGCGCGGCCGCAGTGGTGCACGTTGTAGATGGAATCGATGATGCTGCGCTCGGTGACCACCACCGCGCGCGAGGCCAGCGAGTCGAACAGCGGCGGCTCGCGGAACAGGCGCAGGCTGTGCGCGGGGATCGGGCGCGCCTCGCCGCGGCGGCGGAAGGGCAGCGGCGCACCGACGCAGCCCGCCTCGCCGAAGTAGGTGAACCAGCCGGTGAGGCCGTGCTCCAGCGGCGAGGCGCCGGTGTAGGAGGAGGTGATTGCGGTGGCCGTGGTCGAGGGGAAGACCGCGGAGATGGGCGCGCGCCTGCGGCTGTCGAGCGCGCCGCCGGGTCCGAAGGCGCGCACGTACTCGTCGCCCAGGCCGTCCACGATCAGGAGCACGAGGTTGGTCGCCGCGCGCAATTCGGCCTGGGACAGCGAGGCCAGGGGCGCGTGGCGCGGCCGGCCGCCCGAGGCCTCGACCAGCGAAGCGATTAGGTTGACGAAGCCGTTGCCGGAATAATCGGGGACGAACCAGGGGCCGTGCATCGCCCCCGATGCTAGCGGAATTCGCTAATGCAGCGAGACCGGGTTCATGAGGAGGGCATCGTAATGGGCGAGGAACTCGTCCACCGACTCGGTGCTGGGTTCCGGGTCCTCGCTGGCGAGGTTGGCCATGCGGGCGCGGAACTTGACCTCCACGGCGCCTTCCAGAAACCCTCCGCGACCGGTGGTCTTGTCCACCAGCTCGATGCCCGCGCAGCCGGGAAACTCCACCACGTAGTAGTTCTCGCTGCTGTACATGACGTTCATGGCGACCTCCGCGTTTGGTCCCGCTTAAGGTGCACTCCGCCCGCAAGTTCATTCTGGGCGCATCCCGATGAACGCGCCGGGCCGCAGGTCCGTTGACGCCCGCCGGCGGTCGGCCGGAAGGGGAAATCCGGGGGTGCCCGCGTGATAAAATCCACGTCCGTTCCCTCTCCCTTTCCCCGGGGCAATCCGCCATGCGCATGGAAGTGCACCTGCACGCCGATATCCCGATCCTCGAGGGCGTGTCCCGCAAGCGGATCGAGGAGGCGCTGACGCCGCTGCTGGAGTACCTGGACGCGGAAGGCCTCGCCGACGTGAAGAGCCTGGAGCAGGACGAGCCGGGCCTGCGCTTCGACGAGAAGGAGCTGATGCTGGTCCTGTGCTGGACCGGCGAGATCGGCCGCAGCTTCCACGCCGCGCTGGACGGCGCGCTGGAGAACCTGGGCCCCCTGTGCTACGAGGCGGTCGAGGTGGAGTTGACCCTCTACCTGCAGAACGGCGAGCAGGATTCGCGGCTGCTGTTCGTCGGCCCGACCGCGCAGGCGATCCACGAGGCGCAGCGGCGCTGCATGGTCGAGGACGTCACCGCCGTGCTCGCGCGCCAGTTCGACAAGGCGCGCGTGGGCGAGGTGCTCACGCTGGTGAACCGGTTCTTCGACGAGGACTGGAAGAACCGCGCGGTGCAGCCGGCCAAGCCCGAGCGCGCCTTCGAGACCGCGACGCGGCCTTCCCGAAAACACCTGCACTGAGTTTTCCCAGCAGTGGCCGGTCCTAAGTTTCCCGGGTTCGACACGCTGGCCCTGCACGCGGGCCAGTCGCCGGACCCGGCGACCGGGTCGCGCGCGGTCCCGATCTACCAGACCACCTCGTTCGTGTTCCGCGACAGCGAGCACGCGGCCTCGCTGTTCAACATGGAGCGCGCGGGCCACGTCTATTCGCGCATTTCCAACCCGACGGTCGCGGTGCTCGAAGAGCGCATGGCCGCGCTGGAAGGCGGCACCGGCTCGATCGCGACCGCGAGCGGCCAGGCGGCACTGCACCTCGCGGTCGCCACGATCATGGATGCGGGCTCCCACATCGTCGCTTCCGGCTCGCTGTACGGCGGCTCGCACAACCTGCTCGGCTACACCCTCAAGCGCTTCGGCATCGAGACCACGTTCGTCTCCCCGCGCGACCGGGATGCGTGGCGCAACGCAATCCGCCCCAACACCCGGCTCCTCTTCGGCGAGACGCTGGGCAACCCGGGCCTGGACGTGCTGGACATCCCGGCGGTGTCCGCGATCGCCCACGAGGCGGGCGTGCCGCTGCTGGTGGACGCCACCTTCACCACGCCGTACCTGATGAAGCCCTTCGAACTGGGCGCCGACCTGCTGTACCACTCGGCCACCAAGTTCCTCGGCGGCCACGGCATCGCCATCGGCGGCGTCATCGTGGACTCGGGCCGTTTCGACTGGGAGAAGAGCGGCAAATTCCCGCAACTCACCGCGCCCTATTCCGGTTTCCACAACATGGACTTCGAGGAGGAGTCGGGCACGCGGGCGTTCCTGCTGCGCGCGCGGCGCGAGGGCTTGCGCGACTTCGGCGCCTGCATGGCGCCCATGACCGCGTTCCAGATCCTGCAGGGCATCGAGACCCTGCACCTGCGCATGCCGCGCCACGTCGAGAGCACGCGCAAGGTGGTGGACTTCCTGGCGAGCCACGCCGCGGTGGGCAAGGTGCTGTATCCGGAGCGGCCGGACCATCCGGACCACGCGCTGGCGAAGAAGCTGCTGCCGCGCGGCTGCGGCGCGGTGTTCTCCTTCGACATCAGGGGCGGACGGGAGGCCGGCCGCCGGTTCATCGAATCCCTGCGCGTGTTCTCGCACCTCGCCAACGTCGGCGACGCCAAGTCCCTGGTCATCCACCCGGCGACGACGACGCACTACCGGATGTCCGACGAGGACCTGGTGCGCGCCGGCATCGGCCCGGGCACGGTGCGGCTGTCCATCGGCCTGGAGGACGCGCAGGACCTGATGGACGACCTGGATCGCGGCTTGAAGGCCGCGGCGCGAGGCTGATGGAAGTGGTCGTTGCCGGACGGAAGGCCTTCGCCTACACCGCGGCGCACGCCATCGACCCGGCGAAGTCGACGATCGTGTTCGTGCACGGAGCGGGACTCGACCACAGCTGGTGGGGCCTGCAGAGCCGCTACTTCGGCTACCACGGCCGCAACGTGCTCGCGGTGGATCTGCCTGGGCACGGCCGCTCCGAAGGGCCGCCGCTTGCGAGCATCGAAGCCATGGCGGACTGGGTGATGGCGCTGAAGGACGCGGCTGGCGTCGCGAAGGCCGCGGTGGTCGGCCACTCCATGGGCGCGCTGATTGCCGTGGAGTGCGCCGCCCGCCATGCGGATAAAGTCACTGGTGTCGCCCTCATCGGCGTTGCCTATCCGATGAAGGTCTCCGACGCGTTCCTGGCGGCGGCAAA
>CAMDRF010000042.1 GCA_945906765.1 Nitrosovibrio sp. Nv4 | reverse complement strand
GATCGAGCTGCAGCGCGCGCTGCAGCTCGCCGGCGAGGCGCCCCATCTCCTGCAGGTTCGGACCCTTGACCACAAACTGCAAGGGCTCGGAGCGCTGGCCCTGCACAATGCCGAAGGCGCGCGGGAACGCGCGCGCGCCCGTGAGCTGCGTCAGGTCCCGCCGCAAGGCCAGTAGAATCTCCCGCTGCGTCAGGCCACCCTCCTTACGCCGCTCGGCCTTAGGTTTCATGCGGCCGATCAGCGTCGCCTGATTCACCTGGCCCGCCGAACCCAGGCCGATGACGCCGAACTCCGTCACCACATCCGGATAGCGGAATACGATTTCCTCCACCTCGCGCAGCTTCTGCTCGGTGTAGTGGATGGAGGAGCCGAGCGGCGTACGGATCGCCACCAGGAATCGGCCCTCGTCGGCCTGCGGCGCGAGCTCGGTGGGCAGCATCCGGAACAGCGGCACCGCCGCGGCGCTGATCAGGGCCGCGGACAGGAGCACGCTCCAGCGGTGCGAGATCGCCCAGCCCAGGGTGCGCTTGTAGAACGACTCCAGCTTCTCGAACAGGTGCTCCAGCAGCCAGTACACGCGTCCGTGCTTCTTCTCGACATGCATGTAGCGCGAACAGAGCATCGGCGTGAGCGTGAGAGAGACGAACAGCGACACCAGCACGCCGAAGGTGACGACCACGGCGAACGAACGCAGGAACTGGCCGGTGATTCCGGAGACGAAGATCACCGGGGCGAAAATCGCCACCAACGACAACGATGCGGCAATGACGGCAAACGTCACCTCGCGGCTGCCTTCCACCGCCGCCTGCGCCGTGTCCTGCACCAGGTGCTCGCGGTGGCGGTAGATGTTCTCCAGCACGACGATGGCGTCGTCCACGACCACGCCGACCAGCAGCAGCAGCGCCAGCAGCGTGACCGAATTGAAGGTGTAGCCGAAGAAATACATCACCGCGATGGCGCCGAACAGCGATACCGGGATCGCGGTGGCGACGATGATGGTGGCGCGCAAACTCTTCAGAAACAGCCATACGATGAGCGCCGCGAGCAGCGTCCCTTCGATGAGGTGCCCCTTGAGCGAATCCACCATTTCGCCGATGAAGATGGCATCGTTCTGCACGTAGTGCAGTTCCATGCCGGGCGGCAACTGGGGCCGGATCTCGCCTTCGATGCGATCGCGCACGCGCTTGATGATCTCGACGGTGTTGGTGTTCGGCACCTTGACCACGCCGACGCCCACGGTGGGCTTGCCGTTGAAGCGCGCGAGCTGGCGGAAGTCCGCCAAGCCGTCCTCGATCTCGGCGATGTCCTTGAGCCGCACCGGCGCGCCGTCCCGGTAGGCGATAACCATCTTCTCCAGGTCGTCGAGCCGGTGGAATTCCAGGTCGAGCTTCACCAGGTGCTCGGTCGTGTGCCCCGTGAGGAAACCGCCGGCGAGCTGGATGTGTTCGTTGGCGAATGCCGCGTTCAGGTCCTGCGCGGCGATGCCATAGGCGGTCATGCGCGCCGGCAGCAGGTTGACGCGGATGGTGCGGTCGCGCCGGCCGCCGATGCGGATTTCGCCGACGCCATCGATCGTTTCGAGCCGCTTCTTGATGATGTTGATCGCGTACTGGTTGAGCTGCTGCTGGGTGCGGTCTCCCTGCAACGCGGTCCAGAAGATCGGCTGGGTGTTGGTCTCGACCTTGGCGACCACGGGCGGATCGGCGTCCTTGGGGATGCGCCGCAACACCTGGTTGACTTTGGCCTGCACCTCGTTGAAGGCGACGTCGATACGCTTGTCGAGGTTGAAGGTAATGGTGACGATCGAAACACCGGGCGAGGAGGTCGAGGCGATATGCTCGATTCCCGGCACGCTGTTCACCGTGGTTTCGATCAGGTTTGTGATCGAGGCATCGATCACCTCGGGATTGGCCCCCCGCTGGGTGGTCGTGACCGAGATCACCGGAAACTCGATGTACGGCAGCTTGTCGATGCCGATCCGCTGGTAGGCGATCAGGCCGAAAAGGATCAGCACCGCGTTCAGCATGAACGCGAATACGTGCCGCCTGATCGAAAGCTCAGGTAGCGTCATGTTTCAGCCCTTTTTCTTTTCGCCCTTTTCGGCCGCGGGCTTCGGTTTCGGCAGCGTCACTGCGGCGTTGTTGGTCAGGAAGCCGGCGCCATCCACAGCGACCCGGTCGCCGGCCTGCAGTCCCTTCAGGATCTCGTAATAGCCGTCCTGGCGAATTCCCGTTTCCACCGGCCGCTGTTGCGCGACGAGGCGCCCGTCCTGTTCAACCAGTGCATAGACCACTTTGCCAGCTGGCCGCAGCACCACGCTTTGCTCGGGAACAGTAAACGCCTTCTCGCGCACCGCAAGAACGATCCGCGCACTTATGCTGCCGCCGCCGCGCAGCGAACCGTCGTTGTCGAACTTGACGATCGCGTCCAGCGCCCGATTCTGCGCGCCAACGGTCGGGCGGATTTCGTCTATCCTGGCTTCGATCCCTTTGTCGGGCGACGAGGGCGCCGACAAGCGCACCTTGAGCCCGGGACGGATGACCCGGCTCGAACTCTCGGGCAGGGGCAGGTGAGCGTGCAGGCGCTGGGTGCCGACCAGCTTGAACAGCGGGTCGCCGACCTTGACGTAGTCGCCCGCGGTTACGATCTGTACTTCGACCTCGCCGTCAATCGGCGCGGTGATGCGCGTCTTGCCCAAGCTGCGGCGCGTCTGTTCGCCACGCGCCTTGGCCGCCGTGATGCTTTCGCGCAGCGCGTTACGCTGGGCCACCGCGTCGTCGGCGGCGTTCTGCGAGATGAAGCCCTGCGCGACCAGCTTCTGCTGTCGTTCCGCCAATCGCTCGGCCTGTGCGAGCAGCGACTCCAGGCGGCCGATCTCGGCGCCGTCGGCCCGCGTCTGAATCTCGAAATCCTGCGCATCGATCTCCGCCAGCAGCTCGCCCTTGGCGACTTTCTTGCCGGTGAACGCAAGCACGCGCACCACGCGTCCCGCGACCTCGGCTCCGAGGCTGGGATCGATCACGTTCTCCAGCGAGCCCACTACATTCTCGACCACCTCGAGATCGCGCGGCTCGACCACCATCGCCGTGACGAGCGTCGCGGGCGGGCCGGCGGGGCGCTTTGCGGGATCGGCATCGCTGCCGCAGCCGCCGGCGAGGCCCGCCGCAATGGCAGCAGAGAAAATTGCGGCGAAGCAGCGACGCATGACTACCATTGCGGGATCGTTTCCAAGGCAAGCAACTCCTGCGTTGTTTCGCGACGCCGCGCCAAATGCATTTCGCCGCCCGAAACGAGCACCTCGGCAGGGCGTGGCCGCGTATTGTAGTTCGAGCTCATTGCCATACCGTAGGCTCCCGCCGACATGATCGCAAGCAGGCCGCCTGGGCGCGGCGCAAGCTTGCGCTCTCGGGCAAGGAAATCGGCGCTTTCGCAGATCGGTCCCACCACGTCGTAAACACCCGCCAAGCCGTCCGATTCCGTCTCTCTGACCTGCCGAATCTCGTGCCAGGCGTCGTACAGCGCGGGCCGAAGGAGGTCGTTCATGGCCGCGTCCACCACCACGAAATTCTTCGCTTCGCCCGGCTTCACGTACTCGACGCGTGTCAGCAGTATTCCCGCGTTACCCACAATCGACCGGCCTGGATCGAGCAGCACCTTTTCCTTGCGCTGACCGAGGGCGTCGAGGGCTCCGTGCACGAACGCCGCGATCGGCGCCTGTGCCTCGTCCTTGTAACGAATTCCCATGCCGCCGCCCAGGTCGATGTGCGCGAGCGCGATCCCCGCCTGCTCGAGTCGCACGAGCAGGGCGACGATGCGTTGGGTCGCGGCGACAAACGGCGCGCTATCGTTCATCAGCGATCCGATGTGACAGCCGATGCCCGTGAGCCGAATGCCGGGCAGCCGCGCCGCCTCGCGGTACAGGCGTTCCGCGTCAGCGTAGGCGATGCCAAATTTACTCTGCTTCAAGCCGGTGGAGATATAGGGATGCGTTTTCGCGTCGACGTCGGGATTGACGCGAAAGGCGACCGGCGCGCGTTTGCCCATGCCGATGGCAATGCCGTTCACGCGTGCAAGCTCCTGCTCCGATTCCAGGTTGATCGAGAGCACGCCGGCCTGGAGCGCGTCCCTGATTTCGATCTCCGACTTGCCGATGCCTGAAAACACGACTTTCGCCAGATCACCGCCGGCCGCGATTACGCGTGCGAGCTCGCCGCCCGAAACGATATCGAAGCCTGCGCCGAGCTGCGCCATTACCGACAGCACGGCGAGATTGGAGTTGGCCTTTACCGAATAGCACACCAGCGACGGCCGGCCGGCAAGCTCGTCGGCATATTCGCGGTAAGCGCGCTCGATCGCGGCGCGGGAATAGACATAGCAGGGCGTGCCGAACTGACGCGCGACATCTTCGAGCGAGACCTCTTCGGCGCACAGAACGCCGCCGCGGTAGGTAAAAGCCATCGGGGCTTACTTCTTGGCGCCGCCGGCGCTCTCGTCCTCGCCAGCTTCCTTCGGATAGGGCAGGGGCGTGTAAACCTCGGGCTTTGGCGGCCGCACGCCGGCCGGCGGGTTATCGCGCAGGTACAGGGCCCCCTTCTGGCCGCACCCGGCGGCAAGCAAGAGAAGCGATAAAACAAGCATGGCAGGACGCATCACGACAATGAACGGCGCCTAAAATGGCGATGTTAGCAGGATCGACCGAGCCGGAACCACCGACATGACCGAGAGCGAATTCGAGTCACTTGCAGGCGCGGCCCTGGCGGCGCTGGAGAGCGCATTCGAAGCGAGTGCGCCGGACGTCGACGTACAGAGCAAGGGTGAAGGCCTGATCGAGATCGAGTTCGAGGACGGATCGAAAATGGTGATCAACCGGCACACTGCAGCGCGAGAGATCTGGGTCGCCGCAAGACTGGGCGGGTTCCACTTCCGTCACGATGGAACGGCGTGGCGCGATACGCGGGATGGAACCGAGCTCTTTGCCGCGGTCTCCCTGCTTGCTTCGCAGCAGGCTGGAGCTCCGGTGGTGCTGGGCGCGCGCTAGGACTTCGGCAGTTCCGGCCGTTCGGGGCGTACCGCGGGTGCCGCCGGCCCCGCGTCTTCCTTCGAGGGCGCGAACTCGCGGTAGTAAAACTCGGAGCCGCCCCGCGCTTCCGCCGGCGCTGCCGGATCGGTGTCGGTTCTTGCGGACACCACGCCCTCAGGCACGACGCGCTGCGCTTCGGGGACACCCTTCAGGACCCGGCCCATGTAATCGATCCAGATCGGCAGCGCGATGCGACCGCCCGTCTGGTTCTTGCCCAGCGTCTTGGGCTGGTCGTATCCCACCCAGGCGACGCCGACCAGTTCGGGCTGGTAGCCGCAGAACCATCCGTCCACGAAATCGTTGGTCGTACCGGTCTTGCCGGCGAGGTCCCGCCGCCCGAGCTTGCTGGCGCTCGCCGCGGTGCCGTAGCGCATTACGTCCTGCATCATCGAGTCCATGGTGAAAGCGTTGCGCGCGTCGATCACGCGCAACGCTTCGTGCCCCGCACGCGGCGGATGGGCGGTGCCAAGCTGGTTGCCGCGGTCGTCCACGATCTTCTGGATGAAATGCGGCTGGATCAGGAAGCCGCCATTGGCGAAGACCGCGTAGCCGCGCGCCATCTGCAGCGGTGTTACAGAGCCGGCGCCCAGTGCCATGGTGAGGTAGGGCGGGTGCTTGTCGGCATCGAAGCCGAACCGCGTTATGTAGTCCTGGGCGTATTTCGGCTCGATGCTCTGCAAGATCCGGATCGATATCATGTTCTTGGATTTTGCGAGCGCGGTGCGCATGCGCAGCGGGCCTTCGAATTTGCCATCGTAGTTTTTCGGTTCCCAGCGCTGGCTGCCGGTGACTTCCGCCTCGATCACGATGGGTTCGTCCGCGATCACGGTGGCGGGCGTGAAGCCTTTCTCCAGCGACGCGGAATAGATGAACGGCTTGAACGACGAGCCCGGCTGGCGCCAGGCCTGAGTGATGTGATTGAACTTGTTGCGGTTGAAATCGAAGCCGCCGACCAGGGCCCGGATCGCGCCGTTGTTCGGGTCGAGCGATACGAATGCCGCCTCCGCCTCCGGCAGCTGGACAACTTGCCAGTTCTTCTTCTCGTCTCTTAGCAGCCGGATCACGGCGCCGCGCCGGATGCGCCGTTGCACCGCCTTGTCCTCCAGCGCGCGCGCCGCAAAGCGCAGTCCCTCTCCGGAAATGGTGGCCATCTCGCCGTTCCTGAGAACGGCGTGAATCTCCTTTGTGTTGGCTGTCAGCACCAGCGCCGCCCGCAGGTCGTCAACGTCCGCATGTTCGGCCAGGGCTTCGTCGTAATCGTCTTCGGTCGCGCCAGCCGCCAGCTCGATAAAGGCTTCCGGGCCGCGGTAGCCCTGGCTGCGGTCGTAGGTTAAGAGTCCACGCCGGACGGCCTCGTAGGCGGCTTCCTGGTCGACCTTGCGGATCGTGGTGTAGACGCGAAAGCCCTTTGTGTAGGCCTCGTCGGGGTATTGGTCATAGACTGCCTGGCGCACCATTTCGGCGAGAAATTCGCCGTGGATCCCGGCAAAGTTGTCGACCTCGCGACGAACCTGGAGCGGGGCCTTGGCTGCTTCCGCCTGCTGCTGGTCGTTGATGTGCCCCAATTCCTTCATGCGGCGCAGCACGTACTGTTGCCGCTGGCGTGCACGTTGCGGATTAGCAACAGGGTTGTAGGCTGAGGGCGCTTTGGGCAGGCCGGCAAGCACTGCCGCTTCCCCCAAGCTCAGCTTGTCGAGCGACTTGCCAAAGTAAATCTGCGATGCCGCGGCAAAGCCGTAAGCGCGTTGTCCAAGGTAGATCTGGTTGACATAGAGCTCAAGGATCTGATCTTTCTCCAGGTTGTTCTCGATCTTGAAGGCAAGCAATACCTCGTAGAGCTTGCGCGTAAGCGTTTTCTCCGAGGAAAGGAAGAAGTTTCGCGCCACTTGCATGGTGATCGTGCTTGCGCCCTGCCTGCGCCCCCCCTGGGTGAGATTGGCGTAGGCCGCGCGAGCGACGCCGAGGTAGTCGATCCCCGTATGCTGGTAAAAACGCTCATCCTCGGCCGCAAGGATTGCGTGCTTGAGCTGCTCCGGGACTTCTTTGATCGAAATCACCGAGCGGCGCTCCTCGCCGAACTCGCCGATCAGCGCACCCTCTGCGGTGTAGATCCGCATGGGTATTTTGGGCCGATAGTCCGTAAGTACTTCAAGCGAAGGCAGATTGGGGTAGGCGAGGGCAATGACCAAGCCGGCCAGAAAGGCGCCGGCTGCCGCGAGGCCCCCGAAAAGAATCAACGGGAACGCCAAAAAACGAAGCCAAATCAAAGGGATAACGCCAGCTCTAGGGAGATGTTGCACGCAGCCGGGAACACGGCGCATTATAGACTTTCCGTTTCGTGGAAGATTCACTAGACTACTGGAGATAGTTGTTGCTAGCATCTCAGGTAAATTCTACGTATCGCGTCTAACAGGCAGATGCGAAAAGGAAAAAGCATTGAACCTCGACTTCCTCAAGGTGAAAGCGCCGCCGTTGTTCGGGCTGGATATCAGCTCGTCATCGGTGAAGATGCTTGAGATTGTGGAAGCCGGCAAAGGCGCCTACCGGGTTGAGCGCTACATCATTGAGGCGCTGCCCAAGGACGCGGTCGTTGACGGCAATATCAACATCATCGAGGCGGTCGCCGACGCGGTCACGCGCGGCTATAAGCGACTGGCCACGCGGACCAAGCACGTCGCCATGGCGGTCCCATCGGGTGCCGTGATTACCAAGAAAATCATCGTTCCGGCGGGCCTGCGCGAGGATGAACTGGAACAGCACGTCGAGGGCGAGGCCAATCAGTACATCCCGTTTGCGCTCGAAGAGGTGAATCTGGACTTTCAGGTCGTCGGGCCCGCGCCCTCGAACCCGGAAGAGGTCGAAGTTCTCATCGCCGCCACGCGCAAGGAAAAGGTCTCCGACCGTTTCGCGGTGGCCGAAAATGCCGGTCTCAAGCCGCTGGTCATCGATGTCGAGTCGTTTGCGCAGATGTCCGCGCTGGGACTGGTCATCAACCAGCTGCCCGGTGGCGGCAAGGAACAGAACGTCGCCATCGTTGACATTGGCGCGAACGTTATGCAGATCACCGTGGTGCGCAACGATCAGTCGGTGTACACGCGCGAACAGGCATTCGGCGGCAACCAGCTGACCTCGGACATCGTCGCACGCTACGGCATGAGCGCGGAGGAGGCGGAGAACGCGAAGCGCTCCGGTGGTCTGCCTGATGATTTCGAGGCCGAGGTGCTGCAGCCGTTCATGGAAAATCTTTCACACGAAGTGCAGAGGGCGTTACAGTTCTTCTTTACCTCGACTTCCTACAACACCGTCGACCACATCCTGCTGGCCGGCGGCTCGGCCGTGATCCCCGGCCTGGAGGAGATCGTTCATACGCGCACCCAGGTTCCGACGCTGGTCGCGAATCCTTTCGGTGCGATGCAGACTTCGCCGCGGATTCAGCTCAAGCGCCTGATGCAGGACGCGCCCTCGCTGATCGTGGCCTGCGGCCTGGCGATGCGGAGGTTCGACCCGGTATGAGCGGCAAGATCAATCTACTTCCGCACCGCCAAGAGCGGCGCAAACGCGCGCGCACGCATTTCGCCGTCCTTGGCGGGATAACTGCGGCGCTCGGACTGGTGATCGTCGCCGGCGGATGGTTCTTTTATCTGCAGCGCATCGGCGTGCAGGACGACCGCAATAAATTTATGAAATCCGAAATCGCCAAGCTGGACAAGGAGATCGACGAGATCAAGGAAGTGAAGGATAAGATTTCCGCGCTGCTCGCCCGCAAGCAGGTGATCGAGACTTTGCAGGCTGACCGCGTGCAGTCCGTGTACCTGCTCGACGAGCTGGTGAGACAGATGCCGGAGGGCGTGTTCCTCAAAACCATGAAGCAAAGAGGCCCCGGTGTCGAGTTGCTCGGCTACGCGCAGTCGAACGCGCGCGTCTCGACGCTGATGCGCAACATCGAATCTTCGCCCTGGTTGACAAGTCCGAAGCTGATTGAAGTCAAGGCGACGACCGTCGGCAAAATGCGTATTTCCGAGTTCAGCATGAACCTCGGGCTGAAGCGGCCCACTGTCGGCGGGTCGAAGGACGGCGTCAAGGACGCGGCCAAAGACGCGCCGGCGAAAAAGGGATAGCCCATGGCGATCAATTTCAATCAGATCGTTGATGATTTCAAGCACACCAACTGGAAGGATCCGGGCACTTGGACATTCGCTCCGAAGCTGTTGGTGCTGGTGGTCATTCTGGTGGCGATCCCGGTGGGCGGCTTTTTCGGCATCTGGCAGGGACAGATCGAGGAACTGGAGAAGGGTGTGGCGCAGGAAGGAACCCTGAAGACGGACTACCTCGCGAAGAAGACCACGGCCATCAATCTGGACCTGCACAGGCAGCAGCTGCGCGAGATCGACACGCAGTTCGGCGCATTGCTCAAGCAGCTGCCTAATAAATCCCAGATGGACGCGTTGCTGGTGGATATAAACCAGGCGGGCCTGTCGCGCGGGCTGCAATTCGAGTTGTTCAGGCCGGCGGCCACGGAGGCGGCGCGGGAGTTCTACTCCGAGCTGCCGATCACGGTTAGGGTAGTCGGCACCTATCACGACATGGGAGCGTTTGCCGCCGATGTCGGTCAGTTGCCTCGCCTCGTGACGCTGAACGACATCTCGATAGAAGCCGGCAAGGACGGCAACCTGACGATGGAGGCGACCGCGCGCACGTTCCGCTACCTCGACCAAGGGGAAGTCGCGGCGCAGCGCAAGGCGGCCGCGGGCTCGAAGGGACCGGCGAAGAAATGAGATACATGCCCACCTTCAGGATCGCTGCAGCCCTCGCGGCCGCGGTGCTGCTCGGCGCCTGCGGCGGCGAAGAGCAGAGCGAACTGCGCCAGGAACTCGCCGCAATGACCAAGGATCTGCGCGGCAGGGTTGATCCATTGCCGCAGGTGAAGTCGTTCGAGCCCGTACCTTACAAGGGCGAGAGCATGGTCGATCCTTTCGTTCCCGGCCGGATCGTGGTGACGCAGGCCTCGGCCGGCGGCGGCGGCGGAGTGCAGCCGGATCTGAACCGGCCCAAGGAACCACTCGAGGCATTTCCCATGGAGTCAATGCAAATGGTGGGTACCCTTAGCCAGAACCAGGACACGTTTGCGCTGGTCAGGGCGGGCGCCAGCCTGTTTCGAGTGAAGAAAGGCAATTACCTGGGCCCGAACTTTGGCGTGATTACCGGCATTGACGAGAGCCAGATCAGCCTCAAGGAAGTGGTCCAGGATAGCGGCGGGGATTGGGTAGAGCGCAGCACTTCGCTGCAGATGCAGGGAGGCGGGAAATGAACAAGCTCAAACAATTTGGGAAATTGTACGTTGTGCTTGCTGCTGGGATTGCCTGGACCGGGCTCGCGCTCGCCCAGGCAAACAGCATTGAGTCCTTCGACGTGGCCCAGCAAGGCGGCAACGTCGTGGTGAGGATCACCACCAAGGAACCGCTCAAGTCTGCGCCTCCCAGTTTCACGGTCGCGAATCCGGCGCGGATCGTGTTCGATTTCGCGGCCACGAGCAATGCGCTCGGCCGCAATGCGCAGGAAGTCAGTC
Source organism: Nitrosovibrio sp. Nv4 (assembly GCA_945906765.1). Taxonomy (GTDB): domain Bacteria; phylum Pseudomonadota; class Gammaproteobacteria; order Burkholderiales; family SG8-39; genus RBG-16-66-20. Next base: position 14,620 of record CAMDRF010000042.1, on the reverse strand, counting down.
AGGGCGAGTTGCGCAGCATGAACCTGGTGCAGGGCTCCGACCGCACGCGCCTCGTGCTCAATCTGCGCCGTACGGTTGCCCACGAAGTCGTGCTCGACGGCAAGAACATCGTGGTGACGCTGTCCTCGGCGGCGACCGCGTCAAGCGGCGCCGCGACGGGCCAGGCGTCGAACTTTGCCGAGGGTAAGGCAGATACCAAGCACGCGATCCGCGAAGTGGATTTCCGGCGCGGCCCGGCGGGCGAGGGCCGGATCCTGATCGACCTTACGGACAGTTCCACCGGTATCGATATCCGGCAGCAGGGCCAGAACATCGTCATCGAACTGCTGAAGACATCGCTGCCCGAGAACCTGCGGCGCAGGCTGGACGTGGTGGACTTCGCCACCCCGGTGCAGACCGTCAGTGCGTTTCAGCAGGGCGAGAACGTGCGTATGGTGATCGAGGCCAAGGGGCAGTGGGAGCACAACGCCTACCAGTCCGACACGCAGTTCGTGGTCGAAGTGAAAGCGGTGGCGCAGGATTCCAAGGGGTCGCAACGCGGCCGCTACGTAGGCGAGAAGTTGTCGCTCAACTTCCAGAACGTCGAAGTGCGGGCGGTGCTCAATGTGATCGCCGATTTCACCGACCTGAACGTCATCACCAGTGACACGGTCGCCGGAAGCATTACCCTGCGGCTGAAAGACGTGCCCTGGGACCAGGCGCTCGACATCATTTTGCAGACGCGCGGTCTCGACATGCGCAAGTCGGGCAACGTAATCTGGATCGCGCCGCGCGATGAGATTGCGACACGCGAAAAGCTTGCGCTGGAGGCACAGTCGCAGATCAGCGAGCTTGAACAGACACGCACCGAATCCTTCCAGATCAACTACCAGAAAGCGGCCGACGTGCAGAAGCTGCTTTCCGACGCAACGCAGCGCATGCTGTCCAAGCGCGGCAGTGCGGTGGTGGACACGCGCACCAATCAGCTGTTCGTGCAGGACACGCCGAGCCGCCTCGAGGAAGTGCGCAAACTGATCGCCAAGATCGACGTACCGGTGCGCCAGGTCATGATCGAAGCGCGCATCGTCGAGGCGAGCGACAACTTTAGCAAGAACCTGGGAGCCCGGCTCGGCTACAACGAGATCATGGGCGCCGGAGGAAGAGGCAACAGCCTGCTCGGTACGAACAACAATCGCTTCGCGGTTGGCGTGGGCGGGGCGGGAGAGGCGCTGGGCAACGCCGATACAGGTAGCGTAGGCGCCAGGCAAGGGATTGCTGGCGGCTCCGCGACGAGCGGCGGCACGTTCGTCAACATGCCGGCGGGAGGCGCGGGCGGGTTTAACGCGGGAGCAATCTCGCTCATTCTTTTTAACGCGGGACTGACTAAATTCCTGAACCTGGAGATCTCGGCGTCAGAAGCCGACCAGAAATTGAAGACCATCTCCAGCCCCCGGGTGCTTACCGCGGACCAGGTCGAAGCGGTCGTCGAGCAGGGCATTGAAATCCCGTACCAGCAGGCCACCTCCTCGGGCGCGACCAGCGTCTCGTTCCGCAAGGCCAATCTGTCGCTCAAGGTGAAGCCGCAGATCACGCCCGACGGCAACGTCATCATGACGTTGGACGTGAACAAGGACATTCCGGGAGCGGTTACCGCGGCCGGCGTGCAGATCAGCACCAAGCACGTCAAGACCGAGGTGCTGGTGGAGAACGGCGGCACGGTCGTGATCGGCGGGATTTACGAGGAGATCGATAACGTCACTTCGGCGCAAACGCCGTTTTTTGGCGGCCTGCCCTATATCGGGTTCTTGTTCCGCAATACGGCAACGGTCAGAAACAAGACCGAATTGCTGATCTTCATCACCCCGCGGATCATGAACGAGCGCCTGACCGGCCGGTGACGAAAATTTGCACACCATCGAACGGCCGGGCCCTCCCGGCCGTTTTGTTTTCAGCCCCCACATTTTTCCACCTGCGTAGAATGACGCCGTGAAACCCCGCCGTGAAACCTGATAGCAGACTCATCCTCGTCGGCATGATGGGCGCGGGCAAGACCACGGTGGGGCGGTTGCTCGCGCGGCGCCTGAAGCGCAGCTTTTACGACACCGACGAAGAGATCGAGCGCCGCTGCGGCGTGCGTATCCCCGTGATCTTCGACATCGAGGGCGAAGCGGGCTTCCGGGCGCGGGAGACGCAGGTGATCGAGGCGTTCTGTTCGCTGCACAACGCCGTGCTCGCCACCGGCGGCGGCGCGGTGCTTGCCGGGGAGAATCGCCGCATTCTCGCCGGCTGCGGCATCGTCATTTACCTTCATGCGCGCCCGCCGCAGCTATGGCAGCGGGTACGACACGACCGCAATCGCCCCTTGCTTGCAACGCCGGACCCCCAGAAGAAGCTGGAAGAGCTCTACGCAGAGCGTGATCCACTCTACCGCGAGGTGGCGGACCTGGTGATCGATACCGGCAAGCAGAGCGTGCAGACACTGGTGAAAGATCTGCTCACGCGCCTGGAGGGCCAATGCAGCCTCTCAGCGTAACCCTTGGCGATCGGTCCTACCCGATTCACATCGGCGCGGACCTGCTGAACGATGAAAAGCTCTACGCGCAATACGTTGCGTCGAGAAACGTCGCCGTTGTGACCAACAGGATCGTCGCACCGCTTTATCTCGAGCGCGTGCAGCGTGCGATCGAACGGGCTGGCGGCCGCGTGGTGCCGATTCTGATCGAGGATGGCGAGCAGGCGAAAGCCTGGGCGACGCTTGACCAGGTAATCGACGCGATGCTGGCCGCGCGCTGCGGCCGCGATTCAGTCGTCGTCGCCCTGGGGGGTGGCGTGGTTGGCGATCTCGCGGGGTTCGCGGCGGCGGTGTACCAGCGCGGAGTTCCGTTCCTGCAGGTGCCGACGACGCTGCTTGCGCAGGTCGATTCGTCGGTCGGCGGCAAGACGGCGATCAATCACGCGCGCGGCAAGAACATGGTCGGCGCGTTTCACCAGCCGCTGGCGGTGATCGCGGACGTGGCCGCGCTGGATACGCTCCCCGAGCGCGAGCTGCGCGCCGGCCTCGCGGAAGTCCTCAAGCACGGCTTCATCCTCGACCTGCAGTTCGTCGCCTGGCTGGAAGCGAACATCGGCAAGCTGCTGGCGCGCGACCGCGCGGCCCTCGAGCATGCGGTGCGCCGCTCCTGCGAGCTGAAGGCGCAGGTGGTGGCGGCCGACGAGCGCGAGTCCGGATTGCGCGCGATCCTGAATTTCGGCCATACCTTCGGCCACGCGATCGAGGCCGGCGTCGGCTACGGCGAATGGCTGCACGGCGAAGCGGTCGCCACAGGGATGGTGATGGCGGCGGAACTCTCCACGCGCGCCGGGACGCTGCGCCGCGAGGACGCGGATCGCGTCAAAGCGCTCGTCGCGCGCGCCGGACTTCCAGTGCGCGGCCCGAAGCTCCCGGTCGAACGGTATTTCGAGTTGATGCAGGTGGACAAGAAGAGCGCCGGCGGAAAGCTGCGCTTCATCCTTCTCGAAGGCCTCGGCCGGGCGGCACTGCGTGGCGATCTCGCGCCCGACCTAGTGCGCGACAGCATCGCTGCAGCGCGGTAGGCGCCGCGGCGGCGGGGATTGGCCGCGCACGCACGGTGTCTTGTAAGCCCGTGGTTCCACGAGTATATTTCAAAGTTCGTCCTCAATTTTTGTGCGGCGCGGCGAAATTCGCCGAAATTCTTTCAAGATCAGGCGCTTAGGCATGAGCTCGCGATTTCAGCCGGTGGCAGAGGGCCTCTACGACCCGGCGTACGAACATGACGGCTGCGGTGTCGGCTTCGTGGCGCACATCAAGGGCAAGAAATCGCATTCCATCGTCGAGCAGGGCCTGACAATCCTGAAGAATCTCAACCACCGCGGCGCAGTGGGCTGGGACCCGAAGCTTTCCGACGGCGCCGGCCTGATGATCCAGATGCCGGACCGCTTCCTGCGCGAGGAGATGGCCAGGCGCGGCGTGAGTTTGCCGCCATTCGGGCAATACGGGGTCGGCATGGTGTTCCTGCCGCGCGATCCGGCGAGCCGTTTCGCCTGCGAATACGAAATCGAGCGCGCCATCAAGGACGAGGGCCAGGTGCTGCTCGGCTGGCGCGACGTGCCGGTGGACAACTCGGACCTCGCCGAGCCGGCGAAGAAACTCGAGCCGGTAATCCGCCAGGTGTTCGTCGGCCGCGGCGCCGGCGTCACGGTGACCGACGCGCTGGAGCGCAAGCTCTACATTATCCGCAAGAGTTCAGGGCATGCGATCCAGACCCTGAATCTCGAGCACGGCAGGGAGTTCTACGTACCCTCGATGTCGGCGCGCCTGCTCTGCTACAAGGGCATGCTGCTCGCCACGCAGGTCGGCGCGTACTACCTGGACCTGAGGGACGAGCGCGTCGAGTCGGCGCTGGCGCTGGTGCACCAGCGCTTCTCGACCAACACCTTCCCGTCCTGGGACCTGGCGCACCCATTCCGCATGATCTGCCACAACGGCGAGATCAACACGGTGCGCGGCAACGTCAACTGGATCCGCGCCCGCCAGGGCGCGATCTCCAGCCCGGTGCTGGGCGAGGACCTCGGCAAAATATGGCCGCTGATCTACCCCGGCCAGTCGGATTCGGCGTCTTTCGACAATGCGCTGGAGCTGCTCGTGATGGGCGGCTACTCCATCGCGCATGCCGTAATGATGATGATCCCCGAGGCCTGGGAGAACCACACGCTGATGGATCCCAGCCGGCGTGCATTCTATGAATATCACGCTGCAATGATGGAGCCATGGGACGGCCCCGCGTCGATCGCCTTCACCGACGGGCGCCAGATCGGCGCCACGCTGGACCGCAACGGCCTGCGCCCCTCGCGTTATATCGTCACCGACGATGACCTCGTGATCATGGGCTCGGAGTGCGGCTGCCTGCCCATCCCCGAAGAACGCATCATCAAGAAGTGGCGCCTGCAGCCGGGCAAGATGTTCCTGGTCGACCTGGAGAAGGGCCGCATCATCGATGACAAGGAGCTGAAGGAAGCGCTCGCCGGCGCCAGGCCCTATGCCGAGTGGATCGAGCGGATCCGCGTGAAGCTGGACGAAGTCGAGAGCGAGAAGACCGCGCCGCTCAAGTCCGCGGTGCCGCTGCTCGACCGCCAGCAGGCCTTTGCCTACACCCAGGAAGACCTCAAGTTCCAGCTGCTGCCGATGTCCCAGGCGGGCGAGGAGCCGACCGGCTCGATGGGCAACGACGCGGCGCTGGCAATCCTGTCGAAGAAGGACAAAACGCTTTACCACTACTTCAAGCAGCTGTTCGCGCAGGTGACCAATCCGGCGATCGACCCGATTCGCGAGGAGCTGGTGACTTCGCTGGTGTCCTTCATCGGGCCCAAGCCCAACCTGCTTGGCATCGACGAGATGAATCCGCCGCTGCGGCTGGAAGTGAGCCAGCCGGTCCTGGACTTCTACGAGATGGAGAAGATCCGTCACATCGAGCGCTACACCAGCGGCAAGTTCCGCTCGCTCGAGCTCGACATCACCTACCCTGAGTCCTGGGGCAAGGAGGCGATCGAAGCGCGCCTCGCGTCGCTGTGCGCGCAGGCCGAGGACGCCGTGCGCTCCGGCTATTCGATCGTCGTCGTCTCCGATCGCCTGGTCGACAAGGACCGGGTCGCGATCCCGGCGCTGCTCGCGCTGTCGGCGATCCACCAGCACCTGGTGGCGAAAGGCCTGCGCACCTCCACCGGCCTGGTGGTGGAGACCGGTTCGGCGCGCGAGGTGCACCATTTCGCGCTGCTTGGCGGCTACGGCGCCGAGGCGGTGCATCCGTATCTCGCCCTGGAAACGCTGCTCGCGGCGAACGATGGCGAGCCGGTGCAGGGCTCGAAGGCGATCAAGAACTACGTCAAGGCGGTCGGCAAGGGCCTGAAGAAAGTGATGTCCAAGATGGGCATCTCGACCTACATGTCCTACACCGGCGCGCAGATCTTCGAGGCGGTGGGCCTGTCGCGCAACCTGGTGGACAAGTATTTCAACGGCACCGCCTCCAAGGTGAGCGGCATCGGCATCCTCGAACTGGCCGAGGAAGCCCTCCGCATCCATCGCGCCGCCTTCGGCCGGAAGGATTCGCTGCTGGAAACGATGCTCGACGCGGGCGGCGAGTACGCCTGGCGCGTGCGCGGCGAGGAGCACGCCTGGACGCCAGATGTGATCGCCAAGCTGCAGCAATCGGCGCGCCAGAACTCCTACTCGACCTACAAGGAATACGCGGCGCTGATCAACGACCAGTCGGAGCGCCAGATGACCCTGCGCGGGCTGTTCGAGTTCAAGTTCGATGCGTGCAAGCCGGTGCCGCTCGACGAAGTCGAGCCCGCCGCCGAGATCGTCAAGCGCTTCTCCACCGGCGCGATGTCGCTCGGCTCAATCTCGACCGAGGCGCACACCGTGCTCGCGATTGCCATGAACCGGATCGGCGGCAAGTCTAATACCGGCGAAGGCGGCGAGGACCGCAGGCGCTACGCGCCGGTGAAGGCGGGCGAGAGCCTGATGTCGCGGCTCGGCCGCGAGCGCGTGGAGGTCGACATCCCGCTGCAAGAGGGCGATTCGCTCAAGTCGAAGATCAAGCAGGTCGCCTCGGGGCGTTTCGGCGTCACGGCGGAGTACCTCGCCTCGGCCGAGATGCTGCAGATCAAGATCGCCCAGGGCGCCAAGCCGGGCGAAGGCGGCCAGCTCCCGGGCAAGAAGGTTTCCGAATACATCGCCGAACTGCGTTATTCGACGCCCGGCGTCGAGCTGATCTCGCCGCCGCCGCACCACGACATCTATTCGATCGAGGACCTCGCGCAGCTGATCCACGACCTGAAGAACGCCAACCCGGCCGCGGCCGTGAGCGTGAAGCTGGTGTCCGAAGTCGGCGTGGGCACCATCGCCGCGGGCGTCGCCAAGGCGAAGTCGGACCATCTGACGATCTCCGGCCACGACGGCGGCACGGGCGCCTCGCCCTGGTCCTCCATCATGCACGCCGGCACGCCCTGGGAGCTGGGTCTCGCCGAGACGCAGCAGACGCTGACGCTGAACCGTCTGCGCGGCCGTATCGCCGTCCAGGTCGACGGCCAGATGAAGACCGGGCGCGACGTGGTGATCGGCGCGCTGCTCGGGGCGGATGAGTTCGGCTTCGCCACCGCGCCGCTGGTGGTCGAGGGCTGCATCATGATGCGCAAGTGCCACCTCAACACCTGCCCGGTCGGCGTGGCGACCCAGGACCCGGTGCTGCGCGGGAAGTTCGCGGGTAATCCGGAGCATGTCGTGAACTATATGTTCTTCGTCGCCGAGGAGGCGCGCGAGCTGATGGCGAAACTGGGCCTGCGCCGGATCGAGGATCTCATCGGCCGCGCCGACCTGCTCGATACGCGCAAGGGCATCTCGCACTGGAAGGCGAAGGGACTGGATTTTTCGAGGGTCTTCCACCTGCCGCAAGTGCCAGCCGAGGTCGCGAAGCACCATTGCGAGACGCAGGACCATGGCCTCGACAAGGCGCTCGACAACCGGCTGATCGAACTCGCGCGGCCGGCGCTCGAGCGCCGCGAAAAAGTGACCATCGAGACGCCGATCCGCAACATCAACCGCACCGTCGGCACCATGCTGTCGGGACAGATCGCCAAGCGCTACGGCCATGAAGGGCTGCCGGACGAGACGGTGCATGTGCGGCTGGCAGGCTCCGCGGGCCAGAGTTTCGGCGCCTTCCTCGCGCGCGGGGTGTGGCTGGACCTGATTGGCGACACTAACGACTACTGCGGCAAGGGCCTGTCGGGCGGCCGCATATCGGTGCAGCCCTCGTCCAAGTTCCGCGGCGAGCCGACCGAGAACATCATCACCGGCAACGTGGCGCTCTACGGCGCGATCGAGGGCGAGGCCTTTTTCCGCGGCGTCGCCGGCGAGCGCTTCGCGGTGCGCAACTCCGGCGCGCACGCGGTCGTCGAGGGTCTCGGCGATCACGGCTGCGAGTACATGACCGGCGGCACGGTGATCGTGCTCGGGGCGACCGGCCGCAATTTCGCGGCAGGCATGTCCGGCGGCATCGCCTACGTGCTCGACGAGAAGGGCGATTTCGCCCGCTACTGCAATACCGCGATGGTGGCGCTGGAGCCGCTGGCCGTGGAATCCGAGCAGGAGGCGAAACTCGCGCGCGAGCTCTGGCACCTGGGCAAATCCGACGAGGCGACCGCGAAGCGGCTGATCGAGCGCCACGCGCGCTACACGGGCAGCGCGCAGGCGAAGCGCATCCTGGAGCGCTGGAGCGAATACCGCACCAAGTTCGTCAAGGTATTCCCGATCGAGTACCGGCGCGCGCTCGGCGAGCTCGCCGCCCGGCACGGGTTGGCCAAACGCGGCCTCGCGGCGTAGGCGCAGCCATGGGGAAAATCACCGGGTTCCTGGAATACGAACGTCTGGAAGAGCCGCACGAGGATACGGGCGCGCGCAAGAAGCACTACCGCGAGTTTTACCTGCGGCTTCCGGACGAGGATGCCAAGATCCAGGGCGCGCGCTGCATGGATTGCGGCATCCCCTTTTGCATGCAAGGCTGTCCGGTCAACAACATCATTCCGGACTTCAACGACCTGATCTACCATCAGGACTGGCAGCGTGCGATCGACACGCTGCACTCGACCAACAATTTTCCCGAGTTCACCGGCCGCATCTGCCCCGCGCCCTGCGAGGAAGCCTGCGTGCTGCGCATCAATGAGGACCCGGTCGGCATCAAGTCGATCGAGCACGCGATCATCGACAAGGCGTGGGAGTCAGGCTGGGTAAAAGCGCAGCCTGCGGCGCATAAGACCGGCAAGAACGTTGCGGTGGTCGGTTCCGGCCCTGCCGGCCTTGCCTGCGCGCAACAGCTGGCGCGCACCGGGCACGCGGTCACCGTCTTTGAGAAGAACGACCGCATTGGCGGCTTGCTGCGCTACGGGATTCCGGATTTCAAGCTCGACAAGAAAATCATCGACCGCCGCCTGGCGCAATTGAGGGCTGAAGGCGTCGAATTCCGCAGCGGGGTATGCGTCGGCACGAAGCCTCCGGGGCCGGGCGTTCCCAACGACGCGAAGACATTTCTCCCAGCGGCAAAAGTGCTGGCCGATTTCGACGCCGTGGTGCTCTCGGGCGGGGCTGAAGTCCCGCGAGACCTGCCGATCCCGGGACGCGAGCTTGCGGGCGTGCATTACGCGATGGAGTTCCTGCCGCTGCAGAACAAGCGTGTCGCGGGCGATACCGGCGTGCCCGAACTCTGGGCGAGCGGCAAGCACGTCGTCGTCATTGGCGGCGGCGATACGGGGTCCGACTGCGTGGGAACCTCCAATCGTCATGGCGCCGCCTCGGTGACGCAGTTCGAATTGCTGCCGATGCCTGCCGATGTGGAGCGCAATCCGGTGTGGCCCTACTGGCCGACGCGCCTGCGCACTTCTTCTTCGCACGAGGAGGGCGTCGAGCGCGACTGGGCAATTGCAACCAAGGCGCTGGTCGGCGAGGGCGGCAAGGTGACGACCCTGAAAGCGGTACGGCTGGCGTGGAAGGACGGCAAACCCGCCGAGATTCCGGGCTCGGAATTCGACCTGCCCGCCGACCTTGTCCTGCTGGCGATGGGCTTCGTCTCGCCGGTGCAGTCGCTGCTCGAAGAGTTCGGCGTCGAAAAGGATGCTCGCAGCAATGCCAGAGCGACCACCGAAGGCGCGGGCAGCTACGTGACCAGCGTGCCAAAGGTATTTGCCGCGGGCGATATGCGGCGCGGCCAATCGCTCGTCGTATGGGCGATCCGGGAAGGCCGGCAAGCGGCGCGCGCGGTGGACGAGTTCCTGATGGGATGTTCGGAGCTGCCGCGCTAGGAGGGTGCGAGCATGGCCGCCAGTGGGCAACGCAGCTACACGCTGTCGGACGCCGACCTGATGGCCATGGGCTCGCACGGCATCGCCAGCCGCGTCGGCGCCTCGCGCGAAATGGTCAGCCGCATCCTGAAGGACCTCTCCACCGGGGGCTACCTCACCCAGTCCCGTGCGCATCGAACAGTTCATCCGCCAGATCGAACAGCAGCTCGCCTTCAAAGGAGCGAAATCAGACCAGACGTGGTTCGGGCAGGTGACTTTCCGCAAGGAAACCGAGCCCTACATGTCGATGGCGGTTCGCTCGAAGGGCGAAGCCGGCGCGGTGACCGTCGCGGACGTCAACCTGAAGTTCATCTGGGGCGTGGTGACGCGCATCAAGATCGGCAAGAAAGGCAAGGCCTACGTGGTGGACGGCTCCGGCCACCTGGTGGCCGATCCCGATATCGGGCTGGTGCTGCGCAAAACCGATCTGTCCCAGCTGCCGCAGATCACGCTCGCGCTGACCAAGCGCTTTGTCGAACTGCATGGCGGCACGATCCTGATTGTCGAAGACAATCAAAAGAACATGAAGCTCGCGCGCGACGTGCTGCAGTCCAAGGGCTACCTTACGCTTGAGGCCGTCACGGGCGAGGACGGCGTGCGCATGGCCATTGAGAAGAAGCCCGATCGCCGCCTTCACTGCCTCGGTGATGTCAAACGACCGCAGCCAGATCTCCGCCGCCGGGTTCGACGGTTTTCTCAGCAAACCGATCAACCTCAAGGAATTCCTCGAGACGGTGAAGCGCCTGCTCGAAAGCAGACCTGCATGAGCGTGCCGGCCAAGATACTTGTCGTCGATGACACTCCGGCCAACGTCAAGCTGCTGAGCGACCTGCTCGCATCGAGGGGTTATCAGGTATTCACGGCGGTGAACGGCGAAGAGGCGCTCGTCAAGGTCGCTGCCGAGAAACCCGATCTCGTGCTGCTCGATGTCATGATGCCGGGGCTCTCGGGCTACGACGTGTGCCGCCGGATCCGCGCCGATCCGGCGACTGCGCTGCTGCCGGTGGTCATGTGCACGTCGCTCGATCCGCAGCAGGAGCGCGTCAAGGGCATCGAGGCGGGGGCTGACGATTTCCTCTCGAAACCGGTCAACCAGCCCGAGCTGTTCGCGCGCGTGAAGTCCTCGCTCAGGGTCAAGGCGCTGCATGATGAGCTCGCCGCGCTCAACGCGAATCTGGAGAAGCGCGTCGCCGAGCAGGTCGGCGAGATCGAGCGCCTGGCGCGCTTGAAGCGTTTCGTGTCGCCGCGTGTTGGCGACCTGATCCTCGCGGGTGAAGTGGACGACCCGCTCAAGACTCACCGGCGCGAGATTACGGTGGTATTCACCGACCTGCGCGGTTTTACCTCTCCGCGCGCCTGTGCGGCGAGGCAAGCGCCGGCCAGGTGCTGATATCGCAAAGGGTCTACGGCAAGGTCGAAGAGGGCATCGAAGCCGAGCATATCGGTGAGCTGTCGCTGAAAGGCCTGAGCAAGCCGGTTCCTGCCTACAACGTGCTCAAGCTGCGCGGCTAGTTTGCGGGCAGTCGGCTAGAATCCGGGGCCCGAAACCCGATGCCTCTCCACGTCGTCATACTCGCCGCAGGCCAGGGCAAGCGCATGCACTCCGCGCTGCCGAAGGTGCTGCACCGCATCGCCGGACGCCCGCTGCTCGCTTATGTGATCGATGCGGCGATGTCGCTCAAGCCCGAGCGGATATTCGTGGTCCACGGGCATGGCGGCGCCGAAGTGAAAGCTGCGTTCGCGGGCGCGCCGATCGAATGGGTGGAGCAGGCGCGGCGGCTGGGCACCGGGCACGCGCTGCTGCAGGCTCTGCCGAGGATTCCGCGTACCGCCACCGTACTGGTGCTGAATGGCGACGTGCCCCTGGTCCGCACCGAGATGCTGCGCAAGCTGGTGCGCTCGGCCGGCAAGGGAATTGCAATCGCCACCAGCGATCTTTCCGATCCATCCGGTTACGGCCGCGTGGTTCGCGATGCCAGGGGCCGCATCCAGCGCATCGTAGAGCACAAGGACGCAAAGCGTGCCGAACTCGCGATCCTCGAGTGGTACGCCGGGTTCCTTGCCGGCAATGCTTCGCGCCTCGCCGGCTGGCTGGCCAAGATCGCGAACCGCAACGCGCAGAAGGAGTACTACCTCACCGACCTCATCGGCATTGCGGCGGCGGCCGGCGCGCCGGTGAGTGCGGTGAAGGCGACCGACCCGCGCGAAGTGGCGGGCGTGAACTCGCGAGAAGAACTCGCCATCCTGGAGCGCGCCTACCAGAACGGCCAGGCCAGAAAACTGCTGGCGGCGGGCGTGGCGCTGGCCGACCTCTGGCGCGTGGACGTACGCGGCGAGCTGGTTTGCGGGAAGGACGTCTCGATCGATGTGAATTGCGTATTCGAAGGCAAAGTGAAGCTCGGCGACCGGGTGACGATCGGACCGAACTGCGTGCTGAAGAATGTGAGCGTCGCGGCGGGCACCGAGGTGCTCGCGTTTTCGCTGCTGGAGGACGCGGAGGTAGGTGCCGGCTGCCGCATCGGCCCCTACGCGCGGCTGCGCCCGGGCGCCAGACTCAGTGAGGGCGTGCACATCGGCAACTTCGTCGAGGTGAAAGCCAGCCGCATCGGCGCCGGATCGAAGGCGAATCATCTCTCCTACATCGGCGATGCCGAGGTCGGCGCTCGCGTCAATATCGGCGCCGGCACCATTACCTGCAACTACAACGGTGTCTCGAAGAACCGCACCGTGATCGAGGACGACTGCTTCATCGGCTCGGATGCGACGCTGGTGGCGCCGGTGCGCATCGCCAAAGGCTCCTATATCGGGGCCGGCTCGACGATCAGCAGGGATACGCCGCCGGGGCAGCTCACCGTCGCGCGCGCGAAGCAGGTGTCCATCGCGCGCTGGACGCCGCCGCGTAAGAAGCCGGCCGGGAAGAAATAGCCATGTGCGGGATCGTCGGATCGGCGGCGCGGCGCGACATCCTGCCGGTCCTGGTCGAAGGCCTGCGGCGCCTGGAGTATCGCGGCTACGACTCCTGCGGCGTGGCCGCGGTCGCGAACAATCGGCTGGCACGGCTGCGCAGCGTTGCCCGGGTTGCCGATCTTTCGATTCAAATAGAAAAAAAACATCTCGCGGCGCACACCGGCATCGCGCACACGCGCTGGGCGACGCATGGCGCGCCAGTCACCCGCAATGCCCACCCGATCTTTTCACGCGGCGAGATCGCGCTGGTGCATAACGGCATCATCGAGAACCATGACGAGCTGCGCGCGGAGCTGAAGACGAAGGGCTATGTCTTCGACACCCAGACCGACACCGAGGTGATCGCGCACCTGGTGCACAGCCTGTATCGGGGAAGCCTGTTCGAAGCGGTACGCAAATCCGTCAAGCGGCTGGCCGGCGCATACGCGATCGCCGTGGTCGCGAGCCGCGAGCCGCATTGCGTGGTCGGCGCTCGCGCCGGCAGTCCGCTGGTGATCGGCGTCGGCAAGGGCGAGCATTTCCTCGCTTCGGATGCGCTTGCGCTTGCCGGCACCACTGACCGGATCGCGTATCTGGAAGAGGGCGACGTCGCCGAGATCGGCCTGGATGGTTTCCGCGTGTTCGACGCCACCGGCCGCGAGGCGAAGCGCGCGGTTGCAATCGTCAACACGAGCGGCACGACGGCGGAACTCGGCCCGTACCGGCATTTCATGCAGAAGGAAATCTTCGAACAGCCGCGCGCGGTCGCGGACACGCTCGAGGGCATCGAGGGGATCTCCCCGGCGCTGTTCGGGGATCCGAAGGGAGCGGCCCTGCGCAAGGCGAAATCCGTGCTGATCCTCGCCTGCGGCACCAGCTACTACTCCGGGCTGGTGGCGAAGTACTGGTTCGAGTCGCTCGCGCGCCTGCCGGCCCAGGTGGAGATTGCCAGCGAGTACCGCTACCGGGAAAGCATTCCGGATCCGCACGCGCTGGTGGTCGTGGTGTCGCAGTCAGGCGAGACCGCCGACACGCTTGCCGCGCTCAAGCACGCCAGGTCGCTGGGGCAGAAACTGACGCTCGCCATCTGCAACGTCGCCTCCAGCGCGATGATGCGCGAGACGCGGTTCCGGTTCCTGACCCACGCCGGTGTCGAGATCGGGGTTGCTTCCACCAAGGCTTTCACCACCCAGCTGGTCGCGCTCTTTCTCCTGGCGCTGACTCTGGCAAAGCTTGGAAAAAAGCTTTCCGGAAAAAAAGAACAGAAGCACCTGCGCAGCTTGAGGCACCTTCCCAAGGCTATCGCGGCCGCACTCGCGCTCGAGCCACAGCTCATATCCTGGGCCGGACGGTTCGCGAAGAAGGAGCACGCCCTGTTCCTCGGCCGCGGCCTGCATTACCCGATCGCCCTGGAGGGCGCGCTGAAGTTGAAAGAGATTTCCTACATCCATGCGGAGGCGTACCCGGCGGGGGAGTTGAAGCACGGGCCGCTCGCGCTGGTCACCGCCGCGATGCCGGTGGTTACCGTGGCGCCGAACGACGCGCTGCTGGAGAAGCTGAAATCGAACATGCAGGAAGTGCGCGCGCGGGGCGGCGAGCTGTATGTGCTGGCCGACGCTGATACGCGCATCGCCGCTTCGGAAGGTGTGAACGTGGTCCGGCTACCGGAGCACTACGGGCTGCTCTCGCCGATCCTGCATGTGGTGCCGCTGCAGCTACTCGCGTACCACACAGCGCTCGCGCGCGGCAGCGACGTGGACAAGCCCAGGAACCTGGCGAAGTCCGT
>CAMDRF010000041.1 GCA_945906765.1 Nitrosovibrio sp. Nv4 | reverse complement strand
GCCTGGCTTTTTCCTCGCTCGAGACTGTTCCCATCACCTTGGCGCCAAGCGCCCTGGCCCACTGGCACAGCAGCAGGCCGACGCCGCCCGCCGCAGCGTGCACCAGCACCGTCTGTCCCGGCCGCACGCGGTGCGTGCGATGCAGCAGGCACTCGGCGGTCATGCCCTTCAGCATCACTGCCGCCGCGGTTTCGTCGCTCACTTCATCGGGCAGCACCACCACCTGGTCGGCCGTCATCGTGCGCACCGTGGCATATGCGCCCGGGGGCGGACAGGCATAGGCGACGCGGTCGCCGGGCAACAGGTGGGCCACGCCTTCCCCGACATCAAGCACCACCCCGGCCGCCTCCATGCCGATCGCCGCGGGCGGATCGATCATGCGGTAGAGGCCCTTCCTGACATAGACGTCGATGTAGTTCACGCCCACGGCCGTTTGCCGGATGCGCACTTCGCCGGGGCCCGGCGCCTTGACCGATACGAAGTCATAGCGCAGGACGTCGGGCCCGCCAAAAGCCGTGGCGACGACCGCTTGCGCATTCTGGGAGGAGAGATTCTTCGCGGAAGAAGGAACGGCAACGGCACCTCTGCGCAAGAAAGACTTCAAACCCTCAAACCCGCCCTCGTAGACGCCCTTGCCCACCAGTTCCTCAAATTCCTTCTCCCGACCGCGCGGCACGTCGAAGGTGGACTGCCAGTGCCAGAAGGTGCGGTTGCCGTCGGTGACATGCTTGAGGCGCACGGTGGCGACGTAGTGCTTCATCGGCAGCGTGGCATCGAGGATGCAATAGGTGGAGACATGGTCGCGGTCCGAGAGCGCCAGCAGCTGCTCGCGGATGTGGTTGCCGTCCTTGAGAAAGAAATTGCGCACGCAGCCGACCTGGTCGGCCGGTTCGCCATTTTCGATCTGCGACTTGCCCACCGCCGGGTGCCAGGCCCAGTGGCTGTTGAAGTCGCGCAGCACTTCCCAGACGCGCGCGATCGGCGCGTCGATGACGGCGGAGCGGGTAACCCGGATCACTTTGGGGTTGCTTTTTTTATCTTCTTAAAAGGCTCTTCAAGGAGTCAAAACCCGCTTGAAAAACCCCCTGGCCGATGTTCTGAGCCAGCTCGCGTTCCTTCTCCGGCGCGCAGTCGAATTCGGCCCACCACTCTGCAAACGTGCGATTGCCGTCGGTCACCGGCGTGAGTTTCAGGGTCGCGACGTAGTTCTCCACGCCCATCGGGCTCTCCAGGATCGAGTAGCTGCACTGGTAGTCGTAGTCCGACAGCGTCAGCAGCTGCTCGCGGATCACGCCGCCGTCCTTGAGGCGGAAATTGCGCACGCAGCCGATCTTGTCGGCCGCGTGCCCCCCCTCGATGCGCGACTCGGCGACGAAGGGCGTCCACTTCGGCAGGCCGTTGAAGTCACGCAACTGCGCCCAGACGGCGTCCGCCGGCGCCTCGATGACGCTGGAGGTATAGACCTTGATCATTGGATCACCGGATCACTTGCCGCCGCCCGCCTTGTCGACGGCCGCCGCTGCGCTGCCGGCCGCGAGCAGGCCGCGCGCGGCGTGGCCCAGGTCGCCGCCTTCGACGCCTATTTCGCGCAATAGCTGGTCCACCAGCGGCGCCTGCGCGCGGTAGCGCAGCGCGGAGTTCACCACGCCATCAGCGAAACTGCCGTTGCCGTTGTCCCCGCGCCCGCCGCCCCCGCCTCCGCCCAGGCCGTCGACCTGCAGGATCTTGATGCCCTCGATGCGCTCCATCGGTTTCACCGATTCGCGGATGATGCCTTCCATCTTGTCGATCAACCGGATACGCATCGCCGACTGGCGCGACTCAGGCGTGAGCAGGTTCTGGGCCTTGTTCATGAGGCTCGCGCCCTCCGCCTCGACTTGGTGCCGGATCTTTGCCGCCAGCGCCCGGATCTTCTCGGCGTCGGCGGTCGCTTCCGCCTCCATGCGCACCGCCGCGCCGCGGTCGCTCGCCGCCGCCTTCTCCGCGCCGGCCGCCACGGTGATCCGCAGCGCATCGCGCTCGGCCTCCTGCGCCGCGCCGATCAGCTCGATCTTCTTGCGCCGCTCGGCCACTTCGGTCTCGCGCGCGGTGAACACGCGCTCCTCCTCCGTGGTCGCCTTGGCGCGCGCCTGGTCGGCGGCCGCCTGGGCCTCCGATTGCGCCTTCGATTGCTGGGCCACCGCGATGGCGCGCTGCTGCTCGGCCAGCTCGATCGCTTTGCGCCGTTCGATCTCCTTCGTCTGCACGTCGCGCTCCTTGCCGATGCGCTCCTCCTCCACCGACCGCTCGGAGGCAAGGCGAGCCAGGTCGACCGCCTCCCGGGCCGTGATCTGCGCGCGCTCCGTCTCCTGCTCCTTGTTGGCGCGGTCCTGCGCCACGTTGGCGCGCTGCGCCGAGCGCTGGGTCTCGACTTCGCGCTCCTGGTCGAGGCGCGCGGTCTCCAGTTCCCGGTCGATGTCCAGCGCCTGGCGCTCGGTTTCCAGGTTCTTGTTGCGGATCTGGATCATGGTGTCCTGCTCGATGTCGTTCCTCGTCTTCTTGCGCCGCTCGATCTGCTCGGTGAGGCGCGTCAGGCCCTCGGCGTCGAACACATTCGATGGATTGAAGAATTCCATCGCCGTCTGGTCGAACTGCGTCAGCGACACGGTCTCCAGTTCCAGCCCGTTCTGCAGCAGGTCCGCCGCCACCACGGCGCGCACGCGCTTTACATAGTCGCCGCGCTTCTCGTGCATCTGTTCCATGGTCATTTCGGCGGCCACGCTGCGCAGCGCGTCGACGAACTTGCCATCGACCAGTTCCTTCAGAGTCTCTGGATGGAGCGTGCGTTGGCCGAGCGTTTGCGCGGCTGAAGCAATTGCGTCGGTGCTCGCCTGCACGCGCACGTAGAACTCGGCTGTCACATCCACCCGCATGCGGTCGTGGGTGATGATCGCCTTGTCGCGGCCGCGCGAGACCTCCAGCCGCAGCGTGTTCATGTTGACCGGCACCACCTCGTGCACGATCGGCAGCACGAACGCGCCGCCGTTCATCACCACCTTCTGGCCGCCCATGCCGGTGCGCACGAACGCCCGCTCCTTCGAGGACCGCAGGTACAGCCAGTTGAGCAGCCAGACCGCGATCGCGACGACCGCCGCGACCACGATCAGGCCGAGAATGAAACTGCCGAATTGAGATCCGCTCATGACGCTCTCCTTGCTTTGATGTTTCTGAATTTTCTGGTGGTTTCGGTGATTGCCCGTTCCGTGGGCAGGCGCTCCACGCTGGAGGCGCCGTAGAAGCCGTTGCAGCCCGGGCAGTTTTTCAGGATGAAGCCCGCGTCCTTCGGCTCGGCGATCGGCCCGCCGTGGCACAGTACGATGACCTCGGGGTTGACCGCGCGCGCCGCCGCCGCCCAGCGCTCGATCAGCGGCACGCAGTCCTTCAGCCTGAGCGCGGTATTGGCGCCGATCGCGCCGCCGGTGGTGAGGCCAAGGTGGCAGACGATGACGTCGGCGCCCGCCTTCGCCATGCCGCGCGCGTTCTGCTCCGAGAACACGTAGGGCGTCGTCAGGAGATCCAGTTCCCTCGCTCTTTTTATTGTCTTGATTTCAAGGTCATATCCCATCCCTGTCTCTTCGAGCTGCGCGCGGATGGTGCCGTCGAACAGGCCTACCGTAGGGAAATTTTGAACGCCTGAAAAACCTAAAGAGATCAACTTGCCAAAAAAATCATCCACGATCAGGAACGGATCAGTCCCATTCACGCCCGCGAGCACGGGCGTGTGCCGCACCACCGGCAGAACCTCGCGCGCCATGTCGAGCACGATCTCATTGGCGTTGCCGTAGGCCATCAGGCCCGCCAGCGAGCCGCGCCCGGCCATGCGGTAGCGGCCGGAGTTATAGATGACGATGAGGTCGATGCCGCCCGCCTCTTCGCATTTCGCCGACAGGCCGGTGCCGGCGCCGCCGCCGATGATCGGCTCGCGGCGCTTAACCTTGGCGCGCAGCTTCTTCAGGATCTCGTGACGCGCGATGCGGGCCATGAAACGGGTCCTTCCTTTCTTTCTATTTCCCTGAAGTTCGCCGCCAGCGCGGCAGCGAATGCGGGGTCGTTGATGTGCAGCGGCAAGCGAATTAATTTTTTTAGTGAACTAGAAATAAATTCCAGTGAGATTGAATCGAACAACGCTTTGTCTGCTGCAGGGTCCCAAAACGGGCCGCCGGGCTTGTCCAGTCCCGATATGCCGCCCTCCGGAATCAGGAAGCGCACCGGGCCCTCCATGCGGTTGAGCTTGGCCGCGATGAAGCGCCCGATCTTCACGCTCTCCTCCGGCGTGGTGCGCATCAGCGTCACGTTCGGGTTGTGGCGGTGCAGGCGCCGGCCGCGGAATTGCGCCGGCACCGTGTCCATGGCCCAGAAATTCACCATGTCGAGCGCCCCGCAGGAGCCGACATAGGGGACCCTCATGCGGGCGAAGACGTCCATGCGCTCGGGACCCGCGGTCAGCACCCCGCCGACGATCTCGTCGGCGATCTCGGTGGTGGTGACGTCGATCGCCGCCGAGAGCAGCTTCGACTCCACCAGCTTCTCCATCGACTGGCCGCCGGTGCCGGTGGCATGAAATACGATGCAGTCGTAGTCCGGCTCCAGGAGCGGCGTGAGGGCCTGCACGCAGGAAGTGGTCAGGCCGAACATGGTCAATCCGATCGCCGGCTTCGTGTCCGGCGCGATCTTTTCCCTGGGCGCGTGAGCGATCATCCCGGCGAGCGCGTGCGCGGCGTTCGCCAGCACCTTCTCGGAGATACGGTTGAGGCCGGAGACGTCAGTGACTGAATACATCATGCAGATGTCGGAGGGCCCGACGTAAGGCTTGACGTCGCCCGAGGCCACCGTGGAAACCATCACTTTGGGCACGCCGATCGGCAGGCGCCGCATCGCCGGGGTGGCGAGCGCGGTATTGCCTGAGCCGCCGGCCGAGATCATGCCGCCCAGGTCGCGGCGGCGTGCGATGAAGTGCTCGAGCGCGAGCGCCATCTCGGTGACCGCGCTGCCGCGATCGCCGGTGAACACCGCCCGCTCGCCGTCTCGTGAAAAGCGCGGATGGCAGCGCGCCACTTCGCGCGGGTGCACCATCGCCGAGGACGGCTTGCCGGAGGTGGCGATGTCCACCGTCACCACGCGCAGGCCGAGCTTCTCGATGCAGGCACGCAGGTAGCCCAGTTCCCGGCCCTTGGTGTCGAAGGTGCCGACCACGTAGGCGGCCCGCCCCGCGCTTGCAGCGACGGGAAACTCGACCACGCGGGTTTCGGGGGTTGCAGCGGTTTCTTTTCCTTCTTTTGAAAGATTTTTTTCTTCAAAAGCATGTTCGATGGGACGATCGACATCTACCGATCCCCAGCGCGTATGGCCGCGCACCGCGCGCGGCTCCAGCGCCGGCGCGGGGATGTCGGCACCCTCGGCCCGCTTCACCGTGAATACCCTGATCTCTCCTGCATCCGGGGCGGACTCAACCTCTGGCGTGACTTCCTCTTCATCGTCCGCGGCCTTCACCCCCAGCAGCCGCTGCTGCAGGCCCCGGTCGCCGGCAAGCTCGCTTACCGGCATGGAGCGCGCGATGCGCCCGTTGACCATCACGTCCACGGTATCGGCCACCGCAATGGCCACGCCGAGGTTCTGCTCGATGAGCAGCACCGAGATCTCGCCGTCGGCGGCGAGCGACTTCAGCATCGCCTCGACTTGCTGCACGATCACCGGCGCGAGGCCCTCGGTGGGCTCGTCCATGACCAGCAGCTTCGGGTTGAGCAGCAGGGCGCGCGCGATGGCGAGCATCTGCTGCTCGCCGCCCGAGAGCTGCGCGCCGCCGTTGGATTTTCTTTCAGCGAGCCGTGGGAAAGTCGCATAGATGCGTTCCACCGTCCATGGCCCGTTACTCTTCCTGTTTCTTGAGGAAAGCAACAGATGTTCGTGAACGGTGAGCGAGGGCCAGACGCGCCGACCTTGCGGCACGTAGCCGATGCCGAGATGCGTGATCCGGTGCGCCGGCAGCCCGATCAACTCCTGGCCCAGAAACCGGACGCTGCCGGTCGCGCGCACCAGGCCCGTGATCGCGTTGCACAGCGTGGTCTTGCCCATGCCGTTCCTGCCAACCACGGCAAGCACGCCCTGCTCCAGGGTCAGCGACACTTCCTGCAGCGCGTGCGCGCGGCCGTAGTGGACGTCCAGTTTCTCGATAGCGAGAGCGGGATTGCGCGCACCAGCATTCATGCGTGCCCCGCCTGGCCCATGTAGATTTCCTGCACTTCCGGATCGTTCTCTATTTCGGCGGGCGTGCCTTCCTTCAGCATGCGGCCGTTGTGCATCACCGTGACGCGGTCCACCACGCGCAGCGCAATCTCCAGGTCATGTTCGATGAGGATGAAACTCATGTGCTTCGGCAACGCGTTCAGCAGCACGACCAGCTCCCGGCGCTCGGCGGGCGAAAGCCCGGCGGCCGGCTCGTCGAACAGGATCAGGCGCGGCGCGCCCGCCAGCGCCATGCCGATCTCCAGCTGCCGCTGCTGGCCGTGCGAGAGCATGGCCACCGGCTCGTCGCCAACGTGCGTCAGCCGGACGCGCTCGAGCAGGCCTTCGGCCGCGGCGCGGGTGGTGCTCGCGCGCCCCGGATGCAGGAAGCTGAAGCGGCCGCGCGCGACACCGCGCACGGCCAGGAAAAGATTGTCCCGCACCGTGAGGTCGCGGAACAGGAGCGAAGACTGGTAGGTGCGCCGCATCCCCGCCCGGATGCGCTCGTAGGGCGGGTGCGCGGTCACGTCTTCGCCGAAAAAGCGCACGCGGCCTGAAGTGGCCGCGTAGTCGCCGGTGATCACGTTGAACAGCGTGGTCTTGCCCGCGCCGTTGGCGCCGATCACCGCCCTGCGCTCGCCCGCGGCGACCGAGAACGAGAAGTTCTCGACCGCCTTGAGCGCGCCGAAGCTGCGCGACACGCCCTCGAGCCGGAGTGCGTCTCCGGTCGAGAGCAGTTCGCGTTGCGCAGGGCCGGCAACCGTCGCCATGGCGTAAGCCTTACGGGCAGTTCGCCATTGCGCTACGGGCAATTCGGTTCATCGCGCGAGCCCATCTTGAAATCTTCCTTCTTCATGCCGAGCATCTGATCGATGCCGTCCACCTTGCGCAGCACGCGGTTGGAGAGATTGCCCTGCGCGTCCTTGACCACCTCGGTAATGAAGGTGGTGCCGATCGCCTGGCGGTTCGAGTCCAGGCGCACGTCGCCCACCGGGGTCTTCAGCACCATCTTCGTGAGCGCTTCGCGGTACTTCGCCTGGCCGCCCGAAAGATCGCCCTTGACCGCGTCCAGCCCGTCCAGCGCCGCCTTCATGTTGATGTAGTACACGAGAGCGAACAGCGACGGGCTCGGGTAGCCGCCGGCCGACACCGGGTAGTTCTTCTGGTAGTCGGCAACGAAGGCCTTGAACTCGGGCGCGTCGAACGAGTCCGCGATCGGCGCCCCCGCGATCGTGCCCACCAGCGAGTCGCGGCGCTTGCCCTTGTAGTTGAGCACGTCCTGGCTCACCGTGATCGAGCCGCCGATCATCGGCTTGTCGCCGCCCGCGGCCTCGTACTGGTTGAGGAAGTTGACCGCGTCGGCGCCGCCCAGAATGACCACCAGCGCGTCCACGTCCTTGGGTATCCGCGCGATCACCGATGCGTAGTCCTTGCCGCCGAGCGGCACCCAGGCCTTGACCGGCACCTTGCCGCCCAGGCGGCAGTACTCGGACATGAAGCCCTGCACCTGCGAGTACGGAAAGGCGTAGTCCTCGGCGATCACCATCACGCGCTTGTAGCCCTTGTCGAGCGCCGCCTTGCCCAGGCCCACCATCCACTGCGCGCCTTCCGTGTTGAAGCGGAAGAAGTTCGGCGACGGGTTGACCAGCGTGGTCGCCTGCGCACCCGAGGAGCCGTTGATGAAGGTGATGTTGGGCTGGGTCTTGGAGTATTCCTTGACCGCGATGCCTTCGCCGCCCGAGAGCGGCCCGACCATGATGTCCACCTTGTCCTGCTCGACGAGCTTGCGTGTCGCGTTCACCGCGACGTCGGGCTTGGCGTCCGACGAAGCCTTGATGAGCTCGATCTTGCGGCCGCCAGCCATGCCGTTTTTCTGCTTGATCGCGAGCTCGGCGCCGCGCATGCCGTCGGCGCCACCGGCGGCGAACGGACCCTCCAGGTTCGACAGCAAGCCGATTTTCACGGTTTGCTGCGAATACGCCACCCCCGAGAACACGGCCAGGACGGCCGCGCCAACGAGCGTGCGGACAAACGTTCTTTTCTTCATCTGATACCTCCTCTTGGGGTTAAGAACTTCGATCCGCTCGGAAAACGCGACTTCAGCGCCGCCCACAAACCGAGCAGCCCGTCCGGCGAAAACAGCACGATGGCAAGAAACACGCCGCCGATCACGAGATTGAAGCGCTCG
This sequence comes from Nitrosovibrio sp. Nv4, assembly GCA_945906765.1. Classification (GTDB taxonomy): domain Bacteria; phylum Pseudomonadota; class Gammaproteobacteria; order Burkholderiales; family SG8-39; genus RBG-16-66-20. Next base: position 18,015 of record CAMDRF010000041.1, on the reverse strand, counting down.
CGGTCGATCAGGTCGATGGCGAAGGTCTGCAGCAGCACGAACACGATGGCGCCGATGAACGGGCCGATCGGGTGGCGCATGCCGCCGAGCACCGCGATGACGAGAATGTTGATCAGCCAGCTGGTGCCGACCGAGCCCGGCGTCACCAGGCCGTTGTACCAGGTGAACAGCACGCCGCCGACCGCGGCGATCAAGCCGGCCACGGCGTAGGCCGCGACGCGGTGCGCCATGACATGAAAACCGAGCGCGTTCATGCGGCGCGGGTTGTCGCGGATGCCCTGCATGGCGATGCCGAACGGGGCGCGAAGAATGTATTTGGCCAGAAAGTAACCGCCCAGCGCGCAGGCGAGCACGAGGAAGTAGAACGGAACCGGTTCGCGCAAGTTGATCCCCAGCACCGTCGGCGCATACACGCGCTGGAAGCCCTGGAAACCGTTGAGCACCGAGTAGTTCTGCAGGCAGAGATAGTAGAAAGCAACGCCCACAGCGAGGGTGATCATGATGGTGTAGATGCCCTCGGTGCGCACCGACAGCCAGCCGATGGCGGTGCCGACCAGCGTCGCGATCACGATCGCGATCGGCACCGCGATCCACCAGCTCCAGCCCAGGCTGAGCGCCGCTTCGCCGCTCGCGCCGAATACCGCCAGCATGTACCCGGCGACGCCGGCCACCGTCATCTGCGCGAGCGAAACCATGCCGCCGTAGCCGCCAAGAAACGTGAGCGACAGCGCGATCAGGCCGAGCGCCAGCGACTGCGCCCCGATCTGGTAGGTGAGAAATGGCGTCGCGTACATGGGGAAGGCGAGCAGGAAACCGAGAACGAGGACATGGCGTGCGCGGATGGGATTTTTTCTTGTCCAGGATTCTGTTTTTTCTTGCGGAGGCAAAACCAAAACCTTGCCCATCGCCAGGCGGCCAGACCCCGCATTCATCGCATTGCGCCACTCGGCTGCGCTCATGCCGCCTGCCCGAGGATGCCGCGCGGCCGAAAGGCAAGAACCATCACCAGGATCACGAAGGTGAACACCACGCTGTAGGTCGGGGCGTAGGCGAGGCCGTAGGTTTCGGCGACCCCGAGGATGACGGCGCCGAGCGCCGCGCCGACGACGCTGCCCATGCCGCCGACGATCACCACGATGAGCGAGGCGAGCAGCAGGCGCACGTCCTCGCCCGGCACCATCGAGAGTTCGACCGCGCCGATGACGCCGCCGAAGCCGGCCAGGCCGGCGCCGATGGCGAAGGTCGCCGCGAACACCAGGTTCACGTTGACGCCGGTGGCCGCGAGCATGCCGCGGTCATCCACGCCGGCGCGGATCATCATGCCGACGCGCGTGCGGTTGAGGAACAGCCACAGCAGCACGCCGATGATGATGCCCAGGGGCAGCAGCGCCATGCGGTACTTCGAGTACGCCGTGATCAGAGGAATATCGCGCAGGGGGCCGGCAAGCCAGCCGGGCGCGCTCATCTGGTGCACCTGGGCGCCGATCCCCCACAGCAGCAGATCGGCGATGACGATCGACAGGCCGATGGTCACCATGGTCTGGCGCAGGTCCTCGCCCTGCATGAAGCGGAAAATCGCCACCTGCATCAGCAGGCCCACCAGCGCCGCGACCAGGAACCCCGCCGCCAGCGCCAGCACGAACAAGCCGGTCTTTTCCGCGACGATATAGCCGACGTAGCCGCCCAGCAGGTAGAGCGAGCCGTGCGCCAGGTTGACGTTCCTCATCAAACCGAACACCAGCGTGAAGCCGCTGGCGACGATGAAATACAGCGACGCCAGCGTGAGGCCGTTGAGCAGCGTGATGAAGAACAGCTTCGCGTTGTCCCAGATGCCCCAGACGGCGAACACCGACAGCGGCGGGACGAGCGCGAGTCCCCAGAACCATTTCTGCAAGCGGGACATCGGTTCAACCCTGCCGCACGCCGCCTAGCTCCACCGGTTCCGCGCCGAGCGCACGGCCTCCGGCAGGACCGGCAGTCCGGCGGCGTGATGCAGAGCGGCATCCGGCCGCACTGGCGGGGTGCTGTCCATCGCGGCGGTCTGCGTCCGCCGGGTCCGCGCCGAGAGGATCTCCGGCTCCTTGTGGAACACGCCGTCCTTCATGATCGCGAGCAGCTTCGCGGGGTTCTGCAGGATGGCGATGTTGGACAGCGGGTCGCCGTCCACCAGCAAGAGGTCGGCGAGGTAGCCTTCCTTGATCTCGCCCAGCTCGTGGCCGCGCATCATCATCTGCCCGCCCCAGCGGGTGCAGGAAACGATGGCCTCCATCGGCGTCATGCCGAGGAGCTTGACGAAGTACTCGAGGTCCTTGGCGTTCTCGCCGTGCGGCGCCCAGGCGAAGCCGTAGTCACCGCCGGGCAGCACCCGGATGCCGCGCTTGAGCATCGCCTTCAAGCTTTTCACGGCGGCCTCGAGCTCCAGCTCGTAGCCCATCTGCTTCGCCTGCGCATTGCTGATGCCGACCGTTTCGCCGTTGTCGAGCAGCCGGATAATCACCGACAGGCCCGGCGCGACGAAGATCCGGTCCTTTTGCGCTTCCAGCATGTCGAGCGCTTCCTCGTCGGCGAAGCTGGCGTGGTAGATGATGTCGATGCCGTGGCGCAGGCTCTGCTTGACCGACTCGGAGGAGCGCGCGTGGGACGAGAGCCGCTTGCCGCGGATCTTGGCTTCCCTGGCCGCCATCGCCACTTCCTCGTCGCTCATCCAGTTGGTCTTCGCATCGGCGCCGGGAACCAGGTTGTCGCCCGAGAGGTTGAGCTTGATCGAATCCACCCCGTACTTCAGGAACATGCGCACCGCTTTGCGCATTTCCTCCGGCCCGTCCACTACCTTGCCGAAGGACGTTTCCGGATACGGCAGGTGCGGCAGCATGTCATCCCCGAGCGACCCGGTGACCGTGATCTCCTGGCTGGCGGCGAGGTAGCGCGGCCCCGGAATCTGGCCGGCGTTGATCGCGTCGCGGATCACCACGTCGAGGCGCGGCTTGGGGGCCGCCGCGCCGACGCAGGAGATCCAGCCGTGGTCCAGATAGAGCTTCGCCATCTGGGCGGTCCACAGCGTGTGCTCCTCGGGCGGCATCTTCTGGATGGCATCCAGCGTCTTCGAGTTGTTCCAGCCCAGGTGGGTATGCGCCTCGACCATGCCGGGCATCAGGGTGGCGCCGGCGGCATCGATCACCGTCACCCCGGCGACCGGCAGGCTGCGCACGCCTCGGCCGATGCGGGAGATGCGGTTGCCCTGAATCAGCACTTCGCCGGCGTAGGGCTGGGCGCCGGTGCCGTCGAGGATGCGCACATTGGTGAAGAGCGTATTCGCCATGACTTCCTCCTATTGAAAGCGTTGAGAATAAAAACGGGCCAACAGTTCGCCGCACTCTTCCGGCTTCTCGTAGATGGTCCAGTGCCCGCAACGACTGAGCACCTCCACCTGTGAACCGGGAATCTTCTCGCCGATGCCGCGCACCGACTGCGGCGGCGACACCGCGTCCTCGTCGCCGGTCACCAGCAGCACCGGACAGGCGATCTTCGCGATGTCCGCCGGCTGTGCATCCGACAGCGCCTCGCAGCTGCGCGCATAGCCTTCCGGGCTCTGGCGCATGAGCGACTCGCGCACCGCGGCCACCGCCACAGGACGCCGAGCGCGCGTTTCGCTCGAGGTCGCCGCCTGTACGATGGCGTCCGCGATTTGTTGCATGCCGGGCTCGCCTTCGCTGCGCGCCTTGGCGCCGCGCGCACGGATCGGGCTGCGGTTCGAATCGGGCGGCGCGGTGAGCGGGCCAAAGAGGGCGAGGCTGCGCACCAGTCGCGGCTCCAGCGCCGCAAGGTGGAGGGCGATGATGGTCCCCATGGAATGCGCCACGACGTGGGCCCGCTCGACGCCCGCGGCGCCGCAGACCCGCATCAGTGCGCGCACGAAGCGGTCGATGGAAAGCGCACCCTCGACGCGGTGCGAGCGGCCCGAGCCGGGCAGGTCGGGACGGATGGTGCGGAAGCGGGCGAGCGCAGGCAGCACCGGCGTCCAGAAATTGGAGGTGCCGCCCAGGCCGTGGATCATGAGGACGGCATCGCCGGCCCCGTCGATCTCGACCGCCACGCGCTCGACGAACTGCGTAGTCACGCCAACCCCTCCCCCGGGGATGCTGCGGTGCAAATGACTGCCTGGTTAACAAAATGAGACACGAGTCTCATTCCGTTGTGCCAGACTACGAGGGTTTCCGGCCCCCTGTCAATCTGCAATGCGGAAAAAAGCCGCCGCTGCGGCAGCTTCCTTCTACGCCCTGCCCGACCTGGGCCTGGGGCATCGCGGCCGCGTCTTCCGCAGGCTGCTGGCCGAAGCGGTGACGCTGGTGCGGCGGGGACGCATCCCATCCGTGGCCGAGGTGGCCCTGGCGGCGGAGGTTTCCCGCGCCACCGCCTACCGGTACTTCCCCAGCCGCTCCAAGCTGGTGAGCGCGGTGATCGCCGAAGCCCTCGCCCCGGTGCGCCGCGCCGTGCCGCAGCACGGCAACCCCAAGGCGCGGCTGCACGCGCTGCTCGACCGCACCTATTCGCGCTTCGCCGAGTACGAGCCGCACATGCGTGCGGCGCTGCAGCTGGCGCTGGAGCACCAGTCGCTCGAGGCCGCCGGCCTGCTGGAGGAGGAGCCGTTCCGCCGCGGCCAGCGCACGGGCATCCTCGCCACGACGATTTCCCCGTTGAAAAAAAAGCTTTCAAGGAAAACCTACCAAAGGCTGCTGCACGCGCTGGCCGTCGTTTACGGCATCGAGGCGATGGTGATCCTCAAGGACATCTGCGGCGCGAGCGACCGCGAGACCGAGGCGGTGGTGCGCTGGATGATGGATGCCCTGGTGGATGCCGCCCTGCGCGGAGCGCGGAAAACGCGGTAGGCCCGCGCGCCGCGGCGCTATTCGACGCGGATGTTGGCTTCGCGCACCACCGCGCCGAAGCGCTCCCGGTCGCTTTGCAGCCGCGCGGCGAATTCCTGCGGCGTGGCGAGCATGATCTCCGCCGCGATGCTGGCGAGCGCGTTGCGCAGCTCCGGGGTCTGCATCGCGCGGCCGATTTCGCCGCTTGGCCGGATCGACCGGGAGTTTGTACAGGTGCGGGTTGATCACCATCGGGCTGCCGGCCGAGCTGAGCAGCGTGTAGCCGTCGGGCGCGGAACGCGCCACGGCCTCCAGGCCGATGGCGCCGTTGGCGGCCGGCCCGGTTCTCGACCACGAACGGCTGCCCGAGCGCCTCGCTCAGCTTGGCGCCGAGCGGGCGCGTGATCAGGTCGAGCGTGCCGCCGGAGGCGAAGTTGACGATAACGCGAACCGGTTTGGCGGGCCACGCCTGCGCCAGGGCCGCGGGCGCGACGGCGGTCGCCAGCGCGGCGATCAACAGACGGATTGACAAGCGGGACGACGAGCGCATCTTTTCTTCCTCCAAGTCTGGATGCGCGCCCACGCTAGCACCACATTCCGCCGCGATGCGGGGCCCGGTCAGGCCGGAAGAAAATGCGTAGTAACATGATTTGGGAAGGGAGAAAGATGAGCGCACTTGAGCAGTATCTCGCCAAGCCCTGGCTGAAACATTATCAGCCGGGGATTCCGGCCACCGTTGCGGTGCCGGACGTGTCGATCCCGCAGGCCTTCGACGAGGCCTGCGGTCGCGATCCGCGGCGCACCGCCGTGGCGTTCTACGGCCGGGACATTTCCTACCGCGAGCTGCGCGAAGCGAGCGACCGCCTCGCCGCGGCGCTCGCCGGCCTGGGGCTGAAGAAAGGCGACCGGGTGGCGCTCTACCTGCTCAACAGCCCGCAGTTCATCATCGCCTATTTCGCGGTCCTCAAGTGCGGCGCGGTCGTGACGCCGATCAGCCCGGTGTACACCAGCCACGAGGTGCGCTTCCAGCTCGAGGACAGCGGCGCGCGCGCCATCGTGTGCCAGGACATTCTTTACGACAAGGTGGCCAAGAGCGGGGTGCCGCTCGATTTCGCGGTGCTCACGAACGTCAACGAATACCTGCCGGCGCTCAAGCGCCTGTTCGGCAGGAAGGCGCCCGCGATCCCCGCGGCCCCGAACCTGCACTGGCTGCAGGACCTCCTAAAGGCGCACGCGCCGCAACCGCCCGCGGTGGCGATCGATCCGAAGACCGACCTCGCGGCCTTGCCCTACACCGGCGGCACGACCGGAAACCCGAAGGGCGTGATGCTCACGCACTACAACATGATGGCGGCGCGCGTCGGGGCGCAGGCCGCGTTTCCCGATTTCGAGGTCGGCAAGGAGGTGATCCTCGCCTTCCTGCCGTTCTTCCACATCTACGGCCAGGCCGTGATCATGCTGAACGGCCTGTGCCAGGGCAGCCTGCTGGTGCTGTTCACCACTCCGGACACCGAACAGATCCTCGCCGCGATGGAGCGCTACCAGGCGAGCGTTTTCTACGGCGTGCCGACGCTGTATGAATACCTGAAGGACCACAAGGACGCCGACAAGGCAGACTGGCGCCGGTTGAAGCTGGTGCTCTCGGGGGCCGACACGCTGCACGAATCGACCATGAAGGACTGGAACCGGCGGACCGGCTCGACGATCACCGAGGGCTACGGGCTGTCGGAGACCTGCGCCATCAGCCACGTCAATCCGCCGCGCCGGCCCAAGCCGGGCTCGTTCGGCTGCCCGGTGCCCAACATGCAGGCCGCGGTGATCGAACCGGAGACGCGCGAGTTCCTGCCGGTGGGCGAGACTGGCGAACTGGTGCTCGCCGGCCCCAATGTCATGCGCGGCTACTGGCAAAAACCCGAGGAGAGCGCGAATTCCTTCCTCGAGGCGGGCGGCCTGCGCTGGCTGCGCACCGGCGACCTGGTGCGCATGGACGAGGAAGGTTATTTCCATTTTTTCGACCGCGCGAAGGACCTGATCAAGCACAAGGGCTACTCGATCTTCGCCAAGGAAGTGGAGGATGTCCTCTACGCGCACCCGAGGGTGAAGGCGGCCGGGGTGATCGGCGTCCCCGATCTGGCGGCCGGCCAGCTGATCAAGGCGATCGTGGTCCTGCAGGGCGACGCGCGCGGCAAGGTGGGAGAGGACGAGATCAAGCTCTACTGCCGGGAGCGGCTGGCCGCGTACAAGGTGCCGCACATCGTCGAGTTCCGCGGCGAGCTGCCCAAGACCGACGTCGGCAAGGTCTCGCGCCGCGAGTTGCGCGAAGAGCACGCATAGGCGATGCAAGGTGTCCACGCCATTCCTGCGCATCGAGCACCTGACCAAGCGCTTCGGCGGCCTCACCGCGGTCAATGACATCAGCTTCGAACTGCGCCGCGACCAGATCACCGGGCTGATCGGCCCCAACGGCTCGGGCAAGACCACGTTGTTGCGCCTGATCACCCGGATCCTCAAGCCCGATGCCGGGCGCATCGTGTTCAACGGCGAGGACATCACGGCGCTGAAGCCCTGGGAGGTGACCAACCGCGGCATCGCCGGCACCTTCCAGATGATGCGCCCGTTCCGCCACCTGCCGGTCATCGCCAACGTGATGGTGCCGCTGCTGGCGCCGCGCGCGAGGAGCCGCGGCGAATGGGTGAAGAAGATCGAGGCCCGGGCCATGGACGCGCTCGAATTCGTCGGCATCTCGGAACTCGCGCTCGAGTCCGCCTCGGGCCTGTCGCAGGGCGAACTCAAGCGCCTGGAGGTGGCACGCGCGATTTCGGCCGAACCCGAGCTGCTGCTGCTCGATGAGCCGCTCGGCGGCATCGGCCCGGTGGACTCCGGGCTGCTGGTGAAATCGATCCGGCGGATCCACAAGGGCGGGCGCTTCGGCAGGCTGCACTCCGAAGGCCCCGCGGTGCTGATGATCGAGCACAAGCTGAAGGAACTCATGTCCATCGTGGACCGCGTCATCGTGCTCGACCACGGCGAAATGATCGCCGACGGCAGGCCCGAGGACGTGGTCAGGGATCCGAACGTGATCGAGGCCTATCTTGGCGGCGGGCAAACGGGGACTACGGGAGCCGCGCATGCCCCTGCTTGAAGTCAAGGACCTCGGCGTGCGCTACGACAAGGCGGTGATCCTCAACGGCGTCTCGCTCTCGGTGGACGAGGGCGAGTTCGTCGGCATCGTCGGCCCGAATGGCGCCGGCAAGTCCACAGTGCTGCGCGCCGTCTCCGGGTTGATCCGGTTCCAGGAGAAAATGCAGCGCGGCGTGCACGGCGAGGTCGTGCTGGAAGGCGAGATCCGGTTCGCCGGCGAGCGCATCGACGCCTTGCCGCCGCACGAGATCCGCAAGCGGGGACTGGCCCTCTGTCCGGGGCGGCAGCGGCCGTTCCGCGAACTCAGCGTGCTCGACAACCTGATGGCGGGCGCCCATCTTTCGCGCGACGCGGCGCAGACCCGGCGCCGCCTGGAGCGTTGCTTCGCGCTGTTTCCGCGCCTGTCGGAGAGGAAGGACCAGCTCGCGGGCACGCTCTCGGGCGGTGAGCAGCAGATGCTCGCCACCGCGCGGGCGCTCATGTACGACGCCAAGCTGTTCGCCATCGACGAGCCCTCGCTCGGGCTGGCGCCCAAGGTGCGCGAGGACGTCTTCGCCACCATCTCGCGCATCCATGCCGAGGGCATACCGGTGCTCGTCGTCGAGCAGGAAGTCGGCCAGGTGTTCAAGCTGGCGCACCGCAACTACGTGCTGTCGCAGGGCCGGGTGTGGGGCGAAGGCCCGGGCGCCAAGCTGCTGGCCGACGAGTCGCTGCGCGCCTGCTATCTCGGGATGCTGTAGCTACCCCTTGTCGGGTTCCGAGGCGCGCGGCCGGTCGGTGGCGATGAGCGGCGCGGAGCACAGGCGGCAGTGGGTCCGCCACGCCCCGTTACGCTGCTTGCAGCGCGGGCACAGGGTCTCGATCTTGTCGCGCACCCAGGGCGCGAGGCCGCGCGGCATGTAGAGCAGCACCAGCAGCACGATCACCGCGAAGAACAGCAGCCGCCGCTCGCCGAACGCCTGGAAGCCGCCGAACCACTCGGTGAGCGGATAGAGCACGAACACCGCCGCCACCGGCCCGTAGATCGTCGCCACGCCGCCGAAGATGCCCCAGATCACGACCTGGAACGACAGCGCGGTCTCGAGCGTGAACGGCCCGGTGACCCTCATGTAATGGGCGAGCAGCGCGCCCGCCAGGCCGGCGGCGAACGCGGACAGCGCGAACGCCGCCAGCTTGTAGCGCGGCGTGTTGATGCCCGAGGCGCGCGCCGCCAGTTCGTCGTCGCGGATCGCGTGCAGCACCAGGCCGAACTTCGAGTCCGCGATGAGCCACAGGCCGAAGACCAGCGCGAGCATCGCGATCACCGCGATGTAATAGTTGCCCAGCAGGCTGTTCGCGAGCCGGGGCAGGCCGGAAAACCCCAGCTCGCCGCCGGAGAAGCCCGGAAACGCGAACAGCAGCCCCGTCGCGATGAGCGGAAATGCGAGCGTCGCGAGCGACAGATAGGAACCGCGCAGCCGCAGGCACAGGTAGCCCGCGCCGAGTCCGAATAAGGTCGCGACCGCGGTCCCCGCCCAGACCGTGAGCCACGGCGACAGCCCGAGCTTGAGCGAGAGCAGCGCCGAAGCGTAGGCGCCGGCGCCGAAAAACAGAGCGTGGCCGAAGTTCACCTGGCCCGAGTAGCCGGCGAGCAGATCCCAGCTCGCGGCGAAGATCGCGAACAGGCAGGTGAGCGTGACAATCCTCAGCACGTATGGATCGGCGTACACCCAAGGGAGCAGAAGCAGCGCGATCGCCCAGACGAGCACCAGCGTCCGCGAGGGCAGCACCAAGACCTCGTTCCTCAACTGCATCCAAAGACGGCGCAGCCAGTACCTCAACGCTCCTCCTCCTCGAAGACCACCCCGTAAAGCCCCTCGGGCCGCACTAGCAGCACCAGCACCATGATCGAGAGCGCCACCGCGCCCTTCAGGAACGCGCCCGCCGGTAGGGCGAACACCGTGATGGCCTCGACGAAGCCGATGATGAACGCACCGGCCAGGCTGCCCTTGACGCTGCCCAGGCCGCCGAGCACCACGATCGCGAGCATCGTCACCAGCGGCCCGAGCCACATGAACGGATCCACCACGTACACCGGCGCCACCACCACCCCGGCGATGGCTGCCAGGGCCACCGAAAAGGCGACCGTCGCCAGCGCGATGCGGTGCACGTTCATGCCCATCAGGCTGGCCACTTCCAGATCGTTCGCGGTGGCACGGATGGCAAGACCGAGGCGCGTCGCGTACAGCAGGGCCCACGTTGCCGCGAGCATCACGGCCGCGACCGCGAGGATGACGAAACGCTGGTACGGAATGCTCACGCCGGCGATCCTCACCACCCCGTCGAGGGTCGAGGGGATGCCCAGGTAGTGGCCGCCGAAGGCGAACAGCATCAGTTCCTGAAAGATAATTGCCAGCGCGATGGTGGCGATCAGCACCGCCGCCTCATGCTCGCGCAAGGGCTCGATCACCAGCTTGTAGCAGGCGAGCGAGAGCGCCGTGACGCCGGCCACCGCGAGCAGGCCCGCGACGGCGAAATTCAGCCCCAGCTTGACCAGCAGCGCATAAAAGCCATATGCCGCCAGCATGTAAAAGGCGGTGTGCGCGATATTGACGATGCGCGCCACCCCGAAGATAAGCGAAAAGCCGATGGCGAGCAGCGCGTAGACGCTGCCGTTCACCAGCCCGGTGACGAGAATATCCTGGAACATGGCGAAAAAAGGCCGCGCGGCGTTGATCCGCGCGGCTTGGGGATCCTTTTCCCCGGCCTTACCTGGCCGGCAACCGGAACGGCTGCATGCCCTTCACCTGCGGCGGCCAGAATGCCACCTTCTTGCCGTCCTGCCACTGCACGCCGATGCCCAGGGACTTGCCGGGGCCCCAGACCGGGTCGTGGCGCTTGTCGAACTCGACGACCGCGGCATTGCCGAGGTAGGACAGCTTCTCGATCACCGGAACCAGGTCGTCCGACTTGATCGAGTTCGCCTTCTCGATCGCCTCCTTGAGGATCATGACCGCGTCGTAGGTCGCCGCGTTGTAGGTCGGCGACTTCTTGAAGCGCTCCTTGAACGCCCTCACCCAGGGGACGGTCTTGGGCGTGATCTCGACCTCGGCATAGGTGTCCAGCGTCGAGACGAAGTTCGCCTTGCCGGCGGCGGCTCCCCAGAACTCGTCCTTTTGCGCCTCGACGTTGATGCCGAAGGCGACCGCCTTCATGTTGCGCTCGCCCATCTGCCTGCCGGTCACGATGCCCACCGGCCCTGAGAGGAAGGTGAACACGATGTCGGCGCCGGCGCGCTCGATCGCCGAGAGCTCGGCGGTGACGTCGGTGGCGACCGCCGAAGGCTGCCACAGGCCGACCATCTCCATCTTCATCGCCGGCAGGTTCTTCTGCGCCGCCGCGATCAGGCCCTCGGTCCAGATCGCCTTCTCGGCGAGGACCGCCACCTTCGGGGTCTCCGTCTTGAACTGGGTGCGGATATCACCCGCCACCGCGCCGAGCACGCCAAAGACGGTGCGTCCGAGGTCGGTGCTCTTGGTGGGCGAGACGCGGAACCAGTACTTGTAGCGGTTGTAGTCCTTTTCGACCCGGATGCCGAGTTCGTCGTGCGCGGCGCCCACGCCGAGGAACAGCTTCTTGTGGTCCATCGCGACCTCCTGCATCGCGAGCACCGCTTCGGAGCGGAAACCGCCGATCAGAAAATCGGCCTTGTCGCGCGTGATGACGCGCTCCACCGCGCTCGCCGCGTCCGGCACCGAGGTCATCTCGTTGCTGTCGGCGCGCACCAGCTCGACCATCAGCTTACGGCCGCCCACCGTGATGCCGCCCGCCTTGTTGATGTCGTCGCGCGCCATCTCGGCGCCCATCCAGTGATTTTCACCCTGCACGAACGCCATCGGGCCGAGAACCGCGATCTTGACGGTTGTCTGCCCCAGGGCTGACGTGCTCGCGAGCGCAAACGCACAGCTTGCAATCAGGGTACGCAGCATGACCGGCCTCCTCCTTGGTTGATCTCCCGCTTCATGGTGCCCCAAGTTTCCACGGAAGTCCAGATACAGCCCACAGGCCGCGCAATCGCTGCTGCCTCGCTGCTCGAGCGCGAGCCACTGGTGCCGGAAGAGAGACTCGAACTCTCATGACCTTGCGGCCGGCGGATTTTGAGTCCGCTGCGTCTACCGATTCCACCATTCCGGCAAGGGCTCAATTCTATAATGCGCTGCAATGCGACTCAGCGAATTCGACTACGAACTGCCGCCGCACCTCATCGCCCAGCATCCGGCCGGGGAACGCGGCGCCAGCCGCCTGCTGCACCTGGATGGCGCGACCGGCGCGCTGCGGGATCTCGCCTTCGCCGACCTGCCGGACCTGCTGGATGCACGCGACGTTGTGGTGTTGAACGACACGCGCGTCATCAAGGCGCGGCTCGCCGGCAGCAGGGAAAGCGGCGGCAGGATTGAACTCTTCATCGAGCGCATCGTCGGCGAGCACGAAGCGCTCGGCCTGGTGCGCGCGTCGCATGCGCCCGGGCCCGGAACACGCCTGCGCATCGGCGATGGCGTGGCAGCGGAGGTGCTGGGGTGCGAGGCGGACCTCTACCGGGTACGCTTCGCCGAACCCGTCGCCGGGGTGCTCGAGCGCTGCGGCAGCGTGCCCCTGCCGCCGTACATCACCCATGCCCCAGGTCCCGAAGACGCGGAGCGCTACCAGACCGTGTATGCCGAGCGCCCGGGGGCGGTCGCGGCGCCGACCGCCGGATTGCACTTCGATCGGGAAATCCTGAAGAGGATCCAGGACAACGGGACAAATATTGCCATGCTCACGCTGCACGTCGGTGCCGGCACCTTCCAGCCGGTGCGCAGCGCGAATATCGAGGACCACCGCATGCACTTCGAGCGCTACGAAGTTCCGCCGGAAACGAGCGCCGCGCTGCAGGGCCGGCGCGTGCTCGCGGTCGGCACCACCTCGCTGCGCGCGCTGGAGAGCGCGGCGCTGAGTGGCGCGCCGTCGGGCGAGACCGATCTCTTCATTTATCCCGGCTTCGGGTTCCGGACCGTGGACCGGCTGCTCACCAACTTCCACCTGCCGAAATCGAGCCTCTTGATGCTGGTGGCCGCCTTCGCGGGCATGGACAACATGAGGAAGGCCTACGCGCATGCGATCCGCAACAACTACCGCTTTTTCTCCTACGGCGACGCGATGTTGATCGAAAGGGCGCCATGAAATTCAGCGTCACCCATCGCGACGGCGCGGCGCGACGCGGCAGGCTGGAGCTGGCGCATGGCACGGTCGAGACGCCCGTCTTCATGCCGGTGGGCACCTACGGCACCGTGAAGGCGATGTCGCCCGCGGAACTGAAAGGCCTGGGCGCGCAGGTCGTGCTCGGCAACACCTTCCACCTGTGGCTGCGGCCGGGCACCGAGGTGATCGCCAAGCATGGCGGGCTGCACGGCTTCATGGGCTGGAAGCATCCGATCCTCACGGACTCGGGAGGTTTTCAAGTATTCAGTCTTTCTTCTTTTAGGAAACTAAGTGAAGAAGGCGTGCGCTTCGCGTCCCCCATCAACGGCGATCAACTGCTGCTCACGCCCGAGGAATCCATGCGCATCCAGCGCGCACTGAATTCCGACATCGTCATGGTGTTCGACGAGTGCACGCCCTACCCCGCCAGCGAAAGCGAGGCGCGCGAATCCATGCAACTGAGCATGCGCTGGGCGGTGCGATCGAAGCAGGCGCACGAGGGAAACCCGAATGCGCTGTTCGGCATCGTGCAGGGAAGCGTCTACGAGGAACTGCGGGACAAATCGCTGGAAGAACTGAAAAAGATCCAATTCGATGGCTATGCGATCGGCGGCCTCGCGGTCGGGGAGCCGGTAGCGGAGCGTTCCCGGATCATGAACCATGTTCTCAAGGAAATGCCGGCAGACAAACCCAGATACCTGATGGGCATGGGCACCCCAGAGGACCTGATCGAGGCGGTGCTCGCCGGCGTGGACATGTTCGATTGCGTGCTGCCCACCCGCAACGCGCGCAACGGCTGGCTCTTCACGCGCTCGGGCGACGTCAAGATCCGCAACGCCAGGTGGCGGGACGATACGCGGCCGCTGGACGAGGCTTGCGCCTGCTATTGCTGCCGCAATTTCAGCCGCGCCTACCTGCACCATCTGCAGCGCGCCAACGAGATCCTCGGCGCGCGCCTGAATACGATCCACAACCTGCACTACTACCTGCAGCTGATGATGGAACTGCGCGAGGCGATCGCGGCCGGGCGGCTCGCGCACACCGCGGCGCGCCTGCTCGAGCAGCGCAAGCTGCTATAATTTCAAGCTTTTGCGGCTTTTCGACAGAGGAGTTTTTCGTGCTGATTTCCCCTGCTTTCGCGCAAGCCCCGGCCCTCGGCGGCGCCGATGGATTGATGAGCTTCCTGCCCATCATCCTGATGTTCGTGCTGCTGTACTTCCTCATGATCCGGCCGCAGATGAAGCGCGCGAAGGAACAAAAGACCATGATCGATGCGCTGCAGAAAGGCGACGAAGTCGTCGCTGTCGGCGGCCTGATCGGAAAGATCGTTGAATTGAGCGATCAGTACGCGACGCTCGAAATCGCCTCTGAAACGAAAATCATGGTGCAACGGCCGGCGATTCAGACTCTGTTGCCGAAGGGCACGATCAAGAGCATCAAATAGTAGAACCCGAACGGTGAATCGCTTTCCCGCCTGGAAGTACGCGCTGATCGGGCTCACGATCGCGCTTGCTTCCCTTTTCACGCTGCCGAATTTCTTCGGCGAGGCGCCGGCGGTCCAGGTCTCGAGCAACAAGACCACCGTCAAGGTCGACGCCCTCCTGCTGGCGCGTCTCGAAGAAACGCTCAAGGGCGCGCAGATCATCAATACCGGCGTGCTGCTCGACCTGCACGGCCTGCGCATCCGTTTTTCGGACTCCGATACCCAGTTGAAGGCGAAGGACCTGATCGAGAAGTCGATCAACCCGGACCCGCAGAACCCCGCCTACGTGGTCGCGCTGAACCTGCTTTCCTCGTCGCCCAACTGGCTCACGGCGGTGCACGCACTGCCGATGTACCTTGGCCTGGACCTGCGCGGCGGCGTGCATTTCCTGCTGCAGGTGGACATGCAGGCGGCGATCACCAAGCGGCTGGATGCCTACGCCGGCGAAATCCGTTCCCTGCTGCGCGACAAGAACCTGCGCCATGCCGGCATCTCGCGCGAGGGCCAGACGCTGCGCCTGCGGTTTCGCGAAGCGGCGACGCGCGACAAGGCGAGCGTGGCGATCAATGAGTTGTTGCCGGTGTTGACCCTGGCGAAGCGCGACGACGGCCAGGACCTGCTGATCGTCGCGACGCTCAAGCCCGAGGCGCTGAAGAACGAGCAGGACCTCGCGATCAAGCAGAACATCCTGACGCTGGGCCGGCGCGTCAACCAGCTCGGCGTCGCCGAGCCGGTGATCCAGCAGCAGGGCGCCGACCGCATCGTGGTGCAGCTGCCCGGCGTGCAGGACACCACCAAGGCGAAGGACATCCTTGGCCGCACCGCGACGCTCGAAGTGCGCCTGGTGGACGAGGAAGCGATGCGCTCGGGCAGCAGCTTCAACGTCGATGTCTTTCCGGAGAGGAAGCGCGACGGCAGCGTCAGCAGCGTACCGGTGAAAAAGCAGGTGCTGGTGACCGGCGACCAGTTCATCGGCGCGCAGGCCACCTTCGACAACGACCAGCGCTCGGCGGTCTCGGTCGAGCTGAACGAGGCCGCGGGCCGCATCATGCGCCAGGCAACCCGCGAGAACCTGAAGCACCTGATGGCCATCATCCTGATCGAAAAAGGCAAGGGCGAAGCGATCTCGGTGGCGACGATCCAGGGCGAATTCGGCGCCCGCTTCCAGATCACCGGCAGCTTCACGGCCACCGAGACCAGCGACCTGTCGCTGCTGATCCGCGCCGGTTCGCTGGCGGCGCCGATGGAGATCATCGAGGAACGCACCGTCGGCCCGTCGCTCGGCAAGGAGAACATCGACAAGGGATTCAACGCCACCAAGTGGGGCTTCGTCGTGATCGTGCTCTTCATGAGCGCCTACTACACGCTGTTCGGCGTGTTCTCCTCGATCGCGCTGGGTGTCAACCTGTTGTTTCTTGTAGCGCTGCTGTCGCTGCTGCAGGCAACGCTGACGCTGCCCGGCATCGCGGCGATCGCGCTGACGCTCGGCATGGCGATCGACGCCAACGTGCTGATCAACGAGCGCATCCGCGAGGAGGTGCGCGCCGGCCAGTCGCCGCAGGCCGCGATCGCCGCCGGCTACGAGCGCGCCTGGGGCACGATTCTCGACTCCAACGTGACCACGCTGATCGCCGGGCTCGCCCTGCTGATTTTCGGCTCCGGACCGGTGCGCGGCTTCGCGGTGGTGCATTGCCTCGGCATCCTGACCTCGATCTTCTCCTCGGTCGTGGTGTCGCGCGCGATCGTCAACCTCGCCTACGGACACCGCCGCCGGATCGCGCACCTCGCGATCGGCGACACGGGCTGGAAATAGGACCCGGCAGGACGCCAAGCAAACATGGAATTCTTCAAAATCCGCCGCGTCATCCCGTTCATGCGGCACGCGCTCCTCTTCAACGTCATATCGCTGCTGACGTTCGTCGCCGCGGTCTTTTTCCTCGGCTACAAGGGGCTGCATTTCTCGGTCGAATTCACCGGCGGCACGCTGGTCGAGGTGAACTTCAAGGACGCCGCCAATGTCGAGGCGATCCGCGAAGCGCTCGACAAGGCCGGGCTGAAGGGCGAAGTGCAGAATTTCGGCTCCTCGCGCGACGTGCTGATCCGCCTGCCGGTCGAGAAAGGCCAGTCGACCGCCGATCTGTCGCAGAAGGTCACCGGCCTGCTCAAGGCGCAGGACGCCACCGCCGAGGTGCGGCGCGTCGAGTTCGTCGGGCCGCAGGTCGGCGAGGAGCTGGCCGAACACGGCGCGCTCGCGCTCCTCGTGACCGCGGTGGGCATCGTGATTTACCTCTGGATCCGCTTCGAGTGGCGCTTCGGCCTGGCGGCGATCGTCGCCAACCTGCACGACGTGGTGATCATCCTGGGCTGCTTCGCGTTCTTTCAGTGGGAGTTCTCGCTGCCGGTACTGGCCGCGGTGCTCGCGGTGCTCGGCTACTCGGTGAACGAATCGGTAGTGGTATTCGACCGGGTGCGCGAGAACTTCCGCAAGATGCGCAAGGCGAGCGTGCCCGAAGTGCTCGACAGCGCGATCACCGGCGTGATCTCGCGCACCATCATCACCCACGGCTGCACCCAGGCCATGGTCACCATGATGCTGCTCTTCGGCGGGCCGGCACTGCACTACTTCGCGCTTGCGCTCACCATCGGCATCTGCTTCGGCATCTACTCCTCGGTGCTGGTGGCCAGCCCGCTCGTCATGTGGCTGGGCGTGGACCGCACCCAGTTCGTGCGCGCGCCCAAGAAAAGCGCAGCGGAGGAAAAGAACGAGGGTGCTGTCGTCTAACGCAGGATCTGCACCAGGTTGGAGTAGTCGTCGGTCCAGATGCGCCAGCCGGCCTGCTCCTCGGGTGCTTCGGGTGACGCCGCCTCGATTTCCGGCGCCTCCAGTGCGCTGCGCTCGCGCGACACCAGAACCCAGTCCGTGGTGGTGTGGTCGTCGTCGCCGTCCTTGCCCTTGTCGGAAACGAGCACCGCGTGCGCGCCGTGCTCCTTCGCCAGCCGCGCCACCACCGGAACCAGGTTCAGGAACCGGTTGGAGACGTGGAACGCGACGATGCCGCCGGGCTTCATGTGCCGCAGGTATGCGCCAAGCGCCTCGGTGGTGATCAGGTGGACCGGGATCGCGTCGCTGGAAAATGCGTCGATCGCGAGCAGGTCGAAGCCTTGCGGCGATTCCCTTTCGAGGTTGAGACGCGCGTCGCCGAGGGCCATTTCGATGCCGGCCGGGCTGTCGGACAGGAAGGTGAACTCCGAGCGCGCGATCCTGATCACCTGCGGATTAATCTCATAGAAGCGGTAGACGTCGCCCTT
>CAMDRF010000040.1 GCA_945906765.1 Nitrosovibrio sp. Nv4 | reverse complement strand
GATAGCCGATGCGGCGCATCTTCAGCGGCTGCTGCGCCAGGGCGGCCAGCGGCCCGCCCGCTGTGCCAAGAGCAATCAGTGCCAGTAGCGAGTCGCGCCTGTTCATTCAATCACCCGGTCAGCGCGCAGCAGGACGGCCTGCGGCAATTGCAGTCAGGCCCCGCTTCTTGCATAACCCGCCTCCCTTTGTCCGCGGATGGCGAGCACGAACACCGTGTCAAGCTCCGCCACGTATCGATACAGCGCGACATAGCCGCGCGTTCGGCGTCCGATCACCAGTTCCCTGAGGTCCTCGCGCAGCGGGCGGCCGATCAGCGGGTTACGTTCCAGCACGTCGATTGCCCTGATCATGTCTTCAATTCGAGACGCCGCCTGCGCTACCTGATGCGACGACAGATGATCCAGGATGCGATCGAAATCATCCCCGACATCGGGCGCAAGCTCCACACGGGCCATGACTAACGCGCAAGCGTGCGCGGCTTCGGGCGCGAAATCCTGCCTCCCTTGACGCGTCGCTCAAGGTAGCGACGCATCTCCTTCCAGGGCACTGTCTTGCCGGAGGCGACTATCCTGGCATAGCGCTGTTGGGCCAGTTCCCGAAACTCCCCTGACAACTCCGCCTGTCCCGCCTTCTCGGCGATCGCTTCCAGGATGAAACCGTGCGCCGTGGTCCCGGCGCTTTCCGCCGCGCGGGCAACGCGCTCCTTGAGGGCCGACGGCAGGCGGATAGTGGTCGTGGACATCGCGAAACTCCATGTGAAAAGCGGCAGAGTAGCACATCAGTGCTACATGATTGGCGCGACGCAAGGAAATGCGGTGCGCAATCATTCAAGCACCCGGTCGGCGCGCAGCAGCACGGCCTGCGGGACCTTCACTCCCAGCGCGCGCGCCGTCTTGAGGTTGACGATCAGTTCGAATTTCGTCGGTTGCTCGACGGGCAGGTCGGCCGGCTTGGCGCCTTTGAGGATCTTGTCGACATAGGTTGCCACGCGACGCAAAGTGTAAGCGAGGCTGCTGCCATAACTCATGAGACAACCCGCCTCTGCATACATCTGATCCGCGGTCATGGACGGCAGTCGGTGTGTCACGGCCAATCCTGCAATCTGGCTTTTTTGCTGCTGGAACAGCGGTTGCAGCAACACGATCAGCCCACCGGCGCCGCGCTGGCGCATCAGGGAGAATCCGTTGTCGATTTCTTCAGGCGTGCGCGCTTCCACCGGCAGAATTTTTACGCCGAGTGTCTGTGCCGCGGCCTGGACGCTCTCGAGATCCTGGTCATAACCGAGATCGCGCATGCCCGGCGGGAAAGCGCCGGAAAACTGCGGATCGAGGGCAACTGCCCGGCCGGGCAGTGCCAGTACCGCGTCACGCCGGTTCATTCGATTCCCTGATGGTTGCCGTGGCAAAGCGTAGCGCCGGGATAGGGGAGGCACAACGGGTCAGTCATCGGTTGACGCGTAAAAGCCATGTATCTACAATGTAGACACATTCGAGGAGGGTTGCATGCATAGCGTGATCCGCAAATGGGGCAACAGCCCTGCGGTGCGCCTGCCGGTGTCGGTCATGAGTGCTGCCAGGCTGAAACTCGAACAGAAGGTTCAGATCACGGTCGAGGCAGGCAGAATCATCATCGAACCCCAGGGCAGGATTGAGTACTCGCTGGAGCGGCTGGTGGCCGGCATTACGCGGAGAAATACGCACAAGGAAGCCAGCTTTGGCGCGCCTGTGGGCAAGGAAGCCCTTTAGTGGCGTCGCGCTACGTCCCGGACGCAGGCGACATCGTCTGGCTGGAGTTTGATCCGCAGGCGGGTCACGAACAAGCCGGCCACCGCCCTGCGCTCGTCATGAGCCCTGCCTCCTACAACGGCAGGACGGGACTCATGCTCTGCTGCCCCATGAGCACCCGGATCAAGGGACATCCCTTTGAAGTTGTTACGGCTGTCGATGGCGTTGACTGCGCCGTGCTCTCGGATCAGATGAAGTCGCTTGACTGGAAGGTCCGCAAGGCCAAACGAAAGGCTGTGGCAGGCGCGGAAGTAATGCTGCATGCAAGAGCCAAAATCAAAGCGCTGCTGTTGATCGAATGATTTTGGGGGCGCCGTCACCGGGCCGTTGGCTAAAGATTCGAATTGGCGACGGCCGAGCGGTGCCACAGCGCGTGGCGCCAGCGGTAACCGATGGCGATCGTTGCAGCCAGGCCGAGGCTGGCGTAGAGCAGGGTGGACGCGGCGTAGCCAACGCGCGCAATGATCGGCCCGGCCGCGAGCAGCCCCAGCGGCAGCCCCCAGATGGCGAGGATTCGTATGCCCATCACACGGCTGCGCATCGCGTCGCTCGATGAGCGCAACATGACCGCGGCCAGCGGCGTGAGGCAGAAACTCTGGACGAATCCGGCGGCGAAGAGCAGCACCAGCCCCACCCCGATGAATCGGGCCTGGCCGAACAGGAGAATCGCCACGAACCAGGCCGCGCCGCTGCAGAGCATGACGCGGCCCGCACGCAGCGGCAGGCGGCGGCTCCCCACCACGAGCGAGCCGGCCAGCGCGCCCGAGGCGAATGCCCCGGCGAGGTAGCCCAGGCCCGACTGGCCGATCCCATAGACATCCTTTGCGGCATAGGGCAGGAGGCCGAAGACAAAGGGAAAAGCGAGGAGATTGACCAGGAAGGCCATGCTGAATGCGCCTAGCAGGTCGGGCTTGGTCCAGACATAGTGCAGCGCCTGCTTGAGTTCGGCGATTGCATTTGTCGCCGCGGCATCCGCCTTGCCCTGCGCTGCGCGCGGCGCTGGGCCCGCGACTCCCAGCGAGAACAGAAACGCGGTGACGTAGAGCGTGGTAACCACCACATAAGCCGGGCCCATGCCGATGAGCGCCACGCCGGCCGTGCCGGCGAGCGCGGCCGCGACCCTTGCCGTGTCCGAAGTGGTGCGCGAGACGCCGAGCGCCCCCATCAGCAACTCGGGGCGCATGGTCTGGCCAACGAGGACATGCCGCATCGCCATGTCGGAGGGACGCAGCAGGCCGGCCATCGCCGATATCGCGAACACATGCCAGGGCGCCAGCGTGTCGCTCAGTATCAGCACCGTCAGCACCGCCGCCAGCAGCGCGTAGGCCCCCCGCGTGACGCACAGCAGGGTGCGAACGCCGATGCGGTCTCCCACGACACCGAAAAACGGCGAAAACAGGGAGCCAAGCCACATCAACGCGCCGAAGATCACCAGTTGCTGGACCGAGCCCGTGGCGCTGAGCACGTACCAGCCCAGGATCAGAAACTCCATGTCGAAGGCCCAGGACGTGGCGAGATCCGCCGGCCACTGGAAACGGAAGCTGCGCACGCGAAAAGGGGCGAGGGCGGAGGCGCGCGCCGCCGGCGAAGGCGGTGTCATGGCCAGCTACTTGCGCACAATCGTTTCGCCGCTCACGTTGTCCACCGTGACATAGGTTTCGTAGTACGTGACAATCGGCTCCGCGCCGCAATGGCCGCCTCGCGCGGCCGGGGTGGCATCGGTATCTGTACGACTGCGATGATCATGGAAACGGTCCCTGCTTGGTTAGTCATTCGATCCCCATTTTTCGCTGGGCAGGGCGCCCGGCGCAACACAAGCGGGCGTCAGTTTATTCCCTAAAGATCCGCCTGCGCCCGCTGTTTCAGGGGAACCAATTGATTTAGACTTTTGCGATTGCCAACTGAGGGAGTGCGATGAAAAAATTGCTCGCTGTAATGATTTTCCTGTTTGCCGCATTCGACGCCGCAGCGCAGCAACCACCGCCGTTCGAAACGCGCAAGCTCACCGACAACGCCTACCTGTTCCGCTATGGCTTTCACCAGGCCCTGTTCGTGGTCACGCCCGAGGGCGTGATCGCCACCGACCCGATCGCCTTCCTGCGCCCGGTTGCGGCCACGACCTACATCGACGAGATCCGCAAGATCACCCAGGCGCCGATCAAGTACCTGGTCTACAGCCACCACCACTACGACCACATCGCCGGCGGCAAGCCGTTCAAGGAAGCGGGCGCGCGCATCGTCGCGCACAAGAACGCGAAGGCACGCCTCGAAGCGCTGAACAACCCCGACGCCGTGGTGCCGGACGAAGGCGTGGGCGATTTCCACGCCATCGAACTGGGCGGGGTGCGGCTCGAACTGCACTACACCGGGCGTAACCATTCGGACAATTCGCTGGTGATGATCCTGCCCAAGGACAAGCTCGCCTTCACGGTGGATTTCGTCAGCGTCGAAGCGGTCGGGTTCCGCGATTTCCCCGATGGCTTTTTCCCCGACTGGATGGATTCCCTCGACCGCGTCGCGGCGCTCGACTGGGAGCGCATGATCGGCGGCCATCCGTTTCCCGGCGGGCGCTACGCCACCAAAGACGACGTGCGCGCGCAGAAGCAGTTCCTGCTCGACCTGAATGAGGCGGTGCGTGTCGCCGCCAGCCAAGGCAAGTGCTGGGACACGGCGATGACGGAGGTGAAGCTGCCCAAGTACGAGAAGTGGGCGAACTACGAGCGCGGATTGCCGCAGAACATCGAGAAGTTCTGCAACTACTGGGGGCGCGGCTACTGGTAAGCCGCGCCCCCGGCCAGTCCGCCGAGTGCCTGGCGGATCACCTGGCGGGAGCGGAACAGCACCATCTCCCGCCAGTCGTCGCTGTCCGGGTAGTACTGCTTGCGCACCTGGCGCTTGATGCGCTGCGTCTCCGGCGAAGGCCAGTCGATCTTGCCGTAGGCGTGCAGCCAGTGATCCTCGCGCAGCGCGCGCCGGCCGGATTCCTGCGTGTAGGTGCCGTATTCCAGCGCGATGAAGGTCGCCTTGTCGCCGAGCCTTCTCATCCAGCCGAATTCGTTCAGCCCGGATTTCAGGACGGAGGATGACGTCCCTGCCGCGGGCTCGGTGAGCGAGTCGCCGTACCAGCGCTTGGCGCGCTCGAGTGCCGCGGTGCCGGCAGCGTGACTGCAGATCGGCTCACCGTAGCCGAAGGGGCCGAGGCCGGTGTGGTAGTCGATGATCGCGACCTGCGCGCGCGCCGCCAGTTCATGGTCGTCGATCAGGGTTTCCAGCGTGCGCCGCGCCCAGGTCGGGCCGCTGCCGCCGTAGAACACGCTTTGCGCGTGCTGGTACTGGCCGCCGCCGCGCGCAATCTGGAACGCCGATTCGCCATGTTTCTTGCGGTAGGCGGCAATCTTCGCTTCCGCCGCCTCGAACACAGGGCCGGAGAGTTCGCGCGGCACGAAGGCATCGGCCAGTTCGTCGTGGCCCGGGTTTGCCGGCAGCGCGGCGGCGAAGTCGATGAAGTTGCGGTTGAGATCGACGTTTTCCTCCGTCACGCGGCGCAGCCAGGCGAAGCCATGGGGATTGATCGCGTGGATCATCAGGACGGCGACGCCGTCGGGCAGGCTGCGCGCGCCCCCGGCGAGCAGGAAGTCGAGCATGGCGCCGGAGCCGGTGAAGCCCTCGACGCCGTGCGTGGCGGATTGCAGCACGAGCACCTTGCGCGCAGACGCCGGCCCGAACCAGGCGACATCGGTTGCGAGTTCCTCATCGCGCGGCCCGCGTAGCGGATTGCGATAGGCCTTGACGCTGGCTCCCGCGTCGCGCGCCGCGGCGAGGAACTTGGCGCGCGCCGCAGCGTAGTCCGGCGCGAAACAGGCGGCGAAATCGAAAGGATGGTCGAAGGGATTTCGGGTCACTCGAAACTCGACATGCGTCCGGAGAAAACTGGCCGAATCATTTTCGCGCGATCGAATAGCGCAGTTTCAAATTCATGCGGAATCTCCGAGCTTGTTGCTACCGTTCCTGAGGCTAGAGAAGCCCAAGTTCCTCGCAGAGTTTGATGAAGGGTATCACCGTCACCTTGCCGGTCGAAAAGTGCCGCTCGCCAAGATGGGTCTGGTAGAAACGGGGAATCGGCGTTCTCTCGGCGAAATAGCGAAGCGCGGGGCCGATCGCCTTGTCTCCAGAGTTGCATTCGACAGCGAATAGCGGCTTGTGATTCTTGAGCACGACAAAATCCACCTCGCGCTTGTCGGTGTCGCGCAAGTAGCGAAGCTCCATGGCATAGCCTTGCGTGTCTTCGACCCAATGGCAATACTTGAGAAGCTGGGAGGCGACCATGTTTTCGAGGATCTGCAGCCAGCGCTCCGCGGTCTTGTGGTCGACCTGAAGATCCTCGCGCAAGCTTTTGACGGAAAGTGGCGACCCTACTTTCGAGGGCAGCATATCGGCCAGATGTTCGACCAGGCTGATCTCGCGGACGTGTTCCAGATCTCTGAGGTCCTCGCGCACCACCCGTGAGATCCGGTCCCTTCGCCAGATGCGGTGTTCCGCCGCGTTCTGCGAGAACAGTGGTTCCGGAAAACCGCCAAACTTCAATAACGCCTGCAGGTCGGAGCGTGAAGGCGTGCGGTTCAGCTCGCGCAGGGAAAAAGGATGCAGACGGAAGTACCGGTAGCGGCCGGCGAGAGAGTCGCCGCCTTTTCGGTAGTAATCGAGCCGGGCGGAGCCGGTGACGATGATCTTGCGCCTGGATCCCAGCAAGGTCTGCCCAAGCGCCCGGAAACGCGGCTCCGTTTCGAATTCTAGTCGTCCAGCGAGATCCTGCGTTCGCGCGCGAGCGCGTGGCGCTTGAGGCCGGTGCACGGTCCGCCGGCATCGAGGCTTTTCTTCAGCGCACAAACCGGCGCGGCGAGCGTTTCCGAAACGGTGTGCTTCATGCCATGTACCCGCCGCCGTTCACGTGCAGCGACTGGCCGGTGATATAGCGCGCGCCGGGCCCGCAGAGGAATCGCACGGCGGAGGCGACTTCGTCCGGCGCGCCGCGGCGCCCCACTGGTGGCAGGCCTTGCCGGTGCGCCGGTCGCTCGGGCGCGCCGGGCAAGCCGCGCAGCGTTTCGATGGTTCCCGGCACCACGCAATTGACGGTGATGCCGTGGGGCGCGAGTTCGAGCGCCAGCGCGCGCGTCATGCCCGTGAGCCCCGCCTTGGCGGTGACGACGTGCGCGCGGCCCGTGGCGCCCTTGTGCGCGGTCATGCCGCCGATGTTCACGATCGAGCCGCCACCCGCGCGGGCCAGGTGCGGCAGGCAGGCCTGCGCGCAGAGGAAGGAGCCGTCGAGCGTGTTCGAGAGAATGCGCCGCCATTCGTCCAGCTGCATCTCCTCGAACGGGGTCTCCGCACGGAGCGCCGCGTTATTCACGAGCATGTCGAGGCGGCCGAATTCGCCGACCGCGGCCTCGACCATCGCCGCGACCGCGCCGGCGTCGGTGATGTCGGCGATATGCAGCGCGGCGCGGCCCCCCGCAGACTGGATCAGCGCCACGGTCTGTTCGGCTTGCGCACGCGAGCTGCGCGCGTTTACCATCACCGCGGCGCCGCCCGCCGCCAGCGCGCGCGAAATAGCACGGCCGATATTGCGCGCGCCACCCGTGACGAGGGCGACTTTGCCGGCCAGTTCGCTTGCTTCCGCCATGGTGCTATCGTATAAGAACTGGCGTTCCACGGAGGCATCAATGCTTGCCACTGCTGACAGGGTCAGGGTGTTCTGGCAGCCCGGCTGCACGAGCTGCCTGAGGACCAAGGAATTCCTCGCCAGGAACGGCGTCGAGTTCGAGTCAATCAACGTCCATGGCAATGAGGCCGGGATGGAGGAATTGCGCAAGCTCGGGGCGCGCAGTGTGCCGATCGTGGCGCGCGGCGGCAAGTTCGTCTTCGCGCAGACGATCGGCGACGTGATCAAATTCCTCGGCCTCGATGTGCGCCAGCAGGAGCGGCTGAGCCCCGAGGCGCTGATGGCGAAGATGGACCTGGCGCTGACGGCGGCCGCGCGCTACGTGCGCCAGATCCCGGCGGCCGAGCTCGACAAGCCTTTTCGCAACCGTAACCGGCCGATTCGCGCCCTTGCGTACCATGTGTTCCGTATCGTCGAGGGCTTCCTGGAATCGATGCACGACGGCTGCCTGCTGACCTACGAGCGCATCATGACGGACGCGCCGCCTTCGGTTCAAACAGGTGAAGACATCGCGCGCTATGGCGAGGACGTGCTGGCGCGCGCGCGGCAATGGTGGGCCGCCTGCCCGGACCGCAGTTGCCAGAGCCCGATGGAGACCTACTTCGGCACGCACCCGGTGCATGTGGTGCTGGAACGCGCCGTCTGGCACCCGGCGCAGCACGTGCGCCAGCTGATGCTGATTCTGGAAACGCTTGGCATTCAGCCCGACCGCCCGTTGAGCGCCGCGGACCTCGCCGGCCTGCCGCTGCCCGAGAAAGCCTGGGATGAGGACTAGACTGCTGGACTTGGATTTGTTCAGGGCGTTGCTCTTCGCATTTGGTGCATTTGTTTTTTCCGGGGCAAGTGCGCAGGAACCGTACCCGGCAAAACCCTTGAGAATCATCGTGCCGTTCGCCCCGGGCGGCTCGACGGACATCTTCGCCCGCCTGGTCGCCGAACGGCTTGCCGCGTCCTTCGCCCAGCCGGTGGTGGTGGAGAACCGCGCCGGCGCTTCGGGCAACATCGGCGCCGATGCGGCGGCGAAATCGGCGCCCGATGGCTACACGTTGCTGATGGCGACCACCGGCGTGATGGCGATCAACAACGCGCTGTTCAAGAACATGGCCTACGACGCGGCCAAGGACTTCGAGCCGGTGATTTTCATCGCCTCGATCACCAATGTGCTCGCGGTGCCGAACGACCTGCCGGCGAAGAACGTTGCTGAACTGGTCGCTCTGGCGAAGAAGTATCCGGGAAATCTGACCTTTGCTTCGTCGGGCGCGGGCAGCTCGACGCACCTGTCGGCGGAACTTTTCAAGAGCATGGCCGGGATAGACGTGATGCATATCCCGTTCAAGGGCAGCGGCCAGGCGCTGATCGACGTGGTGGCCGGCCGCGTGTCGATGATTTTTGACAACATGCCCTCCGCCCTGCCGCACATCAAGGGCGGCAAGCTGCGCGCGCTCGGCGTCACCGGCCTGAAGCGCTCGCCGGCCTTGCCCGAGGTGCCGACCATTTCCGAGGCAGGTGCGGTGGGGGAACTGCGCGGCTACGACTCGCTGTCCTGGAGCGGTTTCGTGGTGCCTGCTGGTACGCCGCGCGACATCGTGCAGCGCCTGAACCGCGAAACCGCGGTGATCCTGCTTGCGCCTGAATTGCGGCAGAAGCTCGCCGAGCAGGGCGCCGATGCGATCGGCGGGCCGCCCGAAACCTTCGTCGAGCACCTGCGCCGCGAGCGCGAGAAGTGGGGCCGGCTGGTGCGCGAGCGCAATATTGTTGTGAACTAGCCCATGCATGTCGTAGAGAGATTTGCCGCCTGGGCGGAGGATTTCCGCAAGCTGCCGATCCCGCCGGAAGTCCTGCACCATGCCAAGCGCGCTGTGATCGACTGGTACGCCGCTCTGTTGCCGGGTGCCGTTGTTGCGCCTGCGACGCTGCTTGAAGCCGCCTTGAAGGAAGAACTGGACCACGGCAAGGCAAGACTTGCCCTGGGCCGCAGCGCCACCGTGCGCGCGGCAGCGCTGATCAACGGCAGCGCGGCGCACACGGTCGAAGTGGATGACATCTTCCGCGACGCCATCTATCACCCCGGCGCGCCGACCATTGCGGCGGCGTTGGCGCTGGCGCAAGCGGGCGGCGCCTCGGGCGAGCAGTTCCTGCGCGCGGTGATCGTGGGCTACGAAATTTCGACGCGCATCGGCGCGGCGATGGGGCGCGCGCACTACAAGTACTGGCACAACACCGGGACGATCGGCGTTTTTGGAGCATGCGCCGCAGCCGCCGAACTTCTCGGCCTGGAGCGCAAGCGCTTCGCGCACGCGCTGGCGACGGTGACGACCTTTGCCGCGGGGCTGCAGCAATCGTTCCGCATGGATTCGATGTCCAAGCCGCTGCACGCGGGCCGCGCCGCGGAAGCGGGCGTCACCGCGGCGCTCGCCGCGCGCGAAGGCGTGACCGGATCGTTCGACGTGATCGAAGGCGAAGCAGGCTTCGGACGCGCAATGGGAGATAACCCGGACTGGATTGAATTATTTGAATCTTTGGGAAAAGACTTCCACATCTGCCGCATGACCTTCAAGAACCACACCTGCTGCGGCCATACCTTCGCCGCGATCGACGGTGCGTTGGCGTTGCAGGCGAAAATGGGCGTCGCAGCGAACGATATCGAACGCGTCAGCGTCGGCACCTACAAGGCCGCGCTCGATGTCGCGGGCTACGAGCAGCCGCGCACGCCCGCCGAGGCGCGCTTTTCCCTCAAGTACGTGGTCGCGACCGCGCTGACGCACGGCAGCGTGCGCCTTGCCGCGTTCGAACCGGCCCGAATGGAGGACCGGATCACGCGTTCCTTGATGGAAAAAATTTCGGTTTCAGTCGACCGGGGGCTGGACGCGGTTTTTCCGCGTCAGCGCGCAGCCCGTGTCTCGATCACCGCTGGTGGCCGCAGCGAAGAGCACCTGCAGCCGACGCGCATCGGCGACCCGGACGCGCCGCTCTCGGATGCGCAGCTGGAGGCGAAGTATCTCGAGCTTGCGGTCCCCGTGATCGGAGAAGGCAAGGCAAAGGCGCTGCTGCAAAAGCTCTGGCAACTCGAGTCCGAGAAAACGCTGGCGCCATGAACCTGGCGCAGGCTTTGTTCGCGCCGCGCTCGGTGGCCCTCGTCGGCGCCTCCGGCGATGAAGCGAAGAACACCGCCCGCCCGCAACGCTATCTCGCCAGGCATGGCTATGGCGGGAAAATTGCGCCGATCAATGCTTCGCGTTCTGAAGTTTTGGGTTTGAAAAGTTACCCAAGCGTAAAGGAAACTCCTTTCGATATTGATCACGCCTTCATCATGGTGGCGGACGTGGAGGGCGCGCTAGAGGACTGCGGCAGGAAGGGCGTTGCGGTCGCCACCGTGTTCACCGATGGTTTCGCCGACAGCGGCGCCGAAGGTGCGGCGCGCCAGTCAAGGCTCCTCGCGCGTGCGCGCGAGCTCGGCGTGCGCCTGCTTGGCCCCAACAGCATGGGCATGATCAACCTCAGCGGAGGCGTCACGCTCACTGTTAACGCGGTGCTGGAAATGGATGCGCCGCCCGTGGGCACGGCGAGCCTCGTGTCGCAGAGCGGCACCATGCTGGGCACCGTCCTGTCGCGCGGCGCGGCGCGCGGCCTCGGCTTCTCCAAGCTCGTATCGGTCGGCAACGAAGCCGACATCGGCGTAGGCGAACTGGTCGAGTTGCTCGCCGCGGATCCCGAGACGCGCCTGATCCTGCTGTTCCTGGAAACGGTGCGCGACGCGGCACGGCTCGCCGCGGGTGCGCGCCTGGCGCATGCCGAGGGCAAGCCCGTGGTCGCCTACAAGCTGGGCCGCTCCAGGCTCGGCGCGCGCCTTGCGCGTTCGCACACCGGCGCCCTCGCGGGCGACGATGCCGCGCTGGACGCGTATTTTCGCGACTGCGGCATCCTGCGCGTCGACATGCTCGAGACGCTGATCGAAATCGGGCCGCTGCTGGCGGGCCGGCGGCCGCCGGACCATGCGGGTCAAATGCGGCGTCCGCCGCTCGTATCCGTGGTGACGACTACCGGGGGTGGCGCAGCCAGCGTGGTGGATCGCCTGGGCATGGTCGGCATCGAGACGGTCACGCCCGGATCGGATGCGCCAATCACGGACCTGACGATGGGGAAAAAAAGCGCGACCTACGGCGCGGTGGTTCGGGACCTTCTCACGTTTCCCGGCAGCGACGCCGTGCTCGCAGTGGTGGGATCCTCCGCCCAGTTCCATCCGCAGCACGCGGTCGAGCCCATCATCGCGGCTTCGAAGCGACGCGACAAGCCGCTGGCGGTATTCCTCACGCCGCACGCGGAAAAATCGCTCGCCCTGCTGGCGCAGGCGGGAATCGCCGCTTTCCGCACGCCCGAGGCTTGTGCAGATGCTTTGCGGGCTTATTTTTCTTGGAAATTACCCCAAAAGCGCGGCAATGAAAACCCGATGGAATGGCCGAAGGGCATTCCACGCAAGGGAAGATTGACCGAAGCTCAGGCGATGATGCTCTTTCTCGCACTGGGCATCCCCGTGGTCGAATCCGTGATCGCGCGCGGGCCGGACTTCGCCCATTCCTTGCAATATCCTGTCGTAGCGAAGATGATTTCGGCCGAAGTCGCACACAAAAGCGATGTTGGCGGGGTCTTGCTCGGGATCAAGGACCGCGAAGAATTTGCGGCGAGAATCCGCAACATGCGCCATGCTGGAGAAGCGATTCTTGTGCAAAGAATGGAACAGGGGCTGGCGGAAGCGATCATCGGCTACCGCGACGACCCGGTGGCCGGGCCTTTGGTGATGGTGGGCGCGGGCGGAATGCTCGCGGAACTCTACAAGGACGTGGTGCTGCGCCTCGCCCCCGTGGATGAGGCGGGGGCGATAGAGATGATCGATCAGGTGAAGGGATTCGCGGTACTGCGCGGTTACCGCGGACTGCCGCCGGGGGATGTGAAGTCGCTGGCGCGGGCGCTCTCGGCTTTGTCCCGTCTGGCGCTGGTTGCAGGCCGTCCGGTAAGCGAGGCGGAGGCGAATCCGGTTATGGTGCGGCAGAATGGAGTGGTGGCGGTGGATGCGCTCGTGGTGCTGAAGGAGGAGTGATGCTGGGATTTATCGGCCTGGGGGTCATGGGTACGCCGATGTGCCGCAACCTCGCGGCAAAATCGGGTCAGGAAGTGCGCGCTTTCGACAGCGATCTCGATGCTCTGGCGAACATGGACGAGTCCGGCGTGACGCCGGCGGAGTCGATCCGCGACGTTGCCGAGCACGCCGACATCGTTTTCCTGTCATTGCCGGGCGGAGCGCACGTGAGTTCGGTTTGCATGGGCGCCGGCAGCCTGCTCACGCACCTCAAGCCCGGCGGTCTGGTGGTGGATTTCAGCACCACGCCGGTCAATCTGGCGCGCGACCTGAGCGCGCGCTTCCTCGCGCGCGGCATCCAGTTCGCCGATGCGCCGGTGGCGCGCACGCGCGAAGCGGCGCAGGACGGCACCCTGTCGGTGATGGTGGGCGGCCCGGAGCATGTGTTCGCACGCATCAAGCCGCTGCTCGCCTTCAACGTGCTTGCCAAGGGTTCGGCCGACAGCTTCGCGCGGGCAGGCGGCCGGCGCGCACCTGCTCATCTGCGTCGCCATCGCCGCTGCGGCAATCGTGGTGCTGCTCGATCCGAAAACCGCGCAACCTGTAAAGATGCTGGTGGGCGAAAAAATAGAATAGCGCCCCAGCCTTCAGAACAGCTGCATCTGCCCCTCATCCGGCGGCCGGAACAGTGAGCAGTCGAGCCTATCGCGCGAGGCCCCTTGGTTGTCCCGGTTGTCCTCGCTGTTCAGGCCGAGCCGCTTGCAGGCGAGCTCGAAGCGCTTGCCGATGAGATCCACGAAGTTGCCCGAGCCGGTCATGCGCGAGCCGAAATTCGGGTCGTTCTCGCGCCCGCCGCGCGACTGCCTGACGATGCTGATGACGTGTTCGGCGCGCTGCGGATAGTGAGCGGCCAGCCATTCCTTGAACAGCGGCCGCACCTCGTTGGGCAGGCGCAGCAGGATCCAGCCGGCCATGGTCGCGCCGGCTTTCGCCGCCGCTTGGATCACGTCTTCGAGCGATTGGTCGGTTAACGCCGGGATCAGCGGGGCGACCATCACGCCGCAGGGAATGCCGGCGCCCGCGAGCGCCCGCAGCGCGTCCACGCGCCGCTGCGGGCTTGCGGCGCGCGGTTCGAGCGTCCGGGCAAGCCGGTGGTCCAGCGTGGTGATCGAAATGAAGGCCTTCACCAGGTTCTTTTTCGCCATCCGCGCGAGCAGGTCGATGTCGCGCTCGATCAGCGCCGACTTGGTGACGATGGTCAGCGGATGGTCGCAGGCGGCCAGCACCTCCAGCAGGCCGCGCATCACCTTGTAGCGCCGCTCGATGGGCTGGTAAACGTCGGTGTTGGCGCCAAAGGCGATCGGCTTGGGAACGTAGCCCTTGCGCGAAAGTTCGGCTTTCAGCAACTCCACCGCATTCGTCTTGGCGAAGAGTTTCGTCTCGAAATCCAGGCCGGGCGACAGTTCCAGGTAGGCGTGGCTCGGCCGGGCATAACAGTAGATGCAGCCATGCTCGCAACCCCGGTACGGGTTGATCGACTGCTCGAACGGGATATCGGGCGAATCGTTGCGCGCGATGATCGAGCGCGCGCGCTCTTCGGTTACGCTGGTTTGAAATGTTTCATCTATCTGATCTTCGCCAGCCCAACCGTCGTCGAAGGGCGAGCGCGCCTCGGTCTCGAACCGACCCTGGATTTGCGAAAGTGCGCCGCGCAGCTTCGTCATTCGTTCTAGAATTGCAGTCCATTCCTGATACTGTATATATGAACAGTACCACAAGCAATGCCCGGTTCAACGTCGGGCTGCTCGCCGCCTGCCAGGCGATGCTGATGACCAACAACGCCACGCTGATTGCCGTCAACGGCCTGGCCGGGCTCGCGCTCGCGCCGACCCCGTCGTTGGCGACGCTGCCAGTGACCTGCTGGGTGGTCGGCGGGGGGATCGCGACCATGCAGGCGTCGAAGTACATGAAAAAAGTAGGGCGGCGCGCCGGCCTGATCCGCGGCGCCTCGGTCGGGATCCTCGGCGCGCTGATCTGCGCGGCCGCCATCTGGCAGGCGAGTTTCTGGCTGCTGTGCTTCGGCGCGCTGGTCTGGGGAACCTACAACGCCTTCGGCCAGTACTATCGCTTCGTGGCGGCGGAGGTGGCGGCGCCTGATTTCCGCGCCACCGCGGTGTCGCTGGTCCTCGCCGGAGGCCTGGTCGGCGGCATCGTCGGGCCCACGTTGAGCAGGTACACGGTCGACCTCGTCGGTCCGAAGTTCGCCGGGGCCTACCTGGCGCTGATCGTCTTCGCGCTCATCACCATGGCGATCCTGAGCCGGATCCGGATTCCCGATCCGACCGCGGCGGAGCAGGCGGCGAGCGGCCGCCCGCTGTCGGAGATCGCGGCGCAGCCGAAATACATCGTCGCGGTGATGTCGGGGGCGATCAGCTACGGCGTGATGAACTTTCTCATGACCTCGACGCCGATCGCGATGGGCGTGTGCGGGCATCCCTACGGCGACGCGGCGTTCGTCATTTCCTCCCACGTGATCGGCATGTTCGCGCCGTCGTTCGTGACTGGCGCGCTGATCAAGCGGCTGGGCGTGATCCAGGTGATGCTCGCCGGGGCGGCGCTCAACATCGTCTCGGTCGCCATCGCGCTCTCGGGCGTGGCGGTGGCGAATTTCTGGTGGTCGCTGGTGCTGCTGGGCGTGGGCTGGAACTTCCTCTACATCGGCGCCACCACGCTGCTCACCGAGACCTACCGGCCCGAAGAGCGCGCCAAGGCGCAGGGCGCCAACGAAACAGCGATCTTCGCCATGATGGCGATCTCGTCGTTCTCCTCCGGCATGATCGTCACCAACGCCGGCTGGGAGAAGGTGAACTACGCCGCCACGCCCCTGATTGCGGTGGTGATTCTGGCTCTTCTGTTTTTATTTATTGAATTGAAGAAAAACAGGACGTGACAACGCGAGCGCCAGCCGAAGTGGGCATGCGCCTGGAAGAGGTCGATACCCCGGCGCTGATCCTCGATCTGGATGCGTTCGAGGCCAATGTCAGACGGCTTGCCGACGCGGTGCCGGGCCGCGTGCGCGTGCGCGCGCACGCCAAGACCCACAAGTGCCCGGAAATCGGCAAGCGCCAGATCGCCGCCGGTGCGGTGGGCCTGTGCTGCCAGAAGGTCTCCGAGGCCGAGGCGATGGTGGAGGGCGGCATCAAGGACGTGCTCGTGTCCAACGAGGTGGTCGGTGCGGCCAAGCTCGAGCGCCTCGCGGCGCTCGCCAGGCGTGCGAAGCTGGGAGTCTGCGTGGACAACGCGGACAACGTGCGCGACCTGGAAGCGGCGATGCAACGCGCGGGCGCGCGCATCGACGTGTATATCGAACTCGAAGTCGGCATGCGTCGCTGCGGCGTGGCGCCGGGCGAACCGGCGCTGGCGCTGGCGCGTGCGATCGCGGCATCGCCCAGCCTGCGTTTCACCGGCTTGCACGCGTACCACGGCCGCGCGCAGCACATCAGGTCGGTCGAGGAGCGCCGCAAGGTGATCTCGAATGCCGCCGCGCATGTTCGAAGCACGCGAGCGCTGCTCGAGGGTGCCGGCATCGCGTGTCCCCTGGTCACCGGCGCAGGCAGCGGCACCTTCATGTTCGAAGTGGAACTCGGCGCCTGGGACGAAATCCAGCCCGGCTCCTACATCTTCATGGACTCGGACTACGCGCGCAATGAATGGGCGCCGCCGATGCCGCGCTTCGAGCATTCGCTGTTCGTGCTGGCCACCGTCATGAGCCGGCCGAACCCGGCGCTCGCGGTCGTGGATGCGGGGCTCAAGGCTTCGAGTGTGGATTCGGGCATGCCGGGTGTATGGCAGCGGCCGGGTCTTGCGTACACGCATGCTTCCGACGAACACGGCTGGGTCGAGATCGGCCAGGACGCAGCCTCGCCCGCGCTGGGCGAGAAGCTGCTGCTCGTGCCGGGGCACTGCGACCCGACCGTGAACATGCATGACTGGTACGTCTGCGTGCGCAAGGGCGTGGTCGAGGCATTGTGGCCGATCACGGCGCGCGGCGCGCTCTACTAGCATTTCTCAGAAGGGGGAAACATGCGCAAGCAATATCTGAATCCGAAGGAAATATTCCATTCGCCGTTCTTTACCCACACCATCACGCTGTCCGGGCCGGCGAAAATAGTCTACGTCTCGGGCCAGGTGAGCTACGACCGCGACGGCCTGGTCATCGGCAAGGGCGACATGCGCGCCCAGGCCGAGCAGGTGTTCAAGTGCCTGACGCAAAATCTCAAGGCGGCGGGCGCGACCTGGAGCGACGTCGTCAAGCTCAACGGCTATATGGTGAAGCTGAACCCCGATGCCGTGAAACACTACCGCGAGGTCCGCTCCCGCTACCTCGATGCCAAGCGCATGCCGGCGAGCACGCTGGTCGGCGTCGAGCGCCTGGTGCATGACGACCTGCTGCTGGAAGTGGAAGTGATCGCGGCGGTCGGGGAACAAGCAGCGCCAAAAAAGGCGAAAAAGAAGAAAGGTTGAATCCTCCCGTGCTGCTGCGCTCTTCCTACGGCTGGGTGGTGGTGCTGTGCGCCTTCACCCTGATGTTCGTCGGCTTCGGCGCCTTCGGCAGCTACAGCGCGCCGATTCTCGGTGCCGTGGTGTTCGCCTTCATCGCCGCCGCGGGAGTTTTCGCACTGCTGCGCACGCCGCCGTCGCCTGCCGCCGCCTGACGCCATGCCGCCACGGCCATCGCGCAGGAACCGCCCGCCCGACCTTGTCGTGAGCGAGGAGCGGGGCGTGCGCCACCTGCATGTCGGCGGCGAGGCTATCCAGAGCGCGATGCGCCTCGATGATCCGTTCGCGCTGGAACTCGATTACACGCGTTGCATGATGGCCTTCCTGCTGTTCCATCCGCGTCCGCGGCGCGCACTGATGATCGGCCTGGGCGGCGGATCGCTCGCCAAGTTCTTCCATCGCCGCCTGGCCGGATTGCGCACCCACGTCGTCGAATACGACGACCGGGTGATCGCCACG
This sequence comes from Nitrosovibrio sp. Nv4, assembly GCA_945906765.1. Lineage (GTDB taxonomy): Bacteria > Pseudomonadota > Gammaproteobacteria > Burkholderiales > SG8-39 > RBG-16-66-20. The sequence continues at coordinate 10,868 of CAMDRF010000040.1, read as the reverse complement.
GCGCGCGCGCTGTTTCACCTCCCGGCGGACGACGCGCGGCTCCTGGTGGAGCACGGCGACGGCGTCGAGGCGCTGGCTCCGGAATGCTGCGACCTGCTGGTGGTGGACGGCTTCGAAGACGAGGCGACGCCCGCGGCGATGGTGTCGCAGGCGTTTTTCGATGCCGCCTGGTGCGCGCTCGAGGAACCCGGCGTGCTGGTGGTGAATTTCATGGATGACGACCCGGATTTCGACCGCAACCTGCGGCGCATCGAGCACGCCTTCGGCGGTGCGGTGATCGCGTTCCAGTCCCTGCGCGACCCGAACATCGTCGTCATCGGCCTGAAAGGCGCGCCGGCGGCGCTGGATTGGAACGTATTGCGCGCGCGCGCGACGGCGCTCGAGAAGAGCTATGGCCTGCCGTTCCCGCGCTATGTCGAACGGCTGCGCGCCATGAACCGCTGGACTACCGACGAGCTCTTCCTCACGCTGCCACTGGAGGGGAGCTGATATGCCGATCGACCCCGTGGAAATCGCCGCGCTGGCGGCCGCCGCGTTCGCCGGCTCCGTGATCTTCGGCATCACCGGCTTTGGCGCCGCGCTGGTCACCGTGCCGTTCGCCACGCATTTCGTGCCGCTGCCCTTCGCCCTGGCGCTCTTCGTCCTCATGGACCTCGCCAATGCCTTCCGCATCGGCTTCGAGAATCCGAAGAACGCGGTGAAGAGCGAATGGACGCGCATGGTGCCGACCATCCTCGCCGGCACCGTCGCCGGCGTCACGCTGCTCGTCAACCTGCCGCGCGGCGCGGCGACCCTGGCGTTGGGCGTGTTCGTGCTGCTGTTCGCGCTCTACAGCCTGGCGCGCAATCCCGATGTGCACCGCGTGGTCTCGTCGCGCTGGGCCTACGTCGCCGGATTCGCGGGCGGCGTCACCAGCACCCTCTTCGGCGCCGGCGGCCCGCCGTACGCGATTTACCTGTCGCACCGGGGTCTCGCCAAAGAGCAGTATCGCGCCACGATGGGCTTCGCGACGCTGACGAGCATCTCGCTGCGTACGATCGCCTTTTTTGCGACCGGCATCCTGCTCGACCTGAAGGTCTGGATCTACGCCGCGGCGATCATTCCCGCCGGCCTTGCCGGCCTCTGGGCGGCAAGCCACCTGTTCAAGCGAATTTCCCGCGAGATGCTGATGCGTGCTGTCGCGCTGATGCTGCTTGCGAGCGGAGCGTCTCTGATCCTCCGGGCGCTCGGCTAGAGCAAGCCGCGTGGATCGGGGTGTAAGATGTTGCTATCACATCGAGCTCAATACCATGACAGCTACTACAGCACGTCGGCCAACGGCAAAGAGCACACCGCCTCGCGATACGTTGGCGAATTTAAAGTCGACACCTTACGGGAAAGCGGTGCTGCGCGCGATTGACCGGATGAAGGCCGCCGGTCCCTGGGAGTTTGGCCAAAGATCGAGTAGCCGCTACTTCAAGCGGTGAGGTATCTCCTCGACACCTGCATTGTCGAGTCCCTTCTAAAAGAGGAGCCAGGCCACGAAAACATCCGGCGGCGCATTGCGTCAGCCCCTCGAGGTTCCTTGGCAATATCCGCTCTGACATCGGTTGAAATCTGGACTGGCATCACCGGAGCAAGAGAGCCGAGGGCGAAACGCATCGCTTTCGAGGCGTACCTCAAGCTGATGCGCGTAGCGGCGTTCGACGCCGATGCCGCCGGGAGAGCATTTCTGATACAGCGATTCCTTCGCCAGACCGGGCAGCAGATCGGGCGCACCGATCCATTGATTGCCGCGCAAGCAATCTCCATGGAAGCCGTGTGTGTCACCGACAACCTCAGACACTTCCTCCGCATCTCCGGGCTGGCCGTCGAAAATTGGTTGCGCCCCGGGTGAATTCGGATGGGCCGGATGTGGAAGATGCCGTCCCAAGCCCGTGTCCCAATCGAACAAGCTCACCGGCGCGCCGCTTTTTGGTGCGTCCGGTGGCGCGCCTTGTTGGGCGTCTCGGCTTGAGCTTTAGAAAAGAAGGCGACAACCTCCGCGGGAGACTTGCCGGCTAGGACACCAGCTTGCCGATCGCGAACCTTGCGAAAGAACTCAACCGAATGAAACTCAGTTTTCCGGGGCATGGCTGATTACCTCGCGCGGAGAGTAAATGGTGAGTGGTTTGTAACTCTGTTCGATATTCACCGCGTTAAACAAGCGAATCTTATCGAGGCGAACGATGTGCTTGAAATTCCAACTGACGAGCACATCGACCTCCGCGATAGTGGCCAACGCGATGTGCAGCATGTCGTTGACGAATCTCTGTCCCAGAACGCTGCGCTCCGCGTAACCTTGAACCAGAGACACGGTTTCTTCGTCGACGCGGATTAGCTCGGTAGGCAGGCTGAGCAATTCCTGATGCAGAGACTTCACAAAATCAGGAGCGGGGGCGACTTCTGCCGCGGTAACGTCGGAGACCACCGCGATTTATCGACCCTTGCGGAAATCTTCAACCAAGCTTTCCGACCAAACCCGGAACTCGGGGTCAAAGCATCCGCCAATCACGGAGGTATCAAGGTAAATGCGCAGCTTTTTCACCCGAGCAGTCTAGCATCGGGCAGCCTCGCCGCCCAACTTGTGATTGAACGGCGCGCCACTGATGCTAAGCAGACCTCTCCCGCATAGTGACGAACTCCTCCGCCGCGGTCGGATGGATGCCGATGGTGGCGTCGAACTGCGCCTTGGTGGCGCCGAGCTTCACCGCGATGGCGATGCCCTGGATCACTTCGCCTGCGTCGGGGCCGAGCATGTGCGCGCCGACGACGCGCTGGCTGGCGGCATCGACGACGAGTTTCATGAAGATTTTTTCTTCGCTGGCGCCCATGGTGTGCTTGAGGGAGCGGAACGCGGTCTTGTAGATGTCCACCTTGCCGAAGCGCTCGCGCGCCTTCGCTTCCGACAGGCCGACGGTGCCGAGGTTGGGGTTGGCGAACACGGCGGTGGGCACGTTGTCGTGGTCCACCGGCGTCGGCGTGCCGCCGAACAGGGTCTTCGCCAGCGCCATGCCTTCGGCGGTGGCGACGGGCGTAAGGTTGAGTCGGTTGGTGACGTCGCCGATGGCATGGATCGAATCCACGGAACTCTTCGAGTAGTTATCAACGGCGATCGCGCCGTCGGCGGCCAGCTTCACGCCAGCGGCTTCGAGGCCGAGTTCCGCGGTATTGGGAATGCGCCCGGTCGCGAACATGACGAGATCGAATTTTTCAGTCGATCCATCCTGGAATATGACGTTCAGGCCTTTTTCAATTTTCGAGAGGTTCTTCTTGAGTAAAACCGAAACCCCTTTCCTGCCCATTTCCTCTCCAAGCCTGGTCCCAAGCTCGGCATCGAAGCCGCGCAAAAGCTGCGCGCCGCGGTAGGCGAGCGTCGTCTTCACGCCGAGGCCGTTGAAGATGGAGGCGAACTCGACGGCGATGTAGCCGCCGCCGACGACCAGCGCGCGCCCGGGCAGCTTGTCGAGGGAGAACGCTTCGTTCGAGGTGATTGCGAGTTGCGCTCCTGGAATATCCGGCTTCTGCGGCCAGGATCCCGTGGCGACGAGAATGTGTTTGGCGGTGAGGGTTTTGCCGTTTACTTCAATTTCGTTCTTTCCGCGGATACAAGCTTTCCCTCGAAAAATGGAAACACCCGCGTTCACGAGGAGGCGCTCGTAAATGCCGTTCAGGCGGTCGATCTCGCGGTCCTTGTTGGCGACCAGTTTGTGCCAGTCGAACGACGGCTCGGCGACGCTCCAGCCAAAGTCGGCCGCGTCCTTCAGTTCGTCGCGGAAATGCGCGGCGTAGGAAAAAAGCTTCTTGGGGATGCAGCCGACGTTGACGCAGGTGCCGCCGAAGCGGCCCGACTCGGCCACCGCGACGCGCGCGCCGAGCGTGGCGGAGACACGGCTGGCGCGCACGCCGCCCGAGCCGCCGCCGATGGTGAAAAGGTCGTAGTCGTACTTCAAAAAACCGCTACTTCAGGTTCTTGAGATTCATCCCGACGAGGTCGAGGGTGGCGGCAATTTTCATGTGCTGCGGCTTGTCGGCCAGCCACTTGATGGCGTTGTTGACGCGCTGCTCGATCTGCGCCCCGGCATGCCCTCGATGCCGATGAACATCTTGGCGAGGTCCGTCAGCCCGGCGGCCGCGGCATCGCCGCCGACTTCGCGGAGCTTGGCCTCGATCGCCGCCCGGTCGAGGTTGGTCACCAGTTTCATGGTTTTCTCAACGCTCATGGTGCGCTCCTATTCAGTACATAGTATATAGCGTCCGGATGCCTGCCGGGCCCGCCCCTCGGCCACCAGTTTGTCCAGATGCGCGCTGAGCGAGCGCGTCGCGACCGGATGCAGTTTCGCTGAAACATCGTCATAGACGTGGGCCACAAGTTCCTCCAGCGTCGCCTCGCCGAGGCGGCCGAGCGCGGTCGTGACTTTCGCCTCGCGCGCAAGCCGGTGCGTTATCAGGCGCTTTACTTCGTTGTGCGGGGCGCCGATCAGGTAGCCGTGCCCCGGCGCGATGATGGCGATGTCCTCGGCGAGCAGCTTGTCGAGCGAGGCGAGGTAGGCGCGCATGTCGCCATCCGGCGGATTTATGACCACGGTGGAACCCTGCATCACGTGGTCGCCCGTGAACAGCATCCTGGTCTCTTCCAGCAGGTAGCAAAGGTGGTTGGAGGCGTGGCCCGGCGTGTGGATCGCGCGCAGGTGAAGATTCCCCAGGGTCATGCGGTCGCCATCGGAAAGGATCCGGTCCGGCGCATAGTCCTGGTCCTGGTTTGTCCCGGCGGGTGCAGTGCGCCCCAGCACCCGCGCGCCGGTGGCCGCTTTGAGCGCGGCGCACGCCGGTGAATGGTCCATGTGCGTGTGGGTGGTGAAGATCCAGCGGATGCGGCCGGCGCCGGCTTCGAGAATTTTCGCGATATGCGCATCCAGCGCCGGGCCAGGATCGATCACCGCGATTTCTGACTCGCCGACGAGGTAGGTATTGGTGCCCGGCCCGGTCATCATGCCGGGATTGGGCGCGGTGAGACGCGTCACGTGGCGGTCGAGGCGTTTCGGTATGCCGGGCTGGATGACGAAGCAGGTGTCGCCTTTCTCCTCCGGATCGCTCCAGTGGATTTCGAAATACGGCGGATCAGCGCGGCGGAACAGGCGCTGCGAGCCTTCGTGGTCGAGCGCCCAGCAGGCGGCATTCACTTCGATGTCGCCCAGGCGCCTCGCATGTTCCAGCACCGCGCGCGGCGTCTGGATGGACGCGAGATCCGAGAGCGTGCTGCGAGTCGGAAAGATGAGCTCGATCTCGCCGCGCTTGCCGCGTTCGAGCGCCTCGCGCGGGCTGATCCAGACGCTATGCACGGTTTCGGACCTGTCGTGCGCGCCATGCTGCCCCTCGGGCGCGCAGGCGACGAAGAAGCGCGTGCTGAAGCGCCGCGGCCGGCCCGGCGCCGTGATCCAGTGGCTGTAGTAGGCGATTTCGTGCGCGTGGATATACAGATCTTCCTTCTCCAGAAACTCGCTGAACTGCAGGCTGCCGGCATTCAATTCATTCCTGAAAGGTTCCAGGTTCTCGGCGCGCCGGGGATCTATCGGAAGATCTTTTGAATCAAAAACCAAAAGAATCCCGGATTCCTCGAAGCACTCGCGCGCGGCGGCTATCCAGTAGGCGAGGCCGCCTGAGGGAAGTCCCATGCGCACGCTGGCCTGCGCGTCGTCCAGGCCGCGCACGCGTTGCGCCGCGCGCTCGCTCGCATCATCCGGGTCGAGCGCGCCGCCGGGGAACACGAACGCGCCGGGCAGGAATGCAGCCTTGCTGGTGCGCTGGAGCATGAACACTTCCGGCGCGGCATCAGCTTCGCGCAGCAGCAGCAGCGTTGCCGCCGGGCGTGGCGTTAGCTTTTTCTCGGACGTCACGCGCTGCGGCCCGCGCGGTCTTTGTCGTTTTGCGTCTTGATCATCGCGCGCGTCTTTTCCCAGTCGGCGTCACTCAGCTTGTCGAGGCCGGTGAAGCCGGCGCCGTTGGCTAGGTAACCCGCGCCATCCACTGCGATGGTTTCGCCAGTGAGCCATTCACAGCCGTCCGCCATCAGGAAGGTGGCGAGATTCTGCAGCTCGGGCATCTGTCCGATGCGGCGCATCGGGTTGGTGTCGTTCGAATCCTCGAAACTGCCGCCGGGGCGCAGGCGCTTGGAAGCGCCCTCGGTCGGGAAGGGTCCCGGCGCGATCGCATTCAGGCGGATGCCGTAGCGGCCCCACTCGACCGCGAGAGATTTGGTCATTACGTGCAGGCCGGCCTTCGACATTGCCGAGGGCACGACGTACGGCGAACCGGTATGTACCCAGGTCACGAGAATCGAGATTACCGAGCCCTTGTGTCCGCCGGCGATCCAGCGCTTTCCGACCGCATGCGTCACGTAGAAGCTGCCGTGAAACACGATGTTGGCGATGGCGTTGAAGCCGTTCGGCGTCAGATCCTTGGTCGGGCTGATGAAATTGCCGGCAGCGTTGTTGACGAGACCCGTCAGCGGGCCGGCCCTGTCCCAGATGTGCTGCACCATCGCGTCCACCGCCTGCGCGTCGCGGATGTCCACAACATGGGTCCTGACTGTTCCGCCGTGCTTGTCGGTAAGTTCTTTGGCGCAGGAATCCAAAACAGCCCCACGCCGCCCGGCGATCCACACCTCGGCGCCGAGTTGCAGGTAGCCGGTGGCGATCTCCTTGCCCAGGCCGGTGCCGCCACCGGTGATCAGGATGCGCTTACCTTTGAGCAGGCCGTCCTTGAACATGGCGTTCCTCTTTGCGAAGAACGCCTATTTTACGGGCGACTCAGGCCAGCGAAACCGAGGCGTCGGCGAACGCCTGCACAATGGTAAGTCCGGGCCGATCAACGCGGAAGCAGGATCGAAGAAATCCGATACGCATCACGCGGCACTGGCGTCTGGGCAGCCTTCAGAGCTGGCTGACGTTGCAGTTGAGGTTCCTGGTTTTTCACGGCCCGGGGCAGCTGGTAATGAAGGGATGCCGTGGCATCCGTATTGAGCCGGCGAACAAGGGGCGATTGATCAATCAGGCGGCAACTTATGTCTACGAGGAGACGCCGAACGCAAGGCGGGCAGCGGGCATCGGCAGGCGCCCCTGGAGGGATTTGCGGACGCCGTGCTGAAGATTTTTGGCGTGTAGGTGCCGGTTTAGATCACGAGAACGATCTTGCCGATGTGCTGGGAAGACTCCATCAGCCTGTGCGCTTCGCTGGCCTGCGCGAGGGGGAAGGACTTGTAGATCACCGGCTTGATTTTGCCGGCTTCGATCAGCGGCCATATTTTTTCCCGGAGGCTGCGCGCGATCGCGCCCTTGAACTCCACCGGACGCGGCCGCAGCGTCGAGCCGGTGATGACCAGGCGGCGCCGCTGTATTTCAAAGATATCGATCTCTGCTTTCGCGCCACCCAGCGAGGCAATGAAGACGAGCCGGCCTTCTTCGGCGAGGCACTTCAGTTCCCGCGGCACGTAGTCGCCGCCGACCATGTCGAGGATCACGTTGACGCCCTTGCCGCCGGTGGCGGCCATGATCTCGGCGCCGAAGTCGCCGGTCTTGTAGTTGATCGCTTTTTCTGCGCCGAGCTTGACGCAGGCGGCGCATTTTTCTTCACTGCCCGCGGTGGCGAAGACGCGGTTGCCCATCGCCGCGGCGATCTGGATCGCGGTGACGCCGATGCCCGAGCTGCCGCCCTGCACCAGCAGCGATTCGCCCGGCGCGAGATGCGCGCGGTCGTAGACGTTCGACCAGACGGTGAAGAAGGTTTCCGGCAGCGACGCGGCTTCCAGCGCCGAGAGCCCCCTGGGCATCGGCAGCGCCTGCACTTCCGGCGTCACGCAATATTCGGCGTAGCCGCCGCCGTGCGTAAGCGCGCACACTTTGTCGCCTATTTTGAAATTTGTTACTGAACTACCCAAAGCAAAAACCTCGCCGGCGATCTCTAGGCCCGGCAGGTCGGAGGCGCCCGGCGGCACGGGATACTTTCCCATGCGCTGCAGCACGTCGGGGCGGTTGACGCCCGCGGCCGCGACCTTGACGAGGATTTCGTGCGCTTTCGGTACAGGGGCGGGGCGTTCGGCCGAGACGAGAACTTCCGGGCCGCCGGGCTTGCTGATTTCGATGCAGCGCATGTTTGGAATAGTCCGGAGGTAGCGTTCGTCAGGGGCACGCATCATAGCAAAGCGGCCGAAGGATCAGCGCAAAGCGCTGATGGCCTTCACGTCCACGTTGCCGCCGGAGAGCACCACGCCGACGCGTTTTCCCTTGGCGTCCAGCTTCTTTTCGAACAAGGCGCAGGCGGCCAGCGCGCCGGTCGGTTCGACCACGATCTTCATGCGCTCCCAGAGAAAGAACATCGATTTCAGCAGCTCGGCGTCGGTGACGGTGAGCATGTCGTCCACGTAGCGCATCACCAGCGGATAGGTGACTTTGCCGAGCGACGGGGTGCGCGCGCCGTCGGCGATGGTGTCGGGGTCCTTCACGCTCTGCAGTGTTTTGGTCCTGAACGAGCGCGTCGCGTCGTCGCCGGCGGCAGGCTCGACGCCGATCACGCGGCAGCCCGGATTCAGGTGCTTGGCAGCCAGCGCGCAACCCGAGAGCAGGCCGCCGCCGCCGCAGGGCACGAGCAGCAGGTCGAGCGGGCCGGCGTCTTCGATCAGTTCTTTCGCCGCAGTACCCTGGCCGGCGACGATGTGCGGGTGGTCATAGGGAGGAATGAGTGCGAGGCCTTTTTCTCTTGAAAGTTTTTTTGCGACATCTTCGCGCGATTCCTCTTTCCCGTAAGTAACAACTTCGGCGCCGTAGCCGCGCGTTGCCTCAAGCTTCACCCTGGGCGCGTCCTCCGGCATCACGATGACGGCCGCAACCTGGAGGAGCTTGCCTGCAAGCGCCACCGCCTGCGCATGGTTGCCAGACGAGAAGGCCACCACGCCACGGCGTTTTTCTTCGGGGGAAAGCTGCGATAGCGCGTTGTAGGCGCCGCGGAATTTGAACGCGCCCATGCGCTGCAGGTTCTCAGGTTTGAAAAAGACCCGCGCGCCGGTAAGTGCGTCCACCGTCGCCGAGGTGAGCACCGGGGTCCTGTGCGCGTGACCGCGGATGCGCTCGTGCGCGCGCGCTACGTCGTCGAATGTCACCATTGGCGTCATTTCCATTTCTTCAGTGCCTCTGCCGCGATCTCGTCGCCCCATTCCTGAAGGAAATGCCCGCCCTCGGCATGAATATAGGGCTCTGGACAATTGCGGATGATCTTGCGCAGCGCCTGCATCACCGGCGGCCCGAGCACCGGATCTTTTGCGCCGATCGCCATGAAGGCTTCGCCCTGCCACGCGTTCCGCCACCAGTCGCGCGCGCGCCGCGAAAGCGCCGCGCCGGGCGCATCCGGCCGGTCTGGCACAAGGTTCGGGAAGCGCCGCACGCCGGCCTTGGACGCGGTGTCGGGATAGGGCGCCTCATAGGCCGCGGCCTCGGCCGCGCTCAGCTGCGGGCAGGCGCGCCCGAGCAGCTTGCCGCAGTCGATGCCGGGGTTCTTGTTGACGTAGGCGCGCCAGGCGACGAAGCCCTCGCTCAACGGCACGTCGCCGGTGCCGAGCGCGGTGTTCATGATGAGCAGGCGCTCGAAGCGTTCCGGCATCTCCATCGGCACGGTGAGGCCGAGCAGCCCGCCCCAGTCCTGGACGACCAACGCAATATTGGAGAGGTTCAGCTTTTCAATCAGGGACAGAAGCATATTGCGATGAAAATCAAAGCTGTAAACCTCGTCTTGCACGGGTTTGTCGGAACGGCCGAAGCCGATGAAATCCGGCGCGATCACCCGGTAGCCCGCGGCGACGAACGGCGGGATCATCTTGCGGTAGAGGTAGCTCCAGGTCGGCTCGCCATGCAGGCAAAGCAGACTCCTTTCGCCCGTGCCCACATCCAGGTAATGGACGCGATAGCCCTGCCATTCGAGGTAGTTCGGGGCCCAGGGAAATCCGGGCAGGTTCGCGAACCGCTCGTCGGGTGTGCGCATGGCCCGATTGTAGAATGGGCCCATGGACTACTCCAGATATAAAGACCTGAAAATCCGCCGGCTCGAGCCCGGCATCCTCGAACTGGTGATGGGCGAGGAGGGCGGCAAGCTCTCCACGGCCACCGAGCGCCTGCACAAGGAACTGGCCGAGATCTGGCTCGACATAGACCGCGATCCGGAAACGCGGGTGGCGATCCTGCGCGGCGCGGGCAAGGGCTTCTCCGCCGGCGGCGACCTGGCGATGGTGGAGAAAATCACGCAGGACTTCGAGACGCGCGCGCGCGTCTGGCGCGAAGCGCGCGACCTCGTCTACAACCTCATCAATTGTTCCAAAATGGTGGTGTCCGCGATGCACGGGCCGGCGGTGGGCGCCGGACTGGTGGCGGGGCTGCTCGCGGACGTTTCGATCGCCGCGAAGAATGCGCGCATCATCGACGGCCACACGCGCCTGGGCGTCGCCGCGGGCGATCATGCGGCCATCGTCTGGCCGTTGCTCTGCGGCATGGCCAAGGCAAAGTACTACCTGCTGCTGTGCGAGCAGGTCTCCGGCGAAGAGGCGGAAAGAATCGGTCTGGTGTCGCTGTGCTGCGAAGAGGACGAACTGCAGGCCAAGGCGCTCGAAGTCGCGAGAAAACTGGCCGGGGGCGCGCAGACTGCGTTGCGCTGGACCAAATACAGCCTGAACAACTGGTTGCGCATGGCAGGGCCGAGCTTCGACGCGTCGCTTGCGCTGGAGATGCTCGGCTTCACCGGCCCGGAGGCGAAGGAGGGTGTCGCCTCGCTGCGCGAGAAGAGAAAACCCTCCTTCCCGCCCCCGCCGA
>CAMDRF010000039.1 GCA_945906765.1 Nitrosovibrio sp. Nv4 | reverse complement strand
ATGTGCATGACCACATAATACCCATCACTTCATGGAAAGTAAAGAATATTACATGGCTACATATTAACGCATCCAAAAACCACCAACCCGCGGATTTCTCTACGCTTTCGCCTCCTAAATCGGCCTAAAACACCGGGAACTTCGGCCTAAAGTGCACCAAGTACACCGAATTTAAATCTATGCATCGATGGTTCGCAGCGTCGGCGTGCGGATCAGGCATTTCTCGCCCGCTGGTTGAGGAAAACGCCGCGCGCATTGATGACACGCAGCATTTGCACGGCACGTGGCTCGACGCGATAGATCAGCAGGAACGGATGCCGACGCAAGGGGCATTCGCGGGTATTCCTGATCCCGGGTCGGAACTTGAGGCCCAAGCGTGCAATCCTCTCTGCTTGCTCGATGATCTCCTCGATTGCCTCATCAGCAACCCGCTCATCGGCAGTCTTCAGGTACCATGCCCCGACGCGATCGAGATCCTGCTCGAAACGCGTGGAAAACCTAAGCGGCTTTGCTGCGAGTCCGGGCACGGTCGGCGCGCCTGAGCGCCAGGCGAACCTTCAACTCGTCTAGGCTCATCATGCGGCCGGCCGCGAGGTCGGCCAGCCCCTCGTTGACGGCCCTGATCCTGTGCTCCGTGTAGTCGAATCCATCACGCAATACGTCGCGCAGGATCCTGCGAACGCTGCAATCGGCATCCTGCGCCAGACGCGCCAAGCGCGATTGCGCGCTTCTGGTCAGGCTGATCGATTCGCTCAAGTTTTTCTCCCGCCTGGTTGTGTCACAACTTCGACATGGTACCTCGGCGTGGTCGGCTGCGGGTACCCTCGGTCACTCGTTGGCCGGGCTTCCGGACCGGCCGATATCCAGCGAAAGTCCCTCCACACCCCGGCGGGATCGCCACATCCGCAGTGGGGGCGATTTTCACGCGACGGCCCGCGGCATTTGGTCGGAGCTTGATAAAGCTAAAGCGCCACTTTAAAATACTCATTGATGCGCTACGTCCGACGGGAACTGGAAAAATCGTTGACACCAGCCGTGCGCAATTTTCCGGCGGTGGTGCTGACGGGGCCGCGTCGCGCCGGCAAGACGTATCTTCTGCGCCGTCTGTTCCCTGAAGCAAGCTATTTTCTGCTCGAAGATCCCGATCTGGTGGCGCGGCTGCGCGCCGATCCGCAGGGATTCCTCGACGCCGTGAATACGCCGGCGATCCTCGACGAAGTACAGAACGTACCGGAGGTGTTCGCGCTGGTTCGTTCGCGCATCGACCGCCAGCCGCGTCGGGTTGGCCAGTGGCTGTTGACCGGATCTCAGGAAGCACCGCTCATGCAGGGGGTCACGGAGTCGATGGCCGGCCGCGCCGCTGTATTGCAGCTCCTGCCGCTCTCGACGCGCGAAACACCCAAGGTGTCTCTGCTTCGCGGCGGTTATCCCGAGGCGCTCGCGCGACCGGGCGGGGCGCGGCTCTGGTTCAGTTCCTACCTGCAAACATACCTGGAACGCGATGTCCGGGCGGTCACTGCGGTAAAGGATCTCGCGACCTTCCGGCGATTTCTGGCGCTGCTCGCCAGCCGTCACGGACAGGTACTGAACAAGACCGATCTGGCGGCGCCGCTCGGCGTCAGCGTGCCGACGATCGCGCAGTGGCTCAGCGTGCTCGAAACCACCGCCCAGATCCTGATCGTGCCGCCGTTCTTCGAAAACCTGGGCAAGCGTCTGATCAAGTCACCGAAGGTGTATCTGGCAGACTCCGGCCTCGCTTGCCATCTGCTCGGAATCGACACCGCGGCCGAGCTGGCAAAGTCGCCGTTTCTGGGTACGCTCTTCGAGGGGTTCATCGCGTCGGAGATCGTCAAGGCGCAGGCCAACGCCGGCGGGCGCCGCGAACTCTACTATTTCCGCGACCAGCAGGGCCTGGAAGTGGATTTCCTGATGCCGCGGCGTGGCGGGTCGATGGTCCTGGTTGAGTGCAAGGCCAGCCGCAGCGTCACGCCGGCGATGGCTGCGGCGTTGCGTCAGCTTGGGGCGGCGATGAAAGGAAAGCGCGGCGGGGCTGGCGTCGAGATGCTGCTCGTTCATCAATCGCCCGACGCGGGCACTTCGACGCAGGCGGTCGCGCCGGGAGTCCGCGCTTTGGCGTGGCAGCGTTTTGTCGCCGAGCTGTGATGACGGGAACATAGGCGTGGCGGACTTGGACCGGAAACTGAAACCGGGAAAACCGGCGACTGCGCGCGGCAGGCTCAGGATCGGCGACGACTGGAACGCGATCACTATCATCGCGCTGTCGCAGAGCAATCCGCTCAAGGCGATCGCCGAACTGGTCGAAAACAGCATCGACGCGAACGCGCGTACCGTTACGATCACGCGCGGTCGCGAGCACGGCCGGCATTTTCTCGCGATCCGCGACGACGGCGACGGCGTGCCCCGCTGCTCGACGGCATTCGCGCGCTATCGGGCGAGAAGATCCAGTGGTATCTTGCCGCAGAGTTGTGCGACCGCATCGGGCAGTCGGGTGTGCGCATCAGCGTGATCGACAAACTTGCGCGCAAACAGTACGCCGTCGAACCGCGCCAGTACGAAGGCCGCCTGCTGCATCAGCTGCCGCTTGTCCGCACCGCGCTCGGCGATCTGTACGCGGAAATCTACCTGAACGAACCGTCCGATTCAAACCGTGTGGCGTTGTTCAGGCACGGGACGCGCGTCATCGAGGATCTCGCGTCGCTGGAGGCCTTCGCGCATCCGCCGCGGTCGATGCGTTACCTGCAGGGCCACATTGACGCGCCGTTCGTCAACCTCACGCCGGGCACACGTACCGGGCTGGTGCAGGACGCTGCCTACGCCACGTTATGTGAGGGACTACGGCCGCTGGAACACAAGCTGATCGAGGTCATCGAAGACCAGCGCCGCGCCGAGGACGAGCAGGCGAGCAGGGGACTGCTGCGCGCAATCCAGCGCGCGTTCCGGGAGGCGTTGCTCGCGTTGCCTGTCGAGGAGTATGACTGGTTCGACATTCATGCCAGGGCGCTGCCGCGCGATCGCTCGATGCGCCGAGTGGAGCAGGACCTCGAAATCCGCTGGCAAATCGCGGAAGGCGCAGGCGCGCTGGAGGGACCGCGCGATCAGGCAGTGACGCTTCTCGCGCCCGAGGAACCCGGACTGACACGGCTCAAGGTTTGCGTCAGTCAGCGCGGCGTCGTCTGCGAGGCCGAGGCGCTGATCACGGTGACGCACGAACTGCTCGCGCAGATCGGCGCCACCACGGTGCCGTCGCAGGGCCTGCCGGGCTACACCTTCGAGCGCTCCCCGGGTAAATCCCGGCGCTCGAGGTTCGATGCGGTGCGCAACGTCATCGTGATCAATAACAGGCACCGCGATTTCGTCTACGCGTCGCGCAACAAGTCGTTGAAACTGCGCTATCTGGTGCGCCTCTATGCCAAGGAACTCGTGTTGCGCAACTTCGTCGGCCTGCCCGCGGACCAGCTGCTGGAACGCATGGTGGAACTTTCGCTGCGCACCGAGGAGCATCTCTGAGGCGGGGTTTGACCCGATGAGCGATCTTGCGGATTCCGGTCAGCTCGATCTGTTTGAGCATTCTCGCGCACGTGTCAGTGTCTTGACATCGATTTTCATGGCATCTACGATTCCCGGGCATGCGCACCACCCTCACCATCGACGATGAACATGCGCGCGAGCGCCGGGACGCCGACATCGACGTAGTCGTAGATCCGGGTCTCATGTTTGCCGGCATGGGCGCGGCGCAGCCGGCCGGCACAAACGGCTCGGAGCTTGGCGCACTCTGTCTCGAGAGCGGCGATGCGATCGTCGTGGGTCATCTGTGGACTCATGCGCATCGACACGCTGACACCACATCCGGAGTCATCCCGCAATTCGATCGCTAAAGTACGTCCTTGCCATGGTCAATCCAGGGTGTGTGGAGCTCCAGGTCAGCGCGGTCGCGGAAGGGGTTCCTTCGCCTGCGCCTGAGCGAGCTCTGCGATAAAGGAAGCAAAAGGCTCGATGTTTGAATAGGAGCTCGCCTGCTCGAGCGCACTCATGTAGTCGTTGCTTCTCTCGACCGGGATGACCGTCCAAACGTAGCCTGCCGTGGCGAGCATGAGGTTCATTGCAAACCGTGCGAGGCGGCCGTTGCCATCCATGTACGGATGGATATAGACGAAGAGAAAATGGCCTAGCACGGCGCGCACTTGTGGCTCCGTCTCCGTTTCGAGAAGTTCGAAAAGAATGGGCATGCAATCTCGAACTGCCTCCTTGGAAAGCGCAACATGCAGGGCGCCGCGAATAAATATCTGGTCGTTGCGATAGCCCGCGAGGTCGGACGCTTTGAGGATGCCGGCTTGTACGCTTGGACTGAAGAGCGCCTGGTACCACCGGGGCAGCGCCTGCCGGAATACGGCACCGGGATTTTCGCTTTTTACGACTCGGACGAGGTTCTCCTTGACCAGAGTGTGAGTCTCGAAATATCCGCGTGCAGCCATGGCATCGCGGGTAGCGCGGTCTTTTTCGTTCCCATCCGGATTCCAGATTCCGTCGCGGACTTTTTCGATGAGCGTTGCCGTAACGCGATAGCCTTCCATTGATAGCGAGTGATAAGCGTCCGTCACGTAACGAGCCTCGATATCCTTCAGGAGGGCCTCGATATCGTTTGGAACGGCTGGCGCCGGCGGGAACGCCGCAAGTACCCGATCCCTCATTTCTGCCCACATCAAGCGCAGCCGCTGCACGTAGGGGGATTCGGATCGCCCGCCTGGCAGGAGAGCAGGAAGGGGCTTCTCGAAAGGATTTACTTCATTGATGGCGTGGCCAGCGCTGCGCATGGCGCCAACGATTTCATCGGCTAGTGCCTGTCGCCCAATGGCTCGGAAGCCGGCGGCAAGGCGTCCGGCCACGGCCGGATGAGGACCATCGAGCAGTATCCGAAGCACGTCGGAAACGTCCGGCAACGACCCGAGAGCAACTTGAGCTGCCAGGGGGTGTTGTGCGAAGAGCGTTGGGCTCGCTGCTACGAGAGCCGCCGGGAGCTCGACAAGACAAAGCCCGCCGCAGTCCTGGAGCGGTGAAGAGGGCAGCAACTTCGCGGCCTTGTAAATGAAGAGCGAGCAGCCGTGGAGCAGCTCCACGGTCTGGTTCGTGCCCTCGGTTGCCCAGAGCTGAACTTGCTTTGGAATGGTTCGTTCGCCGGAGCTTAGTAACACTGACTGCTCCGGGTTGACGTGCCAGCGATTGCCGAACCGCTCTTGAGCGTAGCCGGCGACAAACTCCCGCATGCTGGCATACCAGGCTGTGCTATCCCCATTGGCCTCGTCCGGACGGCGGGGGATGTACCAGCCGCGTATTACCGCTTTGAGGAATCCGGCGCGTAGCAGAGCCTCACGGTCCGTTCGTGAAAGCTTTGGCCCTGGGATGGCCTGGAGTCCCCCTGCTTGGAGGTGCTTCAGGGCACTTAGCGCAGACGCCAGCCGTTCGTGTGGAAGAGGCACAAGAGTTAGATGTTTATGGTTGCAAGAGTTTAGTGCATTTAAACACAAGAGTCTAATGTTTATTAATATCAGGAAATGCCCGAGGTGAAATACAGCACGCCGGACGAAGTGCTTGCCGAAGCTCGATCGTTGGCCGCGCTTCCTGAGGCTGCGGTCGAGTCGAGGTTGGAGTTGCTCCGGTCGCGCTATCGCGAGGCGCCGTTGCTTTTCACGCAGGAGACCCTTCAGCTTCTGCGCCAGGCCGGAGAGCGCGCGAATCAGGCTCGGGCCGGCGCCTGTGACGGCCGCGCGCTGGCGGCGCTGAAAGAAGTGTTCGGCTATCCGACGTTCCGGGCAGGGCAGCTGGAGATCATCCGGGCGGTGATGGCGGGGCGGGATTGCCTCGGCGTGATGCCGACGGGGGCCGGAAAGTCGGTGACCTACCAGATCCCGGCGCGGCTGCTGGGCGGGGTGACGCTGGTCGTGTCGCCGCTGATTTCGCTCATGAAGGACCAGGTTGACGCGATGGGCGAAGTCGGGATCCGCGCGACGTTCCTGAACTCGTCGCTCGACCCGGCGGAGCGGTCGCGGCGCGCGGCGCGGCTGCGCTCGGGCGAGTTCGAGATGCTCTACGCCGCGCCGGAGGGAATCGATGCAGCGGTCGGGCGGCTGCTGGACGCGCTCGGCCTGAAACTGGTCGCGGTCGACGAGGCGCACTGCATCAGCGAATGGGGACACGACTTCCGCCCGTCCTACCGCAACCTCGCCGGCCTGAAACAGCGCTTCAAGGGAATCCCGGTCCTCGCCCTGACCGCCACCGCGACGCCGCGCGTAAAGAACGACATCATCGAGCAGCTCGCGCTGCGGGATCCGCTCGAGGTCCGCGGTTCGTTCTTCCGCCCCAATCTGCGCCTGTTCGCCGTGAAGAAAGGAAAGGGCGACGGCGTGCGCGACATGATCCTCCGCCTCGTGGGCGCGCGCCGCGGCGAGTCCGGGATCGTCTACTGCCTGTCGCGCAAGGCGGCCGAGTCGACGGCGGAGTTCCTCGAAGGGAAGGGCGTGCGTGCGGCGGCGTACCACGCGGGGATGACGCCGGAGCAGCGCGCGATGACCCAGGACAAGTTCAGCCGGGACGACCTCGACGTCGTCTGCGCGACGATCGCCTTCGGCATGGGGATCGACAAATCCAACGTCCGCTTCGTCCTCCACCGCGACATGCCGCGCTCGATCGAGGGGTACTACCAGGAGATCGGCCGCGCCGGGCGCGACGGCGCTCCCGCCGACTGCGTGCTCTTCTACTCGTGGGCCGACGTCATGTCGCTCGACCGCCTCCTCGAGAACTCCGAGGTCCAGGACCCCGAGGTCGCCGGCCAGCAGCGCCGCGCCGTGCGCCGCATGTTCGATCTCGCCGACGGCCCCGCCTGCCTCTGGCGCCGTCTCGCCCGCCATTTCGCGGAAGTCATCGCGGCCTGCGGCGAGTCCTGTGGGAGCTGCCTCAAGCGCGACATCGTCGGGGACGCGCGCCCGGCTGCCGGGGCACCGGGAAAGAAGGACCGGACGATAAAGCGTCCGGAGCCGGCCGAGGCGATCCCGGACGCGGGGCTGTTCGAGCGGCTGCGCACGCTGCGGAAAAAGCTGGCGGACGAGCGCAAAGTGCCGGCGTTCGTGGTCTTCAGCGACCGGGCGCTGCAGGATATGGCCGCCCGGAAGCCGCGGACGCGCGACGCGTTCCTCGACGTACACGGAGTGGGGCAGAAGAAGCTCGAGGAATACGGGGATTCCTTCCTCGCGGAAATCCTCCGGGAGCGTTGAGCGCCGCCGTCCCCGCCACCCTGGCCTTGCCTTTCACAAAGCCCTTTTATCGCGCTGATCGAGGACCCTTTGGTAATGCGAGTGATTTTGATGCATCTCGGTCGCTGGCAGCCGAAGGCGGTGAAGCGCGCACCGCCCATCTCTTGGGCCTCGCGTGCGTCTTTGAGGTCGGGGTGTACCACGGTGTACCACGGTGTACCACACTGCGATCGCATGCTATGAAATCCGTCCAGTCCATCATCGGCGCGACGCAAAGCCGATGCTTGCGGGACATTTACCTGTACTGCCCCGTCGATTCCGCGCGCAGGCGCGCGAGGCCGGCGAGGCTTTCGGTGAACGGCGCGGCGACGCCGGCCTTGCGGGCGATTTCGAGGGTGCCGATGAGAAGGCCGTCTATTTCCAGGCGCTTGCCGGCCTCGAGGTCCTGCAGCGTCGAGGGCTTGAAGGCGCCGAGTTTGCGCGCCATGTCCATGCGTGCCTTGGGGTCGATATCCGCGTCCACGCCCACCGCACGCCCGATGGCGAGGCACTCGTGCATGATCGATACCATGTAGGCCTTCACGTACTCGTCGGCGATCAGCCGGTTTGCAGTGGCGAGCGTCAAGGCCGCCACCGGATTGAAGCTGATGTTGCCCAGCAGCTTCACCCAGAATTCCTTCTCGATGAACGCGGTCGCCGCCGCTTCGAATTTCGCCTCGCGCAGTGCCGCCACGATCGCATGCGTGCGCGCGGTGTTCTTGCCGCCCGGCTCGCCGAGGATCAGGCGCTCGCCCATGCTGTGGCGGATGACGCCGGGCTCCGGCGTGGAGGCGGCGAGATGGACCACGCAGCCGACGATGCGGCTGGTGGGCATGGCGCGCGATAGTGCGCCGCCCGGGTCGAGGCTCTCGAGGCGCAGCTTGCCGTCGCCGAAGGCCAGGCGATCGAAGAACCACCAGGGCACGCCGTTCATTGCGGTCACGATGGACGTGTCCGGCCCGACCAGCGGCCCGATCGCGGCGGCCACCTCTGGCAGGTTCTGCGCTTTTACCGCAACGATCACGCAATCCTGCGGTCCAAGCGTGGCGGGATTGCTGTCAGACTTTATTTTTGCGGACGTTTCTTTTTCACCGGAAAGGATGCGCAGCCCTTTCTCCCGGATCGCGGTAAGGTGGGCGCCCCGGGCGACGACTGACACCTCGTGGCCGGCCAGCGCGAGCCGGCCGGCGATCAGGCCGCCGATCGCGCCGGCGCCGTAAATGCATATTTTCATGGTGCTATTCTAGCGTTCGGTGCAGTGCCAACCCGTTCAGGAGCCTCCCCATGTTCGCGTTCATGAAGAAAATGAAGTCGCTGCTGCCCGCCGATGGCACGTTGCCCGGCCGCGCTGAGAAAGTACGGGTGCCGGAGCGCCATTTCATCAACGGCAACGCGATCGAAGCGCCGTTTCCGCAAGGCATGGAGCAGGCGGTGTTCGGCCTGGGCTGCTTCTGGGGCGCGGAGAAGCTGTTCTGGAGCATCCCCGGCGTCTACAGCACCGCCGTCGGCTACGCCGGCGGCGAGACGACGAATCCGAGCTACGAGGAAGTGTGCTCCGGATTCACCAACCATACCGAAGCCGTGCTGGTGGTGTTCGATCCGAAGAAGGTGAGCTACGAGGCGCTGCTCAAGGCGTTCTGGGAAGGCCACGATCCGACGCAGGGCATGCGCCAGGGCAATGATTCCGGGACGCAGTATCGATCGGCGATTTACGCGTATGGGGAAGATCAGTTGCAAGCGGCGCTGCTTTCAAAGGAAATGTTCGAAAAGGAACTCGGAAAAAAAGGTTTCGCAAAAATATCGACCGAGATCAGGCCGGCCCCGGAGTTCTACTATGCCGAGGACTACCACCAGCAGTACCTCGGCAAGAACCCGAACGGTTACTGCGGGCTCGGTGGCACCGGGGTGTCCTGTCCCATCGGAACGCTGGCAAAAGCCTGATCCGCCGCAATGCGGCTCGATAAATGGCTCTGGGCGGCGCGCTTCTTCAAGACGCGCGGTCTGGCTCAGTTGGCCGTCGCCGGCGGCCGCGTGAAGCTGAACGGGGAGCGCATCAAGCCGGCGCACGTGGTGAAGGCGGGGGACGCTCTCGCCGTCCGGATCGAAGAAATCGAATGGCAGGTCATGGTTCGCGGCCTCGCCGAGCGGCGCGGGCCCGCGCAGGAAGCGACGAAACTCTACGAAGAAACGCCGGCTGGCCTGGCCGAACGCCAGCAACTCATGGACTTGCGCCGCTGGGGCGCCGAGCCGGCGTCGCGCCTGAAAGGCCGGCCCACCAAGCGCGACCGGCGCCTGTTGGAGAAGCTGCGGGAATCGTGACGCAGGCGCTGCCGCCGAGATCCACCTCCCGCCATTCGGAGCCGTGCTGCACTGGGGCGAGATGGGCACGCGCTGGGGCGTGAGCCGTACCGTGGCGCAGCTGCGTGCTACGCCGCTTTCACCTTCGCAGGCCCGGCCTTGGAGATCAGCTCGCGCAGCACGTAGGGCAGGATGCCGCCGTGCTTGTAGTAGCCCACTTCGATCGACGTATCGATGCGCGACTTGACCTTGATCTGCCGTTTTGTGCCGTCTTTTCTCTTTATTTCAAGGGCCAATTCCTGCTGCGGATGGATGTCGTCCAATCCGGAAATCGAGATTTCCTCGTCGCCGGTGATGCCGAGCGAGACGACGCTGTCGGCGCCCAGGAACTGCAGCGGCAGCACGCCCATGCCGACCAGGTTGGAGCGGTGGATGCGCTCGAAGCTGCGCGTGATCACCGCCCTGACACCGAGCAGCTGCGTGCCCTTGGCGGCCCAGTCGCGCGACGAGCCGGTACCGTATTCCTCGCCACCAAAGATCACCGTCGGCGTGCCGTCGGCGATGTAGCGCATGGCGGCGTCATAAATGGGTAATTTTTCATTTTTATACAAAGTAACCCCACCCTCAGTTCCGGGAAGCATCAGGTTCTTGATGCGCACGTTGGCAAATGTCCCCCGTATCATCACGTCGTGGTTGCCGCGGCGCGCGCCGTAGCTGTTGAAATCGGCCACCGCGATGTCGTTCTCCTGCAGGTAGAAGCCGGCTGGCGAGGTTGGCTTGATCGGGCCCGCCGGGCTGATGTGGTCGGTGGTGACCGAGTCGCCGAACACGCCGAGCACCTTGGCGCCGGAGATGTTGCCGGGGCGCCCGGGCTGCATGCTGAAGTCCTTGAAGAACGGCGGCTCGGCGATGTAGCTCGACTTGGGCCAGCTGTAGACCTGTCCGGAGGGCGCCGAAATTTTCTTGAACATCGGGCTCGCGTTGGCGAGGTCGCTGTACAGCCTGCGGAAGGTGGGCGCGTCCATCGCCAGTTTCATCAGTGCGTTGATTTCGTCCGACGTCGGCCAGATGTGGCCGATGTAGACATCCTGGCCATCCTTTGATTTTCCAATGGGTTCACTTCTGAAGTCCTTTAAAACGGTTCCGGCGATCGCGTACGCCACCACCAGCGGCGGCGAGGCGAGGAAGTTGGCGCGGATGTTCGAATGGATGCGCGCTTCGAAATTTCGGTTGCCGGAGAGCACCGCGGCGCAGACCAGCTCGTTTTTGACGATGCTTTCCTCGATCGGCTGCGCGAGCGGGCCGGAGTTGCCGATGCAGGTGGTGCAGCCGTAGCCGGCGAGGTAGAAGCCGAGCTTCTCCAGGTAAGGCAGCAGGCCCGCCTTGGTCAGGTACTCGGTGACCACGCGCGAACCCGGCGCAAGCGAAGTCTTGATGTGCGGCTTCACCGTCAAGCCCAGTTCGACCGCCTTCTTCGCCAGCAGCCCTGCGGCCAGCAGCACGCCGGGGTTGGAAGTGTTGGTGCAGGAGGTAATCGCCGCGATCAGCACGTCGCCGTTGCGGATATCGAGTCCGTCATAGGTCCGGTAGGGTTTTTGCAATTCTTCGGGTTTCTTGGCAAAGCCGTTGTCCTTCACGGGCGCGGAAAACAGGTTTGTGAAAGTCTTCTTCACGTCGTCCAGGTTGATGCGGTCCTGCGGGCGCTTCGGGCCGGCGAGCGAAGGCATCACGCTGGAAAGATCCATTTCCAGGTCCTGGCTGTAGTCAATCGAGCCCGCCTTGGGCACGCCGTACATCTGCTGCGCCTTGTAGTAGGCCTCGAAGGCGCTGATTTCGGCTTCGGTCCTGCCGGTGCCCTTGAAGTAGGCGATGGTTTTGTCGTCCATCGGGAAAAATCCCATGGTCGCGCCGTACTCGGGCGCCATGTTGGCGATGGTGGCGCGATCCGTGACGGAGAGCGAGGCGCAGCCGTCGCCGAAGAATTCCACGAACTTGCCGACCACCTTGGCCTTGCGCAGCATTTCGGTGACGGTGAGGACGAGATCGGTTGCCGTGCAGGCCGGATGCAGCTTGCCTTTGAGATTGACCCCGACCACGTCGGGGGTCAGGAAATACATCGGTTGCCCAAGCATCCCGGCCTCGGCCTCGATGCCGCCCACGCCCCAGCCGACCACGCCGATGCCGTTGATCATCGTGGTGTGGCTGTCGGTGCCGACCAGCGTGTCGGGATAGTAGATGCCATTCTTA
Organism: Nitrosovibrio sp. Nv4; assembly: GCA_945906765.1. GTDB lineage: Bacteria > Pseudomonadota > Gammaproteobacteria > Burkholderiales > SG8-39 > RBG-16-66-20. Next base: position 17,372 of record CAMDRF010000039.1, on the reverse strand, counting down.
TGGTGCACGCCGCGCGCGAGGTACTCAAGGTTCACCTGGTGCACGATGCCGATGCCCGGGGGCACGACCTTGAAGGTATCGAAGGCCTGCATACCCCATTTCATGAACTGGTAGCGCTCTTCATTGCGCTTGAATTCCAGCTTCATGTTCAGGTCGAGCGCGTTCTTGCTGCCGTAATGGTCGATCTGCACGGAGTGATCCACCACCAGGTCCACCGGCACCAGCGGCTCGATCACCTTGGGATCCTTGCCCATCTTTTGCGCCACGTTGCGCATCGCGGCCAAATCGCAGAGCAGGGGCACGCCGGTGAAGTCCTGCAGCACGATCCTCGCCAGGACGAATGGAATTTCGTCGGTGCGCGTCGCTTTCGGCTTCCAATTGGCCAGCTGCCGGACGTGCTCCTCGGTGACTTTCTTGCCGTCGCAGTTGCGCAGCACCGATTCCAGAACGATGCGGATGGAGAGCGGCAGCCGCTCGATTTTCACATTCAGCGCCTTGCCGAGTTGCGGCAGGGAGTAGAACTTCCCGCCCTTGAGGGGTTGCAGCGTGTCGTGCAGGTTATGCGGCATTCGAGCCTCCGTCGGTTTTTTCCTGAAATTCTTTTATCTGCTGCAATAGCCTTGCCCGCTCCTCGATCAATCCGCTCAACTGCTCGTCGCAGCGCGCGATGGGTGTCGGGTAATGCCGAATCTCGGCGTTCAGATCGGCGATGCGTCTCTCGAGATCAGCTTTCATATCACCATGAGGTCGACGAATTCGTTCACCGGGGTCTTCTCCAGTTTGGCGGGATCCAGGCACAGGTCGAGTATGGCCTTCTGCTGCTTCGCAGGGAAGCGGCGCGCGAGGTTGGTTTTGAATTTCTCCACCAGCAACGGCATGCCTTCCGTGCGGCGGCGCTGGTGGCCGATCGGGTATTCGCAGACGACCTCGTCCAGTTTGCTGCCGTCATTGAACTCGACGGTCAGCGCGTTGGCAATCGAGCGCTTGTCCGGCGCGTGGTAATCGCGCGTGAATCGCTTGTCTTCGATACACACGATTTTATTTCTTAATTGATCAATTCTGACATCTGAAGCAACACCATCTTCATAGTCCCCCGCGGTCAGGCGGCCGAAGAGGAGCGGTACCGCAACCATGTACTGGATGCAGTGGTCGCGGTCGGCCGGATTGCTGAGCGGGCCGTTCTTGTCGATGATGCGGAGCGCCGCCTCATGGGTGCGGATTTTTATTTTTTTTATGTCTGCCGCGGTTTTGCCGGACTTTTTCAGTTTTTCATGAATCGTCATCGCGCATTCCACCGCCGTCTGCGAGTGGAATTCGGCCGGGAATGAAATCTTGAACAGCACGTTCTCCATCACGTAGCTGCCGAAGGGACGCTGGAATTTGAACGGCTTGCCCTTGAACAGCACGTCGTAGAAACCCCAGCCCTTGGCGGTGAGCGCCGACGGATAGCCCATTTCGCCGGTCTGGGTGATGAGCGCGAGGCGCACGGCGCGCGAGGTCGCATCGCCCGCGGCCCAGCTCTTGCGCGAGCCGGTGTTGGGTGCGTGGCGGTAGGTGCGCAGGCTTTGCCCGTCGACCCACGCTTGCGAGACCGCATTCATGATTTCTTCTTTATCCAAACCCAGCAATTGAGAAACCACCGCGGTCGACGCCACCTTCACCAGCACCACGTGGTCGAGGCCGACGCGGTTGAAGCTGTTCTCCAGCGCCAGCACGCCCTGGATTTCGTGCGCCTTGATCATTGCGGTGAGGACATCGCGTACGACTAATTTTTTACCATTACGACTCAAAAAATCAGCAATAGCCAAAATTCCCCCCAAATTATCGGAGGGGTGCCCCCATTCGGCGGCCAGCCAGGTGTCGTTGAAATCGAGCCAGCGGATCATGGCGCCGATGTTGAACGCCGCCTGCACCGGATCGAGCTGGAACCGGGTGCCCGGCACCCGCGCGCCGTTCGGCACGGCAGTTCCCTTGACGAGCGGCCCCAACAGCTTGGTGCAGGCCGGGTATTCGAGCGCCTCGAAGCCGCAGCCCAGAGTGTCGATCAGGCAGTAGCGGGCCGTCGTGTAGGCGTCTTCGCTTTTTATCTGGAAATCTTTTACATAGTCAGCAATCAATGCCAGAACCTTGTCGGGTTTCGGCCGGACGTTGGAGATGTGCGCAGACACTATTTCTTGTCCTGTTCTTTTTCCGAAAGCGGTTTGAAAAGATATTCGTTGCCGCCCGCCTTGGGCGAGGGGAGCACCGGATCGGGCGGGGTGCGCTCGGCGCCGGCGTGGTCCCACCACACCGCGCGCCCTTTTTTCTGCGACTCGAGCTCTTCGGGATGCTGCTCGAGGTATTCGCGGATGAACTTGGTGTGCTCGGATTCGTACATCGCCATGCTTCTCAACCCCTGTTGTTTAGCGGTACCCATTTGCGGTTCTCCGGGCCGGTGTAGTTGGCCCCCGGGCGGATGATCTTGCCGTCGATGCGCTGCTCGATGACGTGCGCCGCCCAGCCGCTGGTGCGCGCGATCACGAACAGCGGCGTGAAATGCAGCGTCGGCACCCCCATCTTGCTGTAGGAGACGGCGCTGAACCAGTCGAGGTTGGCGAACATCTTCTTTTCGGTCCACATCACCGACTCGATGCGCTCGGCGATCTGTTGCTGCGTCATGTCTTGCGCTTCCTTCGACAACTGCTCGGCGACCGCCTTGATCACCTTGTTGCGCGGGTCGCCGGTGGTGTAGACCGGATGGCCGAAGCCGATGACGATCTCCTTCGCCGCCATGCGCCGGCGGATGTCGGCTTCGGCCTCGTCGGCCGACTTGTAGCGCTTCTGGATCTCGTCGGATACCTCGTTGGCGCCGCCGTGCTTGGGGCCGCGCAGCGCGCCGATGCCCCCCGTGACCGCCGAATACATGTCCGAGCCGGTGCCGGCGATGACGCGGCAGGTGAAGGTGCTGGCGTTGAATTCGTGCTCGGCATAGAGGATGAGTGAGGTGTCCATGGCGCGCACCCACCGGTTACTGGGTGCTTTCCCATGTAAAAGCCTTAAATAATGGCCCCCAATTGAATCGTCGTCGGTCTGCGTGTCGATTCTTTTTCCTGAATTCTGGAAATGAAACCAATAAAGGAGCATCGAACCGAAGCTCGCCATCAGCCGGTCGGCGATATTGCGCGCGCCCTCGATGGGGTGCGACTCCTTTTCCGGCTCGAGCGTGCCCAGCACCGAGCAGCCGGTGCGCAGCACGTCCATGGGATGGGATGTTTTGGGAAGTTGTTCCAGGGTGGCCTTTAGTTCTTTGGGTAAAGAACGTAAACCCTGTAATTTCTTCTTGTACGCCGCCAGTTCCGCCTTGTTTGGCAACTTCTCGTGCACCAGCAGGTATGCAATTTCCTCGAACTCGGCCTGGTCGGCGAAATCCAGGATGTCGTAGCCGCGGTAGTGCAGGTCGTTGCCGGTGCGCCCGACGGTGCACAGCGCCGTATTGCCGGCCAGAACGCCGGACAGAGCGACCGATTTCTTCGCTTTAGGAGCGTTCTCTGGTGAAGAGCTCATCGAGTTTCCTCTCGTAGGAATGATAGTTGAGGTAGTCGTACAGTTCGTCACGGGTTTGCATCGTTCCGAGCACATTTTGCTGTGTGCCGTGTTTTCTGATCGCCTTGTAAACATTGGCGGCCGCCTGGTTCATCGCGCGGAACGCGGACAGCGGGTAGAGGACGATGGACACGCCGGCAGAGCGCAGTTCGTCCACGGTGAACAGCGGCGTCTTGCCGAATTCGGTGATGTTGGCCAGCACCGGCACCTTCACGGCGTCGGTGATTTTCCTGTACATCCCCAAGTCAGTGACTGCCTCGGGAAACACCATGTCGGCGCCTGCTTCGACATATTTTTGAATTCTTTCCAAAGCAAGATCAAATCCCTCGTTCGCAAGCGCGTCGGTCCGCGCCATGATGACGAAGGAAGGATCGGTGCGGCCGTCCACCGCGGCCTTGATCCGGTCGCACATTTCTGCCATGGAAACGAGTTCCTTGTTGGGACGGTGGCCGCAGCGCTTGGCGCCGACCTGGTCCTCCATGTGCATCGCGCCGGCGCCCGCCTTGATGAGCGAGCGGGTGGTGCGCGAGACGTTGAAGGCGCTCGAGCCGAAGCCCGTGTCGACGTCCACCAGCAGAGGCAGGTCGCACACGTCTGTGATGCGGCGCACGTCGGTCAGGACATCGTCCAGATTGGAGATGCCGAGGTCCGGCATCCCGAGCGAGCCGGCAGCAACGCCGCCGCCCGAAAGGTAGATTGCCTTGTAGCCGCTGCGTTTGGCGATCAGCGCGTGATAGGCGCAGATCGCGCCGATGACTTGAAGAGGTTTCTCTTCAGATACTGCTTTTCGAAACGCTTTGCCGGAAGACACAAAAATCCTAACCCAGAAGATGCTTTACGCCATCCCGCTCCTCATGCAGCTCCTTTAGCGTCGCATCCATGCGCTTGCGGCTGAAATCGCTGATCTCGATGCCCTTGACGATTTCGCACTTGCCGCCCTTGCAGGTGACCGGGTAGCCGTAGAGCACGCCCTCGGGGATGCCGTAGCTGCCATCCGAGGGTATGCCCATCGAGACCCAGTCGCCGTCGCGGGTGCCAAGCGACCAGCCGCGCACGTGGTCGATGGCCGCGTTGGCCGCGCTGGCCGCCGAAGACAGGCCGCGGGCTTCGATGATCGCGGCGCCGCGCTTCTGCACTGTCGGGATGAAAGTGGATTCGAGCCAGGCCTGATCGTTGATCATCGGCCAGACCTTCTTGCCGCCAGCTTCCGCCTGGAACAGGTCCGGATACTGGGTGGCCGAGTGGTTGCCCCAAATGGTTACTTTTTTAACTTTGGATACCTCAACCCCAATTTTCTGAGCCACCTGGGAGGTCGCCCGGTTGTGGTCCAGCCGCATCATCGCGGTGAACTGCGTCGGCTTCAGGCTGGGCGCGTTTTTCATCGCGATGAGGCAATTGGTGTTGGCGGGGTTGCCGACTACCAGGACCTTGACGCTCCGATCGGCAACCTTGTCCAGCGCCTGTCCCTGGGGCCCGAATATCTTGCCGTTGGCCTCCAGCAGGTCCTTGCGCTCCATACCCGGGCCGCGCGGACGCGCCCCGACCAGGAGCGCCACGCCGGCGTCCTTGAAGGCGACCATCGGGTCGGAAGAGGGGATCATGCCGTGGAGCAGGGGAAAGGCGCAGTCGTCCAGTTCCATCATCACGCCCTTGAGCGCCTTTTGGGCCTTCTCATCCGGGATTTCCAGCATCTGCAGGACGACCGGCTGGTCTTTGCCAAGCATTTCACCGCTGGCGATGCGGAACAGGAGCGCGTAGCCAATTTGGCCAGCGGCGCCGGTGACAGCGACACGAATGGGGGCTTTGGACATCGAGAACTCCAGGGAATTTGCAGCGAACGGAGGATTCTACCGCACCGCCGCAGAGATATAATCCGTTCAATATGCCCGAAGCAGCGGTCAAGATGATCAGGAAGCCCCGGCCGAAATACCTCAACCTGCAGGCGCTGATCTTTGAGATCCGGTTGCCGCTTCCAGGCTGGATTTCCATTCTGCACCGTATCAGCGGCGCATTGCTGTTCGTGGCGCCGGTCTGGCTGCTCTGGATGCTGGACGCGAGCCTCGCCTCCGAAGCAGCGTTCAACAAAATCAAGCATTACGCCGGCCTCTGGCCGGTGAAACTGTCGTTGCTGGTTCTGGTCTGGGCTTACTGCCACCATTTCTGCGCCGGCATCCGCTACCTTTTCCTCGACCTGGACAAGGGCGTGGACCTGGAAACCGCGCGCCTCACCAGCTGGATCGTGCTCGGCGCCAGCCTTGCTCTTACCTTGTTCCTGGGCTGGAATATCTGGTGACCGACAAAATAGTCACCGGCGCCCGCTACGGACTGCGCGACTGGCTCGCGCAGCGGATCACCGCCGTGATCATGGCGGTTTACTCCGTGATCGCGGTTTTTGTTTTACTGACAAGTAAGCCCATTACCTACGGCGTCTGGCGTGACCTGTTCGCGCAGGGCTGGATGCGGGTGGCGACGCTGCTGTTGATGGTGAGCCTCGCCTGGCACGCCTGGGTGGGCGTGCGCGACATCCTGATGGATTACATCAAGCCCGCGGGACTGCGCCTGGCGCTGGAAGTGCTCGTGCTGCTCACGATTGCGGCCTACGTCGGCTGGACGATTCAGATTCTCTGGAGATGAGCTTGGGACTGCCGGAAACTATATGAACCTGCCGGTTAGACGGTTCGACGCAATCGTGGTGGGGGCGGGCGGTTCCGGCCTGCGGGCGGCGCTGGAGCTCGCGCGCGCCGGCCTGAAAGTGGCCGTGCTCACCAAGGTGTTCCCGACCCGCTCGCACACCGTCGCCGCGCAGGGCGGAATCGCGGCGCCGCTGGCCAACTCGACCGAGGACAACTGGCACTGGCACATGTACGACACTGTCAAGGGGTCGGACTACCTGGGCGATCAGGACGCGATCGAATACATGTGCCGGCGAGCCAACGAAGTGGTGGTCGAACTCGAGCACATGGGCATGCCGTTCGACCGGCTGGAGAACGGCAAGATCTACCAGCGCCCCTTTGGCGGTCATACCCAGGACTACGGCAGCTCGAAGATGGCGATGCGCTCCTGTGCCGCCGCCGACCGCACCGGCCACGCGATGCTGCACACGCTGTACCAGCAGAACGTGCGCACCAAGACCCAGTTCTTCGTCGAATGGATGGCGCTCGACCTGATCCGCGACCCGCAGGACGGTGCGGTACTCGGGGTGACCGCGCTCGAAATGGAGACCGGCGAGGTCACCATCTTCCAGGCCAAGGCGACGCTGCTCGCCACCGGCGGCGCCGGCCGCGTCTTCTACGCCAGCACCAATGCCTTCATCAATACGGGCGACGGGCTGGGGCTCGCCGCGCGGGCCGGCTTCCCGCTGGAGGACATGGAGTTCTGGCAGTTCCATCCCACCGGCGTGTACGGCGCCGGCGTGCTGATCACCGAAGGCGTGCGGGGCGAGGGCGGTTACCTGCTGAACAAGGACGGCGAGCGTTTCATGGAGCGCTACGCGCCCAACGCCAAGGACCTTGCGAGCCGCGATGTGGTTTCACGCGCCATGACCACCGAGATCAAGGAAGGGCGCGGTTGCGGTCCCGAGAAAGACCACGTGATGCTCAAGCTCGATCACCTCGGCGCCGAAGTGATCAATCACCGGCTGCCGGGCATCCGCGAGATTTCCATCAAGTTCGCCAACGTCGACCCGATCCGCGATCTGGTTCCGGTGGTGCCGACGGTGCATTACCAGATGGGCGGCATACCGGCCAATTACATGGGCCGCGTTGTGATCCCGGAAGGCGCGAATTCAGAGAGCATCGTGCCCGCCTTCTACGCCGCGGGTGAGTGCGCCTGTGTTTCGGTTCATGGTGCGAACCGCCTCGGCACCAATTCGCTGCTGGATCTTGTGGTGTTCGGCAAATCCTCGGGCGAGCAGATGATCAAGGACATCCGTTCGCTGCCCAGCCCGCACCGCAACCTGCCCAAGGACGCGGGCGAAACCACGCGCTCGCGCCTCGCGCGCCTGGACGCGAACGCCGCGGGCGAGCGGGTGGTGGACGTGCTTACCGACCTGCGCCGCGCGATGCAGGCGCACTGCGGGGTGTTTCGTTTCCCGGATGATTTGATTCTCGGGGTTCAGAAAATCAAAGAAATTTCGGCAAGAGCGGGAAGAACCTTCATCACAGACAAGTCGAAGGTCTTCAATACGGCGCGGGTCGAGGCGCTGGAACTGGACAACCTGGTGGAGACCGCGATGGCCACGATCGTATCGGCGGAGGCGCGCAAGGAAAGCCGCGGCGCGCAGGCGCGCGCCGATTTTCCGAATCGCGACGACAAGAACTGGATGAAGCACACGCTCTGGCACAAGGAAGACAACCGGCTGGCGTACAAGCCGGTGCATTTGAAGCCCATGACGGTGGCATCGTTCGAACCCAAAGTCAGGACTTACTAAGGAAACTGAGGATGAAACTCAGCATTTACCGTTACGACCCCGACAAGGACGACAAGCCGTACATGAAGGACTACGACGTCCCGCTCGAGCATTCGGACCGGATGCTGCTGGATGCCCTGGTCAAAGTTAAAACCATGGACGACTCGATTTCGTTCCGGCGTTCGTGCCGCGAAGGCGTGTGCGGCTCGGACGCGATGAACATCAACGGCAAGAACGGCCTTGCCTGCGTCACCAGGATCACGGACCTGCCGGAGCACGTGACGCTGCGCCCGCTGCCCGGGCTGCCGGTGATCCGCGACCTGATCGTCGACATGACGCAGTTCTTCAAGCAGTACGAGTCGATCAAGCCCTACGTGGTGAACCACGATGCGCCGCCCGAGCGCGAGCGCCTGCAGTCGCCCGCGGAGCGCGAAGAGCTGAACGGCCTCTACGAATGCATCCTGTGCGCCTGCTGCTCCACGGCCTGCCCGTCGTTCTGGTGGAACCCGGACAAGTTCGTCGGCCCCGCCGGCCTGCTGCAGGCCTACCGCTTCATCGCCGACACCCGCGATCAGGAGACCGCGGCGCGCCTCGACGATCTCGAAGACCCGTACCGCCTGTTCCGCTGCCATACCATCATGAACTGCGTCGACGTGTGCCCGAAGGGCCTGAATCCGACGCGCGCGATCGGCAAGATCAAGGAGTTGATGGTGAAGCGCACCGTTTGATGGACACCACCGCGCAACACAGGCTGACGTGGAAGTGCCGGCGCGGCCTGCTCGAGCTGGATCTGGTGTTGCAGAATTTCGTTGAAAAGAAGCTGGAAGAACCTGAAGCGCAGGTATTGAACGAACTGCTGGACCTGCAGGACATCGACCTCTGGGCGATCGTCAGCGGCCGCAGCGAAGAGTTTGACCCGAAGTTTCAAGGTATCGTGGCGCGGCTGCGCGCCGTTTAACAGAGGAAAGCGTCATGGACAAAAAAGCCAGCCTGACCTTGCCCGACGGCAAGACGCTCGATTTCCCGGTGATGTCCGGCACCATCGGCCCGGATGTGGTTGACATCCGGACGCTTTACGGCAAGTCCGGGGTGTTCACCTACGACCCCGGGTTCCTCTCCACGGCGAGCTGCAACTCGAGCATCACCTACATCGACGGCGACGCCGGCGTGCTGCTGTACCGCGGTTACCCGATCGAGCAGCTGGCGCAGCACTGCGATTTTCTCGAGATCTGCTACCTGCTGCTGCACGGCGAGCTGCCGAATACGAAGCAGAAGAACGAGTTCGACGGCATCGTCACCCATCACACGATGGTGCACGAGCAACTGGCGCGCCTGTATCAGGGGTTCCGGCGCGACGCGCATCCGATGGCGGTGATGGTGGGCGTGGTCGGCGCGCTGTCGGCGTTCTACCACGACGCGCTCGACATCAACAATCCGGAGCACCGGAAGATTTCAGCGTTCCGCCTCATCGCCAAGATGCCCACCATCGTCGCGATGTCGTACAAATATTCGATCGGCCAGCCGTTCGTGTACCCGAGGAACGACCTGTCCTACACCGCCAACTTCATGCGCATGATGTTCGCGGTGCCGGCCGAGGAGTACCAGCCGAATGACGTGCTGGTGCGCGCGATGGACCGCATCTTTCTCCTGCACGCCGACCACGAGCAGAATGCCTCGACTTCGACGGTGCGCCTGGCGGGGTCCTCGGGCGCCAATCCGTTCGCCTGCATTGCCGCGGGCATCGCCTGCCTGTGGGGGCCGGCGCACGGCGGCGCCAACGAGGCCTGCCTCGAGATGCTGGAGGAAATCGGCGATGTCTCCAAGGTGGGTGAATTCATCAACAAGGTGAAGGACAAGCAAAGCGGCGTGCGGCTGATGGGCTTCGGCCACCGCGTCTACAAGAATCATGACCCGCGTGCCAAGCTGATGCGCGAGACCTGCTACGAGGTGCTGAACGAGCTCGGCCTGCACGACGATCGCCTGTTCAAGCTCGCCATCGCGCTGGAGAAGATCGCGCTCGAGGATGAGTACTTCGTCAGCCGCAAACTGTACCCGAACGTGGATTTCTATTCGGGTATCGTGCAGCGCGCGCTCGGCATCCCGGTGTCGATGTTCACCTGCATTTTCTCGCTGGCGCGCACCGTGGGCTGGATCGCGCAGTGGCAGGAGATGATTTCCGACCCGGAGTACAAGATCGGCCGGCCGCGCCAGCTCTACAAGGGCGCGACCCGACGCGAGGTAAAACCGATCACGCAGAGGTAAGAAAGGGAGACGCGCGCCATGATGAAGCAGTTTCTCGACAACTCGTACCTCTTCGGGGGTAACGCCCCTTTCGTCGAGGACCTTTACGAGAAGTACCTGGAGAATCCGGCGAGCGTGCCGGAGGAATGGCGCGCCTATTTCGACAAGCTGCAGCTGCTGCCGGGCAGCGCTGTCAAGGACGTGGCGCACGCGCCGGTGGTCGATGCGTTCGCGCAGCGCGCCAGATCCGGGCCGGCGAAGGCCGCCGCGAGCGGGGACCTGGACCGCAAGCAGGTTTCCGTCATCCAGCTGGTTGCCGAATACCGCTTCCGCGGCTGCCTGCTGGCGGACCTGGATCCGCTCAAGCGCCAGCAGCGCCCGCACATCGCGGAGCTCGAACCCGCCTACTACGACCTGACCGAAGCCGACATGGACACGGTGTTCAACACCGGCACGCTGATGGGGCCCGAGCAGGCGCCTCTGCGCGAAATCATCCGCGGGCTGCAGGAGACCTATTGCGGCACGCTGGGCGTGGAGTACATGTATATCTCCAGCCGTGTGGAAAAGCGCTGGATCCAGGAGCGCCTTGAGCCGGTGCGCTCCAAGCCGAGCTTCGCGCCCGACTACCGCAAGCACATCCTCGAGCGCCTCACCGCTGCAGAAGGCCTGGAGCGCTATCTGCATACCCGTTACGTGGGGCAGAAGCGCTTCTCGCTCGAAGGCGGCGACACGCTGATCCCGGTGCTCGACAACCTGCTGCAGCGCGCGGGCGCGGCGGGAGTGCAGGAGCTGGTGCTCGGCATGGCGCACCGCGGCCGCCTCAACGTGCTGGTGAACACGCTGGGCAAGATGCCCGCAAACTTGTTCAGCGAATTCGAGGGCAAGCACGACGACGCGCTGGCGTCGGGAGACGTCAAATACCACCAGGGTTTCTCCTCCGACATCAACACGCCGGGCGGGCCGATGCACCTGACCCTTGCCTTCAATCCGTCGCACCTGGAGATCGTGAATCCGGTGGTGGAGGGCTCGGTGCGGGCGCGGCAGCACCGGCGCAAGGACCGTGGCGGCGACCAGGTGCTGCCGGTCCTGATCCACGGCGATGCGGCCGTGGCGGGGCAGGGCGTGGTAATGGAAACCCTGAATCTCTCGCAAACCCGCGGCTACGGCACCGGCGGTACGGTGCATATCGTGGTCAACAACCAGATCGGCTTCACCACTTCCGACGCGCGCGACGTACGCTCGACGCTGTACTGCACCGACGTCATGAAAATGATCGAGGCGCCGATTTTTCACGTCAACGGCGATGACCCGGAAGCCTGCGTGATGGCGATCGAAATTGCGCTCGATTACCGCGGCAAGTTCAAGAAGGACGTGGTGGTGGACATCGTCTGCTTCCGCAAGCTCGGCCACAACGAGCAGGACGAGCCGATGGTGACCCAGCCGCTGATGTATAAGATCATCAACGTGCATCCCGGCACGCGCAAGCTCTACGCCGACAAGCTCGCCGCGCAGGGCGTGATCGGCCCGCAGGAAGCGGACAAGATGGTGGCGGATTTCCGCCAGGCGATGGACGGCGGCACCCACACCAATGCAACCATCCTGTCGAACTTCAAGCCGCCGTTCGCGGTGGACTGGTCCAAGTACAAGAACACGAAGTGGAACGAGAGCGACGACACCACCCTGCCGCTGGCCGACCTGCAGATGCTGGCGGAGAAATTGACCGAGATCCCGCCCAATTTCAAGCTGCAACCGCGGGTGGAAAAAATCATCGCCGACCGGCGCCTGATGGGCCAGGGCAAGCTGCCGGTGGACTGGGGCATGGCGGAGAACCTCGCCTACGCCTCGCTGCTGAAGGACGGCTTTTCGGTGCGCATCTCCGGCCAGGATTGCAGCCGTGGCACCTTCTTTCATCGCCACGCGGTGCTGCACGACCAGAACCGCGAGAAGTGGGATTCCGGCACCTACATTCCGCTCGCGCATATCGCGCCCAACCAGGGCGACTTCGTGGTCATCGATTCGGTGCTGTCGGAAGAGGCGGTGCTCGGCTTCGAGTATGGCTATTCGACTTCGGAGCCGAACGAGCTGGTGGTCTGGGAGGCGCAGTTCGGCGACTTCGTCAATGGCGCGCAGGTGGTGATCGACCAGTTCATCGCCTCGGGCGAAGTTAAGTGGGGCCGCATCTGCGGCATGGTGATGATGCTGCCGCACGGCTATGAAGGGCAGGGGCCGGAGCATTCCTCCGGGCGCCCGGAGCGCTTCCTCCAGCTGTGCGCCGACTACAACATCCAGGTCTGCATCCCGGCGACGCCGGTGCAGATGTTCTTCCTGCTGCGGCGCCAGATGATCCGCCCCTACCGCAAGCCGCTCATCATCTTCACGCCCAAGAGCCTGCTGCGCCACAAGGAGTCGGTGTCGCCGCTGCTGGAGTTCGCCGAGAGCAAGTTCAGGGCGGTCAACGGCGATTGGGACGAAAGCATCAAGCCGGAGAAAGTGAAGCGCGTCATTTGCTGCAGCGGCAAGGTGTTCTTCGACCTGATGGCGGCGCGCAAGGAAAAGGCCGTCAAGGACGTGGCCATTGTGCGCATCGCGCAGCTTTACCCGTTCCCGCACGATGAGTTCCAGGCACAGATCAACCTGTATTCGAACGCGAACGAAGTCATCTGGTGCCAGGAAGAGCCGGGCAACCAGGGCGCATGGCACCGCCTCCAGCATTACGTGCTGCGCCACATGCGGCCGGACCAGGTCCTGGGCTATGCCATGCGCCGGTCCTCGGCCTCGCCCGCAGCGGGCTACCTGTCGCTGCACAACGAGCAGCAGAAAGAACTGGTGCAGGCGGCATTCGCGCCGTTGACGGACAATCTCGTGATGCCGGTGCAGGGAATGGGCCGGAAGAGAAGAAAGAAAGAAAAAAATGCTGATTGAAGTCAAAGTCCCGCAGCTCTCGGAATCCGTCGCCGAGGCCACGCTGCTCGCCTGGCACAAGAAGCAGGGCGAGGTGGTGAAGCGCGACGAGAACCTGATCGACATCGAAACCGACAAGGTGGTGCTCGAGCTGCCCGCCCCCGCCGACGGCGTGCTGGTGAGCATCAGGAAAGGCGACAAGAGCATCGTCGTCGCGGGCGAGGTGATCGCGACCATCGACACGGAAGGAAAATCTTCGGGCGTGGTTTCTAAAAAAGAAGAAGTAAAAGAAGAGAAAGTGAAGCCCGCTCTTGCTGCCCCTGCGGTCATGCCTTCCGCGCAAAAAATCGCGGCAGAGAAGGGCATTGATACGAATCAGGTCCGGGGTAGCGGGCGGGATGGTCGGGTGACGAAGGGGGATGTTCTTTCCCAAGGTGAAAAACCTTCCATTCAAAAACCCGCTCTTCAACAGCCGCCTTTTCCCGTCAATTCCGACAAGCTGCTGGCCGGCCGGCCGGAGCAGCGCGTGCCGATGTCGCGGCTGCGGCAGCGGGTCGCCGAGCGGCTGGTGCAGTCGCAATCCACCGCCGCAATCCTGACGACCTTCAACGAAGTCAACATGCAGCCGGTGATGGAGATGCGCAAGCGCTATCAGGAGCGCTTCGAGAAGGAGCACGGCGCCAAGCTCGGCTTCATGTCCTTCTTCGTCAAGGCGGTGGTGCATGGCCTGAAGAAGTACCCGGTGGTGAATGCTTCGGTGGACGGCACCGACGTCATTTATCACGGTTATTTCGACATCGGCGTGGCGGTCGGCAGCCCGCGCGGCCTGGTGGTGCCGATCCTGCGCGATGCGGACCAGTTGTCCTTCGCCGCGGTGGAGAAGAAGATCGCCGAGTTCGGCAAGAAGGCGCAGGACGGCAAGTTGTCGCTTGAAGACCTCACCGGCGGCACCTTCTCGATCTCCAACGGCGGCACCTTCGGCTCGATGCTGTCGACGCCGATCATCAACCCGCCGCAATCGGCGATCCTCGGCATACATGCCACCAAGGAGCGCGCGGTGGTGGAGAACGGGCAGGTGGTGGTGCGGCCGATGAATTACTTTGCCGTGTCCTACGATCACAGGATCATCGACGGCCGCGAGGCGGTGCTGTTCCTGGTCGCGATCAAGGAAGCGCTTGAAGACCCCGCGCGGCTGATCCTCGAGATATGAAGTCCTTCGACGTGGTGGTGATTGGCGGCGGACCGGGCGGCTACATCGCCGCGATCCGCGCCGCCCAGCTCGGCCTGGCGGTCGCCTGCATCGACCAAGCGAAGACCGCGGACGGCAAGCCGGCGCTCGGTGGCACCTGCACCAATGTCGGTTGCATCCCGTCCAAGGCGCTGCTGCAGTCTTCCGAGAACTACGAGCAGGCCGGGCATCACTTCGCCGACCACGGCGTGAAAGTGAAAGGCTTGGAGCTCGACCTGAAGGTGATGCTCGGGCGCAAGGACAAGGTCGTGAAGGGGAGCAACGACGGCGTCCTGTACCTGTTAAAGAAGAACAAGGTCACGTTCTTTCACGGCCGGGGTAGTTTTGGCTCTTCCAGTTCTGAGATTGTTATAACCGGAAACGAAAAGGAAATAATTTCCACAAAAAACGTGATTGTCGCCACAGGTTCCAACGCGCGCGCATTGCCGGGGGCGGAATTCGACGAGAAGCTGATCCTCAGCAACGACGGGGCGCTCGCCATTCCGGAGGTACCCAAGCGCCTGGGCGTCATCGGCGCCGGCGTGATCGGCCTGGAGATGGGCAGCGTGTGGCGCCGGCTGGGGTCGGAGGTGACGATACTCGAAGCGCTACCGGCGTTCCTCGGCGCCGCGGATGAACAGATCGCCAAGGAAGCCTCGAAGATCTTCCTCAAGCAAGGCCTGAAGATCGAATGCGGGGTTGCGATATCAAAGGTTTCGACCTCGAAGAATTCAGTTTCCGTGCAGTACAAAAACCCTGCAGGCGAGAGCAAAACACTTGATTGCGACCGCCTCATCGTTTCCATCGGCCGAACCGCCAATACCACCGGCCTGAACGCGGAAGGCATCGGCCTGAAGCTGGAGCGTGGCCTCATCTCAGTGGACGAGAACTGCCGCACCGGCGTGGCGAACGTCTGGGCAGTCGGCGACGTGGTGCGCGGCCCGATGCTCGCGCACAAGGCGGAGGAGGAGGGCGTGGCGGTCGCCGAGCGTATCGCCGGCCAGAAGCCGCACGTCAACTTCAACACCATTCCCTGGGTAATCTACACCTCGCCCGAGATTGCGTGGGTGGGCAAGACCGAACAGCAGCTGAAGGCCGAGGGCGTCGAGTACAAGGCCGGCACCTTCCCGTTCTCGGCCAACGCCCGCGCGCGCGCGCTGGGCGATACCACCGGCATGGTGAAATTCCTCGCCGACGCGAAAACGGATCTCATCCTCGGCGTCCACATCATCGGGCCTTTCGCCTCCGAGCTGATTTCCGAGGCGGTGGTGGCGATGGAGTTCCGCGGCTCCGCCGAGGACATCGGCATGATCTGCCACGCGCACCCGTCATTGTCGGAAGCGATGAAGGACGCGGCGCTGGCGGTAGACAAGCGCGCGCTGAACATCTGAGCGCCGCGACTGCGGCTGGTACCGGCCCGGCGCAACGGAGACTCCCGTCGCGCGAGAACCATGAGCGTGCAGCGGGCCGATGCGTTGTCCTGTCGTTTTGCCGCGTTAACTTATGCGAGAATTTGCATGGAAATGCGTAATCCAGCATACTCCACCCCGTGAAGGAGGTCATCTGGATGGGCAGCAGCAAGCAGGTATCTTCCGTACCGTCTATTTGGCGACCCGGCCAGAGGCTGTCTATGTGTTGCACTGTTTTCAGAAGAAAACGCAGCAGACCGCACAGCGCGATATCGAATTGGCGCGCAAGCGATTGAAAGATGTGTTGAGGTGAAAGCCATGGCAAAAAATAAAATGCGCAGCGTGTTTTACGATCTCTACCCGGAGGATCAGGCGGCTGAAATGGAAATGCGATCCCTGTTGCTCCGTGGGCTGGAACGATGGCTCGCGGATTCTGGCATGACGCAAACCGAAGCCGCCAAAGTGCTCGGCGTCACCCAAGCGCGAGTGTCGGACCTGAAGCGCGGCAAGATCAGTCAGTTCAGCCTTGATCTGCTGGTGCGCCTGGCTGCGCGGGCGGGGCTGCACCCGAAATTGAAGTTGGCAGCCTGAACGCTACGAGCAACAAGCTGTTCAAGTGGCTGGCTACCGCTCCAGATTCGCCGCGCACCGACCCGGCGCAACGGAGACCCCCGCCGCGCGAGAACCATGAGCGTGCAGCAGGCCGATGAGTTGTCCTATCCTTTCTTCTGGAGGTGTGGGATGAAAGCTGACGCATGCCAAGAGCCACTATTGTTAGGGTTCGACCGACAGCTGTTTGCTCCACTATTTCAGCGTCCCTACGTCTGGAAGAAGGACGAGCAGTGGATTCCATTCTGGAACGATGTTCGACGCCTTGCCGAACGTCTGATGGCCTGTACGAACAAAAAGAAGGCCCAAGAAATCAAACCCCACTTTCTTGGGGCCGTAGTTCTTGATCAGTATCGAGTTCGTGTTGGAAAGCCAGACGCACGTTCGATCATTGACGGTCAGCAACGGCTGACGACGCTGCTGCTTCTGCTTGTCGCCTTTCGAGATTGCCTTCGGTCGACAGAGAAGTACCAGGGGAAATATGACAGACAGGCGCGGAAACTGGAGAAACTTCTGTTCAACGATGACATGGTTGACGAAGCGGACAGGTACAAGGTTCTTCCAACAACGATTGATAGGGCTCCGTACAAGGTAATCATGGATGCTGGCAGCGGTCCTCTCGAATGTCCCAAGTGCAAAGGCCCCATACGCGTCATCGCGCTGATCGAGGACCCCGCAGTGGTGCGAGTAATTCTCACGCGCTTGGGTCGCTGGCAGCCGAAGACGGTGGAGCGCGCACCGGCCGTGCCCCTGAGCGCGGTTTCGCTTGCCTGATCGCGGCAAATACAGGCAGCATTTACCATAACGCCGATTGCGCCCCCCCCCGAATGCTTAGCCAACAGCCCTATTCTTTGAACATCTGAGCGCCGCGCCATCCATGCCGGCGCTCAGCCCCGTGGTCCGCGGCATGCTTTGGATGGTCGCCACCGGCGTCCTGTTCACGTTGCTGAACTCCATCATGAAAAAGCTCTCGCACGAGCTCGACCCGTGGCTG
>CAMDRF010000038.1 GCA_945906765.1 Nitrosovibrio sp. Nv4 | reverse complement strand
CCACCCAGCTGTGTCCCGCCCCTTCCACCAGCACCAGCCGCTTCGGGCCGCGCGCCGCATCATAGAGGCGTTGCGCCATTGCCGGCGGCACCACCGTATCGTTGGCGCCATGCACCACCAGCACCGGCAGGTCCAGGCGCCGCAGCTTGTCCAGCAGATCGAGGCGCTGGCCGTGCAGACCGCCGAGCACCGTCATCTCCGGAATCGAAGTGAACGCGGCCGTCGAGCCATTTCCACGCTGCCTCGGCATCCTCGTACACCGACTCTTCCGACGGCAGCCGCTCGCCAGCGGCGCCCACCGGGATCCAGATCTCCTTCTCGTTAAGGTAGCCGGTCGTATAGCCGGCCCAGTCCGCGGTGCGGGGCCGGAACACCAGCTCGCGCTCCATGCTGCCGAGCAGCGAACAGGAACCCGCCGCGCCCGCGAGAAGCGTTGGGCGGACCAGTTCGTGCCCAGTCTCGTGGTCGGCGACGCCGTCTACCTTCAGACCGGCGACGGCACCCGTTTTCTCGCCCTCTACACCGCGGACGAACGCGCCCGCGGCGCCGTTGTGCTCGCGCATGGCCCGGGGTTGCATCCGGATCACGGCATCACCGGCGAACTGAGGGTGCAGCTCGCGGATCGCGGTTTCTCGACGCTTTCGCTGCAGATGCCGGTGCTGCCCGCGGAAAACGACGACGGCTCGGCATACCGCGAGCTATATCCGGAAGCGGCGCGGCGGACCGCCCTAGTGTCGCACGCCATGGGTTCGGCAATGGCCTACGAGTATCTGCGTCAGAACCGCGGCGCCCCGGTTTTTGCCTGGGCCGCGCTGTCGTTCTACGGCGTGTTCACCGAAATGGCCGGAGCAGGCTTTCCGATTCTCGATCTGTACGGCGCCACCGACTACCGCGGCGTCCGCGGGCCGGCCAGCGAGCGCGCGCAGATCCTGCGCGGGCTGCCCGGCTCGAAGCAACTGGCGGCGCCTGAGGGCGGGCGCTTCCTTGCCGGCGGCGAGAAGGCGGTGCTGCGCGAAGTCGGGGCCTTCCTGGAGTCCGCCGCACGCTAGCCCGGGCCGCGGCGCGCGATCACCGGCGCACGTCGTTGAGCGTCCAGTCGTAGTCGAGGAAGGCGAGCGGCGTCTTGCCCTCGGCGACCAGCTTCTGGTGATCCGGATTGTCGGTCAGGAGCTTCGCGTACTTGGCGAAATATTTTTCCCGGGACTGGATGCCCTGATAGCCGCTCGACCAGTCCTCCTTGAACCAGTCGAAGATCTTCGACACTTCCAGCTTGCCCTGCGCGCTCACGCGATTGCGCGAGCGGTCGGAAAGGAAGCGCACGGCTTGCTCCTCCAGTTGCGCCTCGAGGCGTTCCGCGACGTAAGCCTCTTCCCGCAGCATCGGGCAGCCGATCGCAGCGCAGTTGATCGCGTAATGAACGCGCGGCTCGTTGTAGCTTCCCGGCTTGCGCAGAATCTCGTGCTCAATCTGGTCCAGATACGAGTCCTGTCCCAGCAGTTTGAAAAATTTCTTTTTCCAGCGGTTGTTGAACAGGTCGCTGCCGATGTCCTTGATCGACTTGAGCGGATAGTTCGCGAGAATCAGTTCGACCGTGAACGCGTTGTAGGCGTTGATCAGGAAAGCCATCTGCTGCGCCCGCGGCCAGCCCTTGAACTCGGTATCCGCAACGCCGGACAGCGCGTCCAGGTAGGCTTTAAGCGCGGCGCGGTCCTTCGCGAACTCCGCGTAGCGCACCTGCGAAGCGCTGCCGCCCGCCGTCAGCACGACGTGTTTTTTCAGGAGACCATCCCAAGTCTTGTGGGCAGGGTCGACGCCCTGGCCGAGGGCAGGGCCGGTCGACAGCGCCGCGAAGCAAAGCAGCACCGCCGCAAACCGATTCATTTGACCTCGATCGTCCCCTTCATGCTCGGGTGCAGCCCGCAGATGTAGTTGTAGCCCCCCGCCTTGTCGAAGGTGAGCGAAGCGGTCTGGCCGCGCAAAAGCACCTCGGTCTTCGGCCTACCCGTCACCACGATGAAGTGCGGCGAATCGTCGGTATTGAGGAACTTGAGCGGCTTGCCCGCGGTGGCGACGATCTTCGCCGGCATGAACTGGAAGCCGACGATCTGCACGTCGCCCTTCGGCGCCTTCGCCACCGTGCTCGCATCCGGGAACTTGCCGGCGAGCTTGGCCAGCGAAGTCACGAAATCCAGCTTGGCGTGCGGCAGGTGGCATTGGAAGCACGAGTCGTAGTTCGGCTTCGGGTTGAACTCTCCGGTGGGCGTGAAGGCCGAATATTCCCATTCGCCATTGCGCTTCTCGGGCCCGTACTCGGCGCCCCAGCCGGTGCGCTTTTCCATCACCGTGTGGGCAAGAATGTCCTTCTTGATGAAGCGGCCGTCGGGGCCCTTGAGCGGCACGCCTTTGTCATCCTGCTGCACGCTCCACTGCACCAGCGTCAGCACCGCGCCGCTCGGCACGCCCTTGCCGGCGCGCACCGATTCCACCACGCCGGGAGAGGCATAGAGTTCGCGATACTGCTTGGTGTCGGGCCGGTCCACGGTCGCGTAGAGGGTGCCCTTCAGGTAATCCGACGGGTACTTGATCTTTTCGGGGCCCGCCACCGTGATTCCGGTAATGCCTGCCGCCAGGACACCCACTGCAATCGCTATCGCCGTTTTTTTCATCCCTGCCTCCCTGTTGTCAGCGTCCCCAGAGCCATGCCGCCCCGCGCACGCCGCTGGAGTCCCCATGCACCGGCGGCAACAGTTTCGTCGCCACCTGGTCCGAAAAAACGTACGGCTGCCATAGTACCGGTACGTTGGCATACAGCCGCTGGATGCTGGATATTCCCCCGCCTAGCACGATTACGTCCGGGTCGAGGATATTGATCACCCCCGCCAGCGCCCGCGCCAGCCGCTCTTCGTAGCGCCCCATGTCCGGATCCCTCTGCAGGGCCGGCCCGGACAGGTACGCCTCGATGCACCCTTTTCGCCCACAGTAACAGTCGGGCAAGGGCAGGTCTTCCTTACGCGGCAGCGGCAGCGGGTTGTGGCCCCACTCGCCCGCGATGGCGTTCCGCCCGACCAGCACCTCGCCATTGGCGACGATGCCCGCGCCCACCCCGGTCCCGAGAACGACGCCGAACACCACCTTGGCACCCTTCCCCGCGCCATCCACCGCTTCCGACAGCGCAAAGCAGTTCGCGTCGTTGGCAATCCTGACTTCCCTGCCGAGAAGTTTTTCCAGATCGCCCTTCAAGTCATGGCCGATCAGGCAGGTCGAATTGGCGTTCTTCACCAAGCCTGTCACACGCGACAGCGCGCCCGGGATGCCGATACCGACTGTTGCGGATTTTTTTGAAAGAGATTCAATTTCAAGAACCAGGTCTGAAACAGCGCGAACCGTAGCCTCATAGTCCCCCTGCGGCGTCGGCACCCGTTGCCGGAGAATTTCCCGGCCGGCATCATCGAGCGCGACCAACTCGATCTTGGTGCCGCCGAGGTCGATGCCGATTCTCAAGCGCTAATCCTTCCAGGCGCGGCGAAATTGTTCGCGTGACATTTTCCCGCACTGCCCGGAAAGTTCGCCGGCCTGCTGCTTCGAAAGCGGGGCCGGGAGCGCTTTCTCCCGGGCCTTGGGTGACATGGGTTGCTTGACTTGCGGCGGCGGCTCGCAGGCGGCCAGACCCCCGAGCAGCGTCAATAGTGCCAGGCGACAGAGCATCGCCTCCAGTCTACTGCAGCCAAATTTCGACGGGCCCGGGCGACACTGCCATTGCGGCGATTTTGCGTCCACATTACGGCAATGAAATCCGCTCTGGCCATCACCTTGCTCCTCATGGCGGGCTGCTCGTCCCTCGACGGCCCGATGCCGTTCGGCGGAACCACGGGCGCCACCCGGACCTTCAATGCTCCAATTGCACGCGTCAAGCCCGCTGTCGTCTCGACGCTCGCCCAGATGGGCATGTCGATCCCCTCCCTCGAGACGCGCGGTGGACGCGAGGTCGTCAAGGGAAGAAAAACCGGCAGCAGCGTAGAAGTCGAACTTGAACGCCTCGGCCCAGCATCCACTCGCATTCGCGTTGTCATGAACGCGGGTTCCTCGTACGACGCGGCCGGCAGCTCAAAATTTATCCAGCAAGTCGAGAAGATCCTCGCGTCGTCCTGACCCGCCATTTCCTACAAGGGCGGCGAAGCCGGCATCCCACTGGAATGATTTTTCGTGTATAATTCTTTTTGTAATTTTTGTTTCGCGTCATCCGGTTAGCGTTCCTTCAGCTTACAAAGACATTTCGTCCTGAACCGGTTGGAGGCTTTAACCCTCCCAGGCCGATCGTTCAGGAGAAATGCCATTACTGCGTCATTCAATACCCTTGGCCTGTCGGCCGAGCTGCTCCGTGCTGTCTCCGAGCAGGGTTACACCGTACCTACCCCCATCCAGGCGCAAGCCATTCCCGTCGTGCTCGCCGGCAAGGATCTGCTTGCTGCTGCGCAAACGGGTACTGGCAAGACCGCCGGCTTCACCCTGCCCCTGCTGCAGATTCTGAATCAGAAGGGGCCCGGCAGGAACGTGCGCTGCCTGATCCTCGTGCCGACCCGCGAACTCGCGGCGCAGGTGCAGGAAAGCGTGCGCGTCTACGGCAAGTACAAGCCGCTGCGCTCGATCACCATTTTCGGCGGTGTCAACATCAATCCGCAGATCCAGGACCTGCGCCGCGGCGTGGACATCGTCGTCGCCACGCCGGGACGCCTGCTGGATCACGTGCAGCAGAAGACCATCGACCTGCGCCACGTCGAGATCCTGGTGCTCGATGAAGCCGACCGCATGCTCGACATGGGCTTCATCCACGACATCCGCCGCATCATCGGTCTGCTGCCCAAGCAACGCCACAACCTGATGTTCTCGGCGACGTTCCCCGAAGAAATCCGCAAGCTCGCCGGCACCTTCATGCGCGACCCGCAGCTGGTGGAAGTGGCGCGGCGCAACACGCCGGCGGAACTGGTCGCCCAGGTGCAGCATCCGGTGGACCAGTCGCGCAAGAAAGATCTGCTCGCGCACCTCATCAAGACCAACGACTGGCGCCAGGTGCTGGTGTTCACCAAGACCAAGCGCGGCGCGAACCGTCTCGCCGAAGCGCTCGAGAAGAGCGGCATCGAAGCCGACGCGATCCACGGCAACAAGAGCCAGCCGCAGCGCACCAGGGTGCTCAAGCGCTTCAAGGACAATGAACTGCAGGTTCTTGTGGCGACCGATATCGCCGCGCGCGGCATCGACATCGATGAACTGCCGCACGTGGTCAATTTCGACCTGCCGCACGTGCCAGAAGACTACGTGCACCGCATCGGCCGCACCGGCCGTGCCGGTTCTTCCGGCGAGGCGGTGTCGCTGGTCTGCTTCGACGACCGGCCGTTGATGTCCGACATCGAGAAGCTCATGAACCGCAAGGTCGAGCAGCGCGTGATCGCGGGCTTCGAGCCCGGCAACCCGCTGCACCAGCAGCCGCGTGACTCGGACCATCGGCGCCCGCAGCCGCAGAACCATCAACAGCGCCGCCCGCAGCATGGGCAGCAGCGCCCGTCGCAGCACAACCAGCGTCGCGGTGGCAACGGCGGCGGCAACAGGAACCCGCGCCACCAGCATGCGGCAGAAAAGCACGCGCCACAGCAACCGCAACAGCAGCCGGCGCCGCGCCCGCATCACGCGCCCTCGCACGGACCCGTGAGCACTCCTACGGGTACCCCGGCACCCGCGCCGCGGCCCAAGCAGGCGAGGCAGGTGCCGGCACTGTTCAGCGGTCAGCGCCGCCACACGGGCTAGGTGTACCGTTAGAATCCCGCCATGCGCTTGGCGGGATTCCTGTTTCTGGGGCTGTGGGCGGCGGCGCGCAGGTCAAGCCGATCAGCCCGCTGATCGAGAAGCTAGTCAGGTAGCGCGCTGCAGCGCGGCCTTGCGAGAATCCTTGGGATTTCCTGACCGACTACGGCACCAACGGATTGACGTGCGTCACGCCGGCGAAGCGGCGGAAATCGTTGTCTGCGGAGGCAACCGCAGCACCGTGTTCGATCGCCAATGCCGCGACGTGCGCATCGGAGGTCAGGTTGCCCGCAGACCCGCTGACGAGGAGGAGGTTGCGCAGGATCGGCCAGTGCTTTTCGCCCGGCCCGACCAGTTTCACGAAGGGCTGCCCCAGCCAGTCATCGACGTAGCTGATGGCGCTTTGCGCACTGAGGGGCTTTCGCATGACGGCCGGATGCGTCGTGATGCGCACGAACGCAAGCACGGCAATCCAGGGAATGCCTACCGATTCGGAGCCGGAAAGCGTCTCTTCGAGCCAGCGTCGTGCGGGAGCGTGGTGCGGGGAATCGCGATCTACCGCATAGATCAACAGATTGGCATCGATCAGGATCACTTGCGTTGCGCGAACTTGCGCGCGAGCTCCTGGTCCTCCAGCGCATCGGCGAGCCGCAACGCCTTTTCAAGGCTTACGCCCCCGAGGACGCCACCGAGCGAGACGGTCTTCAGGCGGAACGGCCGCGGCTTTCTGGAGGCATGGCCGGCCGCCAGACCCGCGCGCAGGGTCTCGTTGACGACCTGCTTGAACGGCTTGCCGGTCCGATGCGCGGTGTTCTTGAGCGCCTTTGCGAGTTGATCTTCGAGGGTAAGCGTAGTACGCATCCGAGCAGGTTAGCATCAAAGCATCAATTTTTAAAGCATCATAACTTCATAGCAGTCCGGAACGGTCCGGCACAAAAAATCCCGCTACAATTTCCCACGAGACTTTGCCATGTCCGTGACCATCGGCTCATTCGACTACGTCATCGCTGGCGCGGGCAGCGCGGGCTGCCTGCTTGCCAACCGGCTCTCTGCAGACCCTGCCGTGTCGGTGCTACTGCTCGAAGCGGGCGGCAAGGACGACTGGTTCTGGATTGACATCCCGGTCGGCTATCTCTACACCATCGCCAATCCGCGCACCGACTGGTGCTACAAGACCGAACCGGACGAACACCTTGCCGGCCGCTCGATCCACTATGCCCGCGGCCGCGTGCTGGGCGGCTGTTCTTCGATCAACGCGATGATCCACATGCGCGGCCAAAAGGAGGACTACGACCACTGGGCCGCGCTTGGCAACCAAGACTGGTCCTGGGACGCGGCGCTGCCCTATTTCAGGAAACTGGAGCAAGACCTTTTCATCGAGGACCCGCGCGTGCGCTGGGAGATCATCGCCGCGTGGCGCGACGCCGCCGCCGAGTGCGGCATCCAGCCGATCAAGTCCTTCAACGGCGGCGACAACACCGGCTGCGCGCCGTTCCAGATGACCCAGCGCAGCGGCCGTCGCTGGAGCGCGACGAGTGCGTTTCTCAGGCCCGTGTTGCAGCGGAAGAACCTGACTGTCTTGACGGGTGCTTCAGTGACGAAAATCCGCTTTGAAAACAATATCGCCCAGGGTTTTAAGTTTGTGCGTGAAGGAAAGGCACTATTCGCAAAAGCAAATCGCGAATCCATTCTCGCGCTGGGGTCGATCGGTTCGCCTCAAATACTGCAGTTGTCAGGGGTCGGATCAACCGACCTTTTGAACAGATTCGATATAAAAACAGTTCAAAATCTCCCGGGCGTGGGCGAGAACCTGCACGACCACCTGCAGATCCGCATGCAGTACAAGGTGAAGAACGTGCGCACCCTCAACGAAATGTCCAACAGCCTGTGGGGCAAGGCGGCGATGGGCCTGGAGTACCTGCTCAAGCGCACGGGCCCCCTGACCATGCCGCCCTCGCAACTGGGCGCCTTCGCGAAGAGCGACCCCTCGCAGCCGACGCCCAACATCGAGTGGCATGTGCAGCCGCTGTCGCTGGATAAGTTCGGCGACCCGCTGCACCCCTTCCCCGCGATCACGCCGAGCGTGTGCAACCTGCGCCCGACGTCGCGCGGCTGGGTGCGGATCAAGTCGCCGGACCCGGCGGCCTATCCGGAGATCAAGCTCAATTACCTCTCGACGCCGGAGGACCGCAAGGTGGCGGTGGACGGCATGCGCTTCACGCGTCGCATCATGGCGTCCAAGGCTCTGCAAAAATATGAGCCTGAGGAATTTAAACCGGGTTCAATGGCAAATTCAGACAAAGAACTTGAACAGGCGGCGGGCGAACTCGGCACCACCATCTTCCACCCGGTCGGCACCTGCAAGATGGGCAGCGACCCGCTGGCGGTGGTGGACGACTGCCTGCGGGTACATGGCGTGGACCGGCTGCGCGTGGTGGACGCCTCGATCATGCCCCGGATCACCTCGGGCAATACCAACGCGCCCACCTACCTGATCGCCGAAAAAGGCGCCCGCATGATCATCGAATCGAAGCATTGAACTTGGCCGCGCCACCCCCATCTAATGCTACGGTAAACTACGCACCGCCAAAGGAACCCACAAGACCATGAAAAGAATAACGCTTTTGATCGTTACCAACCTTGCCGTGATCATGCTGCTGTCCGTCGTCGCCAGCGTGCTCGGGATCGACCGGCTGCTGGCGCAGAACGGCTTCAACTTCTTCGGCACGCTGGTGTTCGCGGCGCTGTTCGGATTCGGCGGCGCTTTCATCTCGCTGCTGATTTCCAAGTGGATGGCCAAGAGGTCCACCGGCGCACAGGTGATCGACGGCACCGAAGGCACGACCCAGTACTGGCTGGTGGACACGGTCAAGCGGCTTTCAGAGAAGGCCGGCATCGGCATGCCGGAAGTCGCCCTGTACGAAGGCGAGCCGAACGCCTTCGCCACGGGCGCATTCCGCGATTCCGCCCTGGTGGCGGTGTCCACGGGGCTGCTCGAATCCATGTCGCGCGAGGAAGTCGAAGCGGTGCTCGGCCACGAGATCGGCCACGTCGCCAACGGCGACATGGTCACGCTCACCCTGATTCAGGGCGTGGTCAACACCTTCGTCATCTTCCTGTCGCGCGTCATCGGCCACGTGGTCGACCGCATGATCCTGAAGAACGACAAGGGCCAGGGCATCGGCTTCTTCGTCACGGTGATGGTGTCGCAGCTGGTGCTCGGCGTTTTCGCCTCGATGATCGTGGCCTGGTTCTCGCGCCGGCGCGAATTCCGCGCCGACGCGGCTTCCGCGAGCCTGCTGGGCTCGCCGCAGCCGATGGTGAACGCGCTCGCGAAGCTGGGCGGCCTGCAGCCCGGCGCCCTTCCCGAGGCCATGAAGGCCTCCGGCATCAGCGCCGGCCCGGGCGGCTGGGGCGCACTGTTCTCCACCCACCCGCCGGTCGAAGAGCGCATCGCTGCTCTGCAGGGTCGCAGCTGACGCTTGGAACGCCAGTGGGCTAGCGGCCTGCTGGCCTGGTACTTCGTCGCCGTCTGGGGGTCGGGCTTTCTCGCCACCAAGGTCGGCCTGCAGTACGCAGGCCCCTTCACGCTTCTTTCGCTGCGCTACATCTTCGGGCTGATCTGCCTCGTCCCGGTGCTGCTCGTCATGCGCCCGGCCTGGCCGAAATCCCCGCTCGAACTTTTCCACATCCTTGTCGCCGGGCTGCTGATGCACGCCATCCAGCTCGGCGGCAGCCACTCCGCGCAGTACCTCGGCCTGTCCGCCGGCGCCACGGCGCTGATCATGGCGGCGCAACCGCTCATCACGGCGGCCATCGCCTGGCGCTGGCTGGGCGAGCGCCTCGCCCCCGCGCAGTGGACCGGCGTGCTGGTGGGCCTGGCGGGCGTGACGCTGGTCATCTGGCACAAGCTCGACGTGCGGGCCCTGGGCCTGGGCGGCCTCGTGGCGGTGACCGTGGGACTCGCTGGCGTCACGGCCGGCACGCTCTACCAGCGCGCCTTCTGCCGCCACGCCAACCTGTGGAGCGGCGCCTTCCTGCAGTTCGCAGTATCGCTCGCGGTGCTGGCGCCGCTCGCGTCAGCGTACGAGGATGCCCGGGTCGAATGGGGCTGGCAGCTCGCGGCGTCGGTCGCCTTTCTCGTGATCTTCGCCTCGATCTTTGCCGTCAACGCGCTGCACACCCTGATGCGACGCGGCCAGGCGACGCGCGTCACCAGCCTCCTTTACCTCACGCCGATCTTCGCCGTGGCGCTGGAATTCCTCATGTTCGGCGAGGTGCCGACCCTGCTCACCGTGTTCGGCATCGCGGTGACCTGCGCGGGCGTCGGGCTGGTATCGGCGCGCAAATCGTGAAGCCGCTGCTATTCGGTGGCTTCCTCGCCAGCAAACGCAGATAAAATCCCCCCATGCGGCGTGCCTCCCTCACCCAGTTCCTGATCGAGCGCCAGCGCGCCGGCAGGATCAACGCCGACCTGCGGCTGCTCATCGAAACCATCGCGCGCGCCTGCAAGGCGATCAGCACGCGCGTCAACAAGGGCTCCCTCGGCGGCGGCCACGGCTCGGCGGGCAGCGAGAACGTGCAGGGGGAAATCCAGAAGAACCTGGACGTGATGTCCAACGAGATCCTGCTCGAGGCCAATGAATGGGGCGGCAACCTCGCCGCGCTGGTTTCGGAGGAGATGGAGGACGTAAAGCCGACGCCCACCCACTACCCGCGCGGCGAGTACCTGCTCCTGTTCGACCCGCTGGACGGTTCTTCCAACATTGACGTCAATATCTCGGTGGGCACCATCTTTTCGGTGCTGCGCTGCCCCAAGGGGGTGGAGCCCGATGAAAAAGTGTTCCTGCAGCCGGGCCGCAACCAGGTCGCCGCCGGCTTCGCCGTCTACGGCCCGACCACCCAGCTCGTGATCACGGTTGGCGACGGCGCCTACGGCTTCACCCTGGACCGGGAGACGTTTACCTTTGTATTGACCCAGGAACGAATAAAGATTCCCGAGGACACCGCCGAGTTCGCGATCAACACCTCGAACATGCGGCGCTGGGAGCCGCCGGTGAAGCGCTACATCGACGAATGCCTCGCCGGCAAGGACGGCCCGCGCGGCAAGGACTTCAACATGCGCTGGGTCGCCTCGATGGTGGCCGACGTCTACCGCGTGCTGTCGCGCGGCGGCATCTTCATGTACCCGAGGGACTCAAAGAACAAGGACGGCCGCCTGCGCCTCATGTACGAAGCCAACCCCATGGCCTTCATCGTCGAGCAGGCCGGCGGCGCCGCCACCGACGGCCGCAACCGCATCCTCGACATCCAGCCGCACAAGCTGCATCAGCGGATCGCGGTGGTTCTTGGCTCGAAAAACGAGGTCGACAGGGTCACGTCGTACCACGCGAACAGCTAGGAAATTCAAGACGACAGGGGGAAATTCAGGAGGGAAAACCGCCGGAGGCCCGCGCCTCCGGCAGGGTATTGCGGTCTGGCGGTTACTTGAGGTGCTTGTTGACCAGTTTTGTCATCTCGAACATCGAGACCTGGGCCTTGCCACCGAACACGGGCTTGAGTTTCTCGTCCGCGTTGATGTTGCGACGGTTCTTCTTATCCTGCAGGTTGTTTTTCTTGATGTAGAGCCAGATCTTCTTGGTGACTTCGGTACGCGGCATCGCGTTGGTGCCGATCACTGCGCCGAGCGCTGCGGTCGGATTCATCGGCTTCATGAACGCGGCATTCGGCTTACGTTTCTTGCCGGCCTTCTTTGCTTTCTTTTTCGCCATCTTGATTTCTCCTCTGAACGATATGATCTTGGGGATCCCGTAAATCTTTCCGCCGCCGTCGGGGCAGCGGAGCCCGAACAATGCCGAATCCCGGGGAGCATGTCAATCGTTTCATAGGGTATTTCTGGATTTCAAGCTCGATTTCTCCTCTGCATCGAGCCAGGATTCGATTCCCTGCGCGTTCAATTCGATGTCGAGCGCGAAGATTTCGAGCACTTTCCCCCTCGGCAAACGCCATCCGTGGCGCTCGCGCTCATCGAGCACAAGCGACCTAACACCTTCCATCAGCAGATGTTTTCGCTCGGCGCCGGCGCGCCGGTGGCGCTCGCCCAGCTCGGCATGCGCGTCGATCAGGCGGTGCAGATCCCCGGCAAGAGCCGTCAGATTTGTCAGCCTGCCGAAATGCGCCACATAGATCGCCTCCGGTCGGAGCGACAGCATCCGGTCAATCGAGACGTGCAGTTGAGCTGGATCAAATTGCGACGGACTGGTGGTCGGAAAGGAGAATTGGCGGCCGTCCTGATCCAGATCCCGGTAGGAGATGCCGAAGGTATCGCCGGCGAAGATATGGCCGGTCTTCGCGTCCCACGCCACCACGTGGTGGCGCGCATGGCCCGGGGCATCGAGGAAAAGGAGCTCGCGCCCCGCGAGGTGCAGCGTCGCGCCTTCGGGCGTTTCGATCACCCGCGCCCGCGGCACCGGCAGGATTTCCCCATAGAGGCGCCGCGTCTCCCGCTCGCCGTAGATCGCCACTGTCGCCGCGAGGAGACGACTGGGATCTATCATGTGGCGCGCACCACGCGGGTGCACCGTCAGACGCGCATTGGGAAACCGCGCCATCAGCTGTCCCGCGCCGCCAGCGTGATCCAGGTGGACATGGGTGAGGATGACGTAATCGACTTGCGCCGGAGCTACCCCCCGCGCTTTCAGCGCGGCCATCACGTGCGGCACCGCATGCGAGGTCCCGGTATCGATGACCGCGGCCCGCCCGCCCTCGACCAGCAGGTGGATGGCGGTCTGCATCCTGCGGTCGTAGACACTATCGACCGCGCTGATGCCGTGGCCGTAGTCGAACACGTTCGCAGGGGATTTCATCGCAGGCATTATAGAATCGACGCTCGATGGAGATCGAGCACCAAACTCTTCGCCTTGCGCGGGTTGCGCTGCACGTGGTCAGCGCGGGCTCAGGCGTCCCTGTAGTGCTGCTGCACGGATGGCCGCAGACCTGGCACGAGTGGCGCAGGGTGATGCCTCTGCTCGCCGAGCGCTACCGGTTGGTCGTTCCGGACCTGCCCGGACTGGGAGATAGCTCAAAGCCGGCAGACGGCTACGACAAGAAGACCATTGCGGCCGATCTCCGGGAAATGTGCGAGCGGCTCCAGCTCGACCGCTTTCACCTCGTCGGCCACGACTGGGGCGGGCCGACCGCGTTCGCGCTTGCTTGCGCACACCCCCCATCGGTCAGGTCCCTCACCATCCTCGACGTGACGATCCCGGGCATCGGACCGGACATTTCGCAGGGCGGCCGGCGCTGGCACCATGCGTTTCACATGACGCCGGACCTTCCAGAGGCTTTAGTGCGGGGGCGAGAGCGCGAGTACTTAAGCTGGTTCTTCAGGGAGTTCTGCTGGCAGCGCGGCGCGATCCAGGAGGCCGACATCGACGAGTACGTCCGCTGCTATACCCAGCCGGGCGCATTGCGCGCGGGCTTCGCGTACTACCGGAACATACCGAAGGATCAGGCCGACAACCGCGCGATTCTTAACTCCGGATTCCGCCTGCAAATGCCGGTACTCGCACTCGGCGGAGGCAGGACGGAGGCAAGGGGTCGCGGCGAGGAGCCGCTCGAATCGCTGCGCGCCATCGCGTCAAACGTGCAAGGGGGAGTGCTGCCCGACTGCGGGCATTTCATCCCCGAAGAGCAACCCGCGATGCTCGCCGAGCGTTTGCTCGGCTTTTTCTCGGCCTGCTGACAGAGTCAGCGCGCCACTGCTTCCACTTTTTCTTCCTGCTGCAGCGCGAAGATCGAGGTGTAGCCCTTCGACCAGTCCGGCGGAATCAGGCACGGACGAGGGTCGTGGTGCGCGTACAGCGCGCGCTTGCCGCGCAGCACGGCCTGGTCATGCATGGGCTTGATCGGGTTCACCGTATAGGGGAACGCGTCTGCGGAGGTCATCGTGTTCAGTAGCAACGGCCGGCCGAGATCCGAATCGTTTCTCGCCGAGTAATGCAGCGTGCGGCAGTTGTGTATCGTTAGCGAGCCCGCCGGGCCGGGGAGAAACGCGGCTTTGGACAGATCCAGTTTCGCGCAGTCGGCTTCCGACAGGCACCCCGTCCAGTTCCCTTTCGTGTCGTATTGCGAAAGCATCGGGTCGATCAGGTGGCTGCGGGGCAACACGCCGAGCGGTCCCTGCTCCATGCCGCAGTCGTACAGGTATGTCCCCACCGTCAGCGGCGAATAATTGGTATGCGGCCAGAAGCTGATGTCGTAGTGCCACTTCACTTCCTCGCCGCCCTGCGCCCATTTGAAATTGAGCTTGGAGTGGTGGAACTTGACGTCGGGTCCGACAAGGTCGGCCACGATATCCGGCATGGGTGAGTTCAGGCAGTATTCCCAGAAGACCGGGTGCTGCTCAACCGGGTTCGATACCCGCCGCAGCCGCGGCGCGTCGGCACGGTGTGCGGGCTCGAGGTCGAACACCGCATCCGATTTCACCACCACCCGGCTGCGCCCGATCAGCTCGTCGGTCGCCGCCCGCAGCTTCGCGATCCATTCGTCGCCGATGGCGCGCTGCAGGCAAAGATAGCCCTCGCTGAAATAGAACTCGCGTTGCGCCTCGGTAAGCACCTTCGGCGGGATCCTGAGAACCTGTTCCGGTGTCATGCGGGGTCTCCTTTACTTGAACGTGAGCATTACGCTGGGAAGCCAGGTGACGAGGATGGGGAAGGCGATCACGATCACCAGGGTCAAGCATTGCAGGATGACGAACGGCACCACGCCGCGGTACATGTCGCGCATGGTGATTTCGGGCGGCGCCACCGCGCGCAGGTAGAAAATCGCCGGCGCCATCGGCGGCGTGAGGTAGGAGGTCTGGATCATGATCAGGAACAGGATGCAGAACCACACCGGGTCGAAGCCCGCGGTGATTATTAGCGGGGTGAACAACGGCACGAAGATCAGCACGATCGATATCCAGTCGAGGAAGAATCCCGCGATAAACAGGATCAACATCATCAATGACAGCAGCATCCACGGCGTGAGCTGCATCTGGTTGATCAGAATGTTGGCGGTATTGATGCCGCCGCCGCCGATGAAAACGCCTGTGAACAGCGTGCCGGCGAGCAGCACGGTCATGATCATGGTGGTAATTTTGAGCGTCTTGATCAGCGCTTCGTACAGACCGCTCCAGCTGAAACGTCCGTAGAGGATGGTCAGGAACACCGAGGCGAGCGCGCCGATTGCCGCCGCCTCGGTGGGCGAGGCCCAGCCGAGCAGGATCGAGCCGAGCACCGCGAAAATCATGAACAGCGGCGGCACCAGGTTGCGCGTGCTGATCCACAGCTTTTCGCCGAAGCCCGGATCGCCCGGTTCGGGCGGAATGCGCGGCCCCTTGTCGGGCTGAATCAGGCACAGGGTGAAGATGTAGATCAGGTACAGCCCGGCCATGATCAGCCCGGGGAACACCATGCCGTAAAGCAGATCCCCAACCGACTGGTTGGCGAGCGGCCCCATCACCACCGCCACCACCGAGGGCGGAATGATGGTGCCGAGCGAGCCGCCGGCGCAGATGGTGCCGGAGATCAGCGCCTTGTCGTACTTG
This sequence comes from Nitrosovibrio sp. Nv4, assembly GCA_945906765.1. Lineage (GTDB taxonomy): Bacteria > Pseudomonadota > Gammaproteobacteria > Burkholderiales > SG8-39 > RBG-16-66-20. The sequence goes on along the minus strand of CAMDRF010000038.1, from coordinate 14,025 downwards.
TAGCGCAGCATGATCGGGATGGTGAGCAGCCCCACCACCGACTCGGTCGCGCCGATCACGCCGCTGGAGGCGGCAAAGATGACGCACATCGTCACCGTGGCAAGCGTGAGCCCGCCCGGCAGGCGCCGCGTCCAGATGTGGATCGCCTCGAACAGCTTGTCGGCGATGCCCGATTTCTCCAGCATCGCGCCCATGAACACGAACAGCGGAACGGCGGCAAACACGAAATTGGAGGAGATATCCTCGATCTTCTCGACGAACTGGAAAATAACGCGGTTGCCGAAGATCACCAGGCCGAACATCACCGCGGTGATCATCATGGAAAAAGCCACCTGGATGCCCAGGAACATCAGGGTGAAGGCCACCGGCAGCATCAGGAACGGCAGGTATTCCATCACTTGACCGCGGCGTTAAATCTGCGCACGTTCTTGATCACCTCGGCGAGAATCTGCAGCGCGAGCAGGGTGAATGCAACCAGGAAGACGATGCGAAACGGCCACACCGGCAGGTTCATCGCCGATTGTCCGCTGCGCTCGCTGCGCAGATAACCGGTCGCGAGGTGCTGGAACAGGGCGTAGGTCAGCCACAACATTAGCGGCAGGATGATGGTGTAGCCGACAAGATCGATCACGGCCCGGGTGCGAGCGGAAAATTTCCCGCTAAAGATATCGATGCGGATGTGTTCGCCGGCCTGCAGCGTGAAAGCCATGCCGAGAAGAAAATGCGAACCGGTGAGGATGTAACCGATTTCATAGGCCCACACGGTCGGCGCCTGCATGACGTAGCGCGCGAACACCTCATAGCAGGTGGCGAGCACCAGCGGCACGATGACGACCGAAGCGATGATGCCGACGCTGCCGGTGAGCCGTTCAATGCTGCGAATAAGCGCGTTCATCGCGCTTGTCTCCCTGTTTCAGGAATCAAAGGCAAAAAAAGGGGCGCAGCGGCGCCCCATCCCTGAAACGTTGCCGGATCAACCCTTGACCTTGACCGTGCGCCAGGCAGCCGCGCCCTTCCACAACGCGTCCATCTCTTTCTGGCTCTGGAACACCTTGGCGAACCAGAGGTACTTGTTCTCCTTAGCGTTTTTTTCCGCCCAATCCAAGCCGATCTTGCGCCCCGCGTACTGCACTTCGGGGGCGAGCTCGATGATCGTGTTGCCGGCCTTCTTGTAGAACTCCAGCGCCTTCGCATCCTCCTGGCCCACCTTGAGCCAGAAATCGATCGTCACCAGCCGGGCCACGATTTCGACCAGTTTCTTGTCCGCATCCGAAAGCTTCGTCCAGGCGTCCTTGTTGATCACCAGTTCGAATGGCGCGGTGGGCTGGTGCACGCCGGGATAGATGATGTACTTGGCGATTTTGTGGAAACCCATGGAGATGTTCTCGTACAGCGTCCCCCACTCGGTGGCGTCGATCGCGCCGCGCTCGAGCATCGGATAAACGTCGCCGCCCGCGGTGGTGACCGGCGCCGCGCCCAGGTCCTTGGCCATTTCCAGCCAGGCCCCGGCGGTGCGCAACTTGAGGCCCTTCAGGTCGGCCAGGGTTCTGACCGGCTTGCGCGAGTGCAGGAACGCTTCGGCGGTGCGGATGCCGAGAGGCATGGAGATGATGCCTTCGGCTTCGTCGCGATACTGGCGCTGCATATCGACACCACCCGCCTCATAAAGCCAGTGCAGCATCCGCTCGGTGTCGAACGACCCAGCGTAGCCTCCGAACAACACGGTGGTCGGGTCCTTGCCCCAGTCATAGCCGATCCAGGTATGGCCCAGGTCGGCAATTCCGTTCTTCACCGTTTCCGGCACTTTCAGCGCATTGCCGAGCGCGCCACCGGGAAACACCTGAATCTTGAAGCGTCCGCCCGAGAGTTGTTCCATCTTCTCGGCAAACGCCTTGGCGCCGATGTCCATCAGCGGGCCGCCACCCCAGCCGGTGGCCATCTTCCAGTTGTAGCTGGCCCCCTGGGCGCGTACCGCGGCAGGGATCGCAAGCGCGGCGGCAACCGCTCCGGCTTTAAGGAAATCGCGTTTCTTCATTGCTTCCTCCTCCTTGAATGGATTGCGCGGCAGGTCAGGCCGGTAGTTGGTGACCGGACTCCACGATCGGTCCGTCGATCGAGACCGGCGCGTCAGGGCGGCGGAAACGCTCGATCGTCGGCTTCAACTCGGCCCGCACGTAATCCTCGTTATAGCCGTTGAGCAGCGTGCCGATCAGGCCGCGCCTGACGTCGCTGGTGCCCATCACCCAGTCGGCGATCGGGAACGTGAGGTTCATGTTGCAGGTCATCATGATACCGAAATTGTGGTGCGCGAAGTGATGGCGGCGGATGGTGTTGATGAACGGCGTGTGGCGCACGAACCAGTTGTCGCGCACGTGGCAGCAATAGTGGAAGCTCTCGTAGATCAGATACTGCCCCACCATCGTAACCATCAGAATGTAGCCCGCGTTCGGGTTGAGCACGGTGCTGAGCGCGATCGCAAACGGCGCCCCGATCGCCATGAAAGTGAACAGCGCGCGCCACGGGAAAAAGATGATGCGCCATTCCCGGGTGGTGGAGACGCTCATCTCGCTGTCGGTAAAGTACTGGTGATGCTGGCGCGTGTGCCGGTCGTAGATCGCGCGCAGGGCCCACACGTCGACCAGCCGGTGCATCACGTACTTGTGGATCCACCACTCGAACATGTTGGAGAAAAAGAACACCGGGATCACCAGCAGCCACTCCCAGCTCGCGGCCTGCAGCCGCGAGAGGCACCAGCCGATGACCGACAGCCCGACCAAGTAGATCACGCCGATGTGCAGCGGACCGCTGTAGAGGGGATGGATCTCCGCCTGGTACTGCTCGCGAAAATTGAGCTGGCGTTCTGTGGGGCTGTGGCGGTCAACGAGATCTGTCATGGACGCCTCCTGGAGCTTGGATTGTGCTGATATGTTAGACGTATGTCTAGTCTACAGTCTACGCCACCGCGCAGCCTTGCCTGCTGCGCTGCCGCACGGTTCAGAAATCGGTGCTGACGGTACTGCGGGTGAACGCCTCGATATTGTCGAGTAATGCGTCGGAGGCCTGCGCCGCCGCTTCCAAGTCGCCGGCCGCGATCGCAAGGGCGATGTCGGCGTGGAGCTTGGCTGTCTCGGGCATGTCGGCAGCCTGCTTGTAGTGCAGGTACCAGAAGCGGCGCGAAAGCGACGCCATTAGCTGCATCGCGGTGCTGGCGAATTCGTTGCGCGCCGCGGCGAGGCACAGCTCGTTGAATTCGCGGTCGATGCGCAGGAACGCCACGTCGTCGTTGGTGCGCGCCGCGCGCTTCAGCGCCTTGGCCACCGCGCCGAACCTAACGCGCTCCGCGGGGGTCGCCCGGCGTGCCGCGCTGCGCGCCACCAGCCGCTCCACCTCGCGCCGGACCTCGAGCAGGCGCAACTGTGCCTTGACATTGATGTCCGAGACAATCACGCCGCGACGCGGCAGGATCTGCACCAGCCGCTCGCGCGCGAGCCGCTGCAGCGCCTCGCGGATCGGCGTGCGGCCAATGCCCAGACGCTCCGAAAGGAGTGCTTCCGACACTGCGGTGCCCGGTAGCAGTTCGAGGCGCACGATCATCTCTTCGAGCGCCGTGTAGGCGCGATCAGTAAGGCTCTGCTGAGCGCCGTCGTCCACCACCCGCGCCCGGCCGGACGCTACACGTGCCGGCGTTTTTCGACGAGTCCGAGGAATTTCTCGTACTCCTTGTCATCAACGCCGTAGCTGTGGACGTCATCCGGGAAGGTGCCTGCCTTGACGTCGGCGACATAGGCCTTGAGCCCGGCGACCGCGACCTCGGTGACGTTGGCGTAGCGCTTAGTAAATTTGGGCTTGAAATCGGTGAACACCCCGAGCAGGTCGTAGGAAAGCAGGATCTGGCCGTCGGTGCCGGCGCCGGCGCCGATGCCGATGGTCGGGATTTCAAGCTGCCGCGAAATCACCGTGGCGATCTTCGCCGGCACCGCCTCGAATTCGAGCATGAAACAACCCGCGTCCTGGATCGCGAATGCGTCCTCGAGAATTTTCATCGCCGCCTCGGCGGTGCGCCCCTGGATCCGGAAGCCGCCGAACATCGCGATGGTGTGCGGCGTCAGTCCGATGTGCGAAGCGGTCGGGATCCCCGCATCGACCAGCGCCTTGAGGATATGCGCCTGGGACTTGCCGCCCTGCGGCTTCACGGCGTCGCAGGACGCCTCCTGCATGAAGCGGGTCGCATTGGTAAGCGCGCGCTCGATAGTGTGGTAGCTCTGGTACGGCATGCAGCCAAGCACGAAGGTATTCGGCGCACCGCGCCGTACCGCAGCCGAGTGCATTACCATCATTTCCATCGTCGCCGGGACCGTACTTGGATAGCCGTGGCAGGTCATCGCCAGGCTGTCGCCCACCACGCAGACGTCGACCGCGGCGGCCTCCGCCCATTTGGCGGAGGTGTAATCGAGCACCGACGTGTAGACTATTTTCTCGCCAGCCTTTTTCGAATCGCGGATCTCGGTGATCGTGCGCTTCTTGCGCTCGGCGGGCTTGGCTGCCTCGGCCATACGTGCCTCCTCGGCGTGCTATTAATATGCAATCAGTATATCAATGGTCCAACGCGCGCCTGCGCCAGGTCAGCTGCGGGTCACTGCCCCGGGAGACGTGGGCTCATCATGAACTTGAGCTGGCTGGCCATGAATTCGGGATGATCCACGCCGGTTTCGATCAACCAGGCAAGCGGCACGCCTTCGCCGAGCAGGCGGCGCTGGAACCGTTTGAGCAGGTCGGCGCGCTCGCGCACCGCGGCTGGCGCGACGCGCTCTTCGAGCGCAAATGCGGCCAACGCGCCGGCAGCCTCGCCGATGTTCCATTCGACCGGATGCAGTCGATAGCAGCCGTTGGTGATATGCGTGGTGCCGAGATTCTTGCCGCCGGCAATGAGGTTGGTGAGTCGGACGGGCAGCAGCGCCCCCAGGGGGATCTGGAACGGCTTGGTGCGGCAACTGGCGCCAACATCCTCCGGACCAGAGCGGTGGATGTCGATCGGATACCAGCCAACGCCGACGGAATCAGCAAAATGAGCCGCCCGCGGCCCCGTCTGGTAGCGCTCCGACACTTCCTGCTCGACAATCGTTTTCTTTGCCTGGATGCGCCGCGACTCGCGGATGTAAGGGTGCTTCGACAGACCGTCGGCGGTACCCATCACATCGGGACGCAGGCGGATCTCCGGCGCGCCGAGCCGCGTGCCCGTGGCCGGCGCTTCGGTCTGCAGCCAATACAGGAAGCCCAGGCTCACGCGTTTCGCATCCTGCAACGCCCTCGCGGCCTCGATCGGCGGGCAATCGAGAATGCTCCGGTCGCGATAGTCGTTGCCCGGCCAGTTGAATAGGGTGAGGTCATGGCTGACGGCGCCGCCAAATGAGGCGCGGTCGAGCAGGCGCCGGTAAGTCCACAGCCCGCCCTTGGTCCCCGGCATCGTGTCATACAGCTGGTACTCGAGCCAACCGCTCGTCTCGCCGTAGATCTCGCCGCCATGGACTTCGATCCGGAGGCTGAAGGGTTGCGCCAACCGGTAATGGTCGTACTTCTCCGGGCGGGGAATGACATGGCTTTCGGCGTCGCCGCGACGCTCGCAAGCGAAGGTGTACGTAAAGCTCTGCACGCAATGCGGCTTCGCTGCCACGGGCTGCGCCTGCTTCTCGCCTGTCTGCACGACGGTCTCCGCGCCGACCACGTACTCCGCCCCGCACAACGGCAGCAGATCACCCAGCTCGGTCGCATCGATGACCAGTTCCGGGTGGAGCCGGATCAGGCGCCCGTCATCGAGTCCCATCGCAACTATCGCGGTGACACGATCGCCTTCGGTCGTCGCGGCTACGGCCTTCATCCGGCGGTGGATCGCGAGCCTGCCGGCCCCTACATGCGGTTGAAGCATCTCCTCCAGCACACCGACGGCGACGCGCGGCTCGAACGCCAGCCGCGTTACCCAGCAAGCCCCCGGATTGAAATCGGGGCGCCTTCCCGCTTTGCCGGCGCTGCTGCGGTAGTGCTCGCGCAGCATGGCCCGGAACCTGTAGTAGCTGGCGGTGCCGCCGAAGGCCTCGATGTGCTCGTGTTCATCGAGCGCGGAGATGCCTTGCGCGGTCATCTGCCCGCCCAGCCAGTCTGTTTCTTCGAGCAGTACCACGCGCCGGCCGGCTCTGGCCGCGGCAAGCGCCGCGGCGACGCCGCCGGCGCCGCCCCCCGCGATCAGGATCTCGCAGGGCTCGTCGCGCGCGGATTCATGCCCTGCCACCGGCAGCACCGCGATCGCGGGGTCGCCGCTTGCCGGCACGCGCATGACATCGACCACCGTATCCAGCGAACGTTGCAAGGCGCTGCCCTCACTTCGCCATCGTGCCCGGCAGCCAGAGCGCGATCTGCGGGAACGCGATCACCAGGCCAAGCGCGACGATCTGCAGGCCCAGATAGGGCCAGACCGACCTGAAGATGTCGCTGAGCGAGATGCCCGCAGGCGTGACCCCCTTGAGGTAGAACGCGGCCGGGCCGAATGGCGGCGAAATGTAGGAAATCTGCATGTTCATGCAGAACAGCACCCCCATCCACACCGGGTCGAAGCCGAGCGCGACCACCACCGGCACGAAGATCGGCGCCGTCAGCAGCAGGATGCCGATCCAGTCGATGAAGCAGCCCAGCACGATCCAGATGACCTGGATCATGATTACTACGCCGATCGGCCCGATCGGCAGCGCGGTCATCACGTCCTGGACGAGCTTGGTGCCGCCGGCGAGGGTGTAGACGCCGATCAGCGCGGAGGAGCCGAAGAACAGCCAGTAAAGCATCACCGTGACCTTGGCCGTGTCTTCGGCCGCGAGGCGCAGCTTCGCCCAGGTCAGTTTGCCGTTCCACCACATCGCGAGGACCGCTCCGAGAACCCCGACCCCCGCGGCCTCGGTGGGCGTCGCCCAGCCGAAATACAGCGAGCCGAGCACACCGAACGCAACCAGCGCCGGAACGATGAGTTCGCGCAGCAGGCCGATTTTCTCCCGCAGCGATATCGCCAGCTCCGCCTCGCTCGCAGCGGGCGCCCAATCCGGCCGTTGGTGGCAGCGGATCAGGATATAGGCGATGTACATCGCCGCCAGCATCAGCCCCGGAACAACGCCGGCCGCGTAGAGCTCGCCGATCGAAACCCCCGCGGTCACGCCATACATGATAAACACCACGCTCGGCGGGATCAGCGTCGCCAGGCCGCCGCCGGCGCAGATGCAGCCGAGCGCCAGCTCTTTCTTGTAGCCCCGCGACAGCATCGCGGGCAGCGCCACCACCCCCATGGTGACGATCTCAGCGCCGATGACGCCCACCATGGTCGCCATCAGCGCGCAGGAGATGATCACGGCGACGGCAAGACCGCCGCGCATGCGTCCGGCCCAGACGTAGGCGGCGCGAAAAATCGCCTCCGCGATTCCGGCGCGCTCCAGCACGCAGGCCATGAAGACGAACAGCGGCACCGACACCAGCACGTAATTGCCCATCAGAGTGAACACGCGGCTCACCACCAGCGTCAGGCCGGGCCAGCCGAACAGCCCGAGGGCGAACACCACGGCCACCGCTCCGGTGGCAAAGGCAAGCGGCAGTCCGGTGAGCAGGACGGCAGCGAATACCGCCACGAACAGCAGGCTCAGCAGCTCGATGCTCACGTGATCACGTCGCGCGGCTTTCTGGACGCGCCACGCCGGTGTCCCGCAGCAGGTTGGCGATGCCTTGCAGGAGCAAAAGCAGGGCCGCGACCGGGATCGCCAGCTTGACCGGCCAGATCGGCGGGTTCCACGGCGTGCCCGTGCCTTCGCCCTGCTGGAACGAGGTCCACCCCATGGTGGCGCCGACCCAGATCAGCGCGCCGGCATAGACCAGGAAGAAAATGAAAGTGAACAGGTCCAGACTCGCTCGCGCCCTGGGTGAGAGGCGCTCGTAGATCAGGTCGATGCGCACATGGCGGCGATGCGCCAGCGCGTATCCGCCGCCGATCAGATAGGCGACCGCCGACAGATAGATGGTGGTCTCATTGCTCCACAGCGTCCCCCGGCCGAACGCGCCGCGGGAGACGACTTCGTAGAGGACTGCCAGCGTGACACCAAATATGGCGAGCGCCCAGAAGCGCCCGACCCAGCTGTTGACGCGGTCGACGAGGTCGCAATAGCGATCAGCCAGCGAAACCCGCGCCGGAGGCGGATTGCCATTGCCCCCGGACGCGTGACCCTCCTGCGTCAAGCCACGACCTTGAGATCCCTGAGCCAGGCCAGTTGCGAGTCATACGCCGCCTTGGCGAGCGGCGTCTTCTTCGACCATTCCTCCCAGGTGCGCTGCGCCAGCGGGCGGATCCTCGCCATCTCGGCCTCCGGCCACACAGCCGTGTTGACGCCCTTCGAGGCCAGCTCTTTGGACACGCGCGCGTCATCCACCGCGACGCGCTGAACCTGGTCCCAAGTCCATTCGCGCACCGCCGTGGAAAGCAGCGCCTTCAGATCGTCGGGCAGCTTCTTCCAGGCGTCCATGTTGACCGCGAAATCCTGCATCGGCATCGAGTGGAACAGCTTGGTCGGGTTCTTGGCGATGGCATGGAAGCCCATGCGCTCGTTCATCGAGACCGTCCCCCAGTCGGCGGCATCCACCACCCCCTTGTCGAGCGCGGAATACACTTCGCCGCCGGGAAGCACGACGATCGAGGCGCCCAGCTTGGTGAGAATCTCGGCGGTCATGCCCTGCGGCGAGCGGAACTTGACGCCCTTGAAGTCTTCCATCCGGTTGATCGCCTTCTTCGACACGATGGACTCCGCGCCCCACCAGCTCGCGCCGACTACGTGAATGTTGTACTTGGCGTAGGCCTCGCGCAGCAATTGCAGGCCGCCGCGATGGTAGAACCACGCTTCGACCTGCCAGGGGTGCTCGTAGCCGAACACGAAGTCGCCGATGACGGCGAGACCGGCGTCCTTGCCGGTCCAGTAGACGGGCGCGGATGCCTGCGCCTGCAACACCCCGGCGGTGACCGCGTCCAGCGTTTCGAATGCGCCGGTCACCGCGCCGGCGGCGAACGGCTGGATTACCAGCCGTCCGTTCGACGCCGCCTTCACCCGATCGCAGAAATCCACGAAGCACTTGTGGGTCAGCTCCGCGGCGCTCCACAGCGTCTGGCACCGCCATGTGGTGACCTGCTGCGCTCTCACGATTGCCGGAGCGACGGCAATCGCTCCGCCTGCGCCCGCAATGGCGGCCGCCTTTAGGAATTTCCTCCTGGATGTCGACATGGTTCCCTCTCCTCTGCGCTGGAGCGCTTGATATACCGGCAATATGTTAGGCGCCGCCTCTCCGCGCTGTCAACGCCAAGTTGTCGCCACGCCGCGTTGCGACGCAGCACGAGTCCGATCAAAGTTTCTGCGTCACTGTCGCGCGGGTGAGTTTCTCGACGTAGTCCATCAATCGGTCCGATGCGGCGCCCGCCTTGGCCTCATCGCCCGAAGCGATCGCGCGGATCACGCCGGCATGATGCCTTGTCGCAACCGGAAGGTCGTGGGCTCGTCGGTAGTGAAGATAATAGAAGCGCCTGGACATCGCATGCGCCGGCGCGATCGCGCTCGCCGCGAACGGATTGCGCGCGCATGCGGAGATATACGTCTTGATCTCGTAGTGATAGCGCAGGTACCTGAGCACGTCGGCATTGACCATGGCTTCGAGGGTACCGGCCATCCGCAACAGCTGTTTCCGTTCTTCGGCAGTGGCACGCCGGGCCGCATTCTCGGCGATCAACCGCTCCAGCACGCGCCGCACCTCGAGCAGCAGCAGATGCTGCGTGACGTTGATCTCGGTGATCTGCGCGCCGTATCTGGGCACGATTCTCACCAGGTACTCGGTCTGCAGGCGTTGTAGCGCCTCGCGCACCGGCGTGCGGCCAATGCCGAGCCTTTGGCTCAGCTGCGATTCCGACCAGACGCTGCCCGGCGGCAGATCGAGCTTGACGATCAGCTCCTCCAGCTGCGCCCTCGCCCGGTCGGCGAGCGCGGGCGCCCCGGCGCCGCCACGGGATATCTTCGAGCGCCCTACCGCCGCTTTTCTTGTCTGCTTCGCCATTCAGCCGGAACGACCACAAGACATATTCATGATATGTTAGTGTATAAGCAGGTAATCCTCACGGAGGATACACTCTATGTTGAAGCTCCTGTCCCAAGCCGCCGTCGAGGCCTGCCAGCGCGACGGCTTCTACTCTCCGATTCGCGTGATGTCCGCCGAGGATGCGCGCAGGTACCGCAACGCGCTCGAGGCGCACGAGGCGAAAGCTGGCCAGCCGCTGCAGGGAAACTGGCGGCACAAAATGCATCTGCTTTTCACATGGGCAGACGAACTGGTTCACCATCCGAAGATCCTCGACGCGGTCGAGGATGTGATCGGACCCGATATCCTGTGCTGGACCACCAATTTCTTCATCAAGGAAGCGCGCAGCCCCGGGTTCGTATCATGGCACCAGGACTCGACCTACTGGGGTCTGGAACCCGACGACGTGGTTACCGCGTGGGTGGCATTCACCGAAGTCACGCCCGAGAACGGCTACATGCAAGTCATTCCGGGCAGTCACAAGATCGACCAGCTGCCGCACGTGGACACGTTTCACAAGGACAACCTCCTTTCCCGCGGCCAGGAAATCGCGGTCGAGGTGGACAAGACGAAGGCGGTGGGCCTCGCGATGGGCGCCGGGGAAATGTCTCTGCATCACATCAAGCTGGTGCACGGCTCGGACGCCAACCCCACCGATGACCGCCGCATCGGCTTCTCCATTCGGTACATCCCGACCTACGTGCGCCAGACCAAGGTGCGTGATTCGGCAACACTCGTGCGCGGCACCGACAGGTACCGCCATTTCGACTACGAACCGCGTCCAAAGACGGATCTCGATCCGGCTGCGCTCGCCGCCCATGCCGATGCGGTTGCGCGCCAGGTCAAGGCGCTCTACCAGGGAACAGAGAAAACCGCGTTTCGCGCCTGAGCGCGACGTAACCGGAAGGACCAGGCGATGGCGGAAGAACGCAAGAAACTCACCGTGCCCGACCTCGCGCTGCGCAAGAAGGCGGGCGAGAAGGTGGTCATGGCCTCGATCCCGGACTATCCCTCGGCGGTCTGGGCCGAGCGGGCCGGCATCGACATTGCCGCGGTCGGCGACAGCCTCGGCATGGTCAGCTACGGGTTCCCGAACACGCTGCCGGTGACCATCGACATGATGATCGCGCATGCGCAGGCGGTGCGCCGCGGCGCGCCCAATTGCATGATCATGGTATCGATGACCTATGGCAGTTATGCCACGCCCGACCTGGGCGTCGCGAACGCGGTGCGCCTGATGAAGGAAGGCGGCGCGGACGTCGTGAAGATGCAGGGCGGCAAGGAGAAAGCGCACATCATCCGCGCCATCGCAGATGCGGGTGTGCCGGTGATGAGCCACGTCGGCATGTGCCCGCATTTCATGCACCAGTACGGCGGCTTCAAGCTGCAGGGCCGCACCGCCGCCCAGGCTATGCGCATCATCGAGGACGGCATCGCCATCGAGGAAGCCGGCGCGGTCGGCTTCGAGATCGAAGCAGTGCCAGCGCCGGTGGCCAAAGCGGTCGACGACGCGGTGAAGATCTTCACCTTCGGCATCGGCGCAGGCCCCGCGAGTTGCGGTCAGCTGCTGCTCGCGTTCGACCTGCTCGGTGTGTTCGACCAGTTCAAGCCGAAATTCACCAAGCGCTATGCGCAAATCTCGGAAGTCGCGGTGGACGCGCTGAAGCGCTACGCGGCCGAAGTGCGCGAGGGCAAGTTCCCCGACGCCGATCACTCCTACGGCATGAAGCCCGAGGAGCAGGAGCAGCTCGCCAAGCTCATCACCCAGCACCGCCGCTGAGGTCTCGCCTCGCGCCAAGGCGGGATGCCCCGCTGCACTATAAAATGGAACTCGATGAACATCGCTGACCTGAGGCAGGAATACATGCGCGCCGGGCTGGCCGAGGCCGACGCGCATGCGGATCCGCTGCTGCAATTCGAGCACTGGTTCAAGGACGCCCTCGCGGCCGATCTGCTGCTCGCCAACGTTATGACGCTCGCCACCGTGTCGCCCGAAGGCGCGCCCGACGCGCGCGTGGTGCTGCTCAAGGGCGTGGAGGGCGGCGGTTTCGTGTTCTACACCAACTACCAGAGCCGCAAGGGCAAGCAGCTTGCCGCGACGCCCCAGGCCTGCCTGGTCTTCTTCTGGGCGCCGCTCGAGCGCCAGGTACGCATCGAGGGCCGCGTGGAGCAGGTTTTGGAAAACGAATCCGACGCCTATTTTGCGAGCCGGCCTGCGGGCGCGCGCCTGTCGGCGTGCGCCTCGGCACAGAGTGAAGTCGTATCTGGAAGATCTTTTTTAGAATCTGAAGTTAAAAAAATCAAAACCCTGCACGGCGAAAACCCGCCCCGCCCCGCTCACTGGGGCGGCTACCGCGTGGTTCCCGGCCGCATCGAGTTCTGGCAGGGGCGCGAGAACCGGCTGCATGACCGGCTCCTCTATACCCGCGTCGGGGACGCCTGGAGAATTGAGCGTCTTGCTCCCTGAGCCGATCCTCGCGTTCCTGCGCAAGCACGGACTCGCTGCGGCTGACGAGGTGCCACCCGCGACGGTGCTCGCGGGAGGCGTTTCCTCCGACATCTGGCGCGTAGACCTCGGCAGCGGGTCCACGGCTTACTCGATCGTCGTGAAACGCGCGCTGCCGCGCCTGCGAGTCGAGCAGCTCTGGGAAGTGCCGGTCGAGCGCAACCGCTACGAGCGCATGTGGTTCGAAACCGCGAACGCGATCATTCCGGGCGTGGCGCCGCGGGTGCTCGCGGCAGACGACAGCGGCTGTTTCGCGATGCGACTGCTTGATGGATACCCGCTCTGGAAAGCGCAGCTTGCCGAAGGCCGCGCCGACCGGGATTTCGCGGCGAAGGTCGGCAGCAGCCTTGCGCGCATCCACGCGGCCACCGCCGGCGACAAGGGCTGCGCCGCGCAATTCGACACCGACACGAATTTCCACGCCATTCGCCTTGAGCCTTACCTCCTTGCCGCCGCCAAAATTCACCCTGCGCATGCGGCTGCCCTGAGCAAGCTGGTCGGAAGGACGGCGCGCACCAAGATCGCGCTGGTGCATGGCGATGTCAGTCCGAAAAACATCCTCATCGGCCCCGGGGGCCCGGTGTTCCTCGACGCCGAGTGCGCCTGGTACGGCGATCCGGCCTTCGACCTCGCCTTCTGCCTCAATCACCTGTTGCTCAAGGGGCTGTGGGTGCCGGTGCGGCGCAAGGCGTTCCTGCAGTGTTTTGATGTGCTTGCCGAGGCCTATCTTGCCGGCGCCGGCTGGGAGCCACAGGCGGAGATCGAGATGCGCGCAGCGACGCTGCTGCCGGGGCTGCTGCTCGCGCGCGTGGACGGCAAATCGCCCGTCGAATACCTCAAGGCGGACTCGGACAAGGACTTCGTGCGCGAGATTGCGGGGCGGTTCCTGCAAGCGCCGCCCGCCAGGCTCGCCGAAATCAGGGCCGCATGGCAAAGATCCTAGAGGTCCTCGGCCGTCGCGTCTGGGATTCGCGCGGCCGGCCGACCGTGGAGGCCGAGGTCGCGGTCAAAGGGGCGCGCGGCCGCGCGATCGCGCCGGCGGGAGCATCTACGGGATCTGGCGAAGCCAAGAGTATTGACGTTAGGCAGGCCGTTCATTTGATCAACACTGAAATCAGATCTTCATTGATAGGGAAAAATCTAGAGCAGGAATCCATAGACCATGCACTGATCGCCTTGGACGGCACCCCGGACAAATCGCGGCTCGGCGGCAACGCCATCGTCGCGGTGTCGCTTGCCTGCGCCCACGCTGCCGCGGCCGCCGCGAAGAAGCCGTTGTGGAAGTTCCTCGCCGGCAATCGCGCGGTGGCGATGCCGGTGCCGCAGATCCAGATTTTCGGCGGCGGCGCGCACGCCCACGGCCGCATGGACGTGCAGGACTTCAT
>CAMDRF010000037.1 GCA_945906765.1 Nitrosovibrio sp. Nv4 | reverse complement strand
GAACGAACGCGCCGTCCTCGCCAAGATGCTCGATCACCGCGCGGCCCATACGCGTCATCAGCTTCATATTGACCACGACGTAAGCTGAATCGGACAGCTCGACGCCGATCTGCGCAATGTGCGAACCAATCGGCCCCATGGAAAAAGGCACGACGTAAAGGGTGCGTCCGCGCATGCACCCGTCGAACAGCCGCCCGAGCGTCGCACGCATCTCGGCGGGCTCGATCCAGTTGTTGGTTGGCCCGGCGTCGTCCTTGCGGGCCGAACAGATGAAGGTCCGGTCTTCCATACGCGCCACGTCGGTGGGATTCGAACGCGCCAGAAAACTGCCTGGGCGCAGTTTTTCGTTCAATTTGATGAAGGTGCCGCTGGTTACCAGCTCCGCGCACAACCGGTCGTACTCCGCCTGCGAGCCGTCGCACCAGACCACGCGCTCGGGCTTGGCCAGGCGCGCCATCTCAGCGACCCAATCGCGCAGTTTCCGATGACGCACCCATTCGGGCGCCTGGGAAGAATCATCTTTGGGTGTGTGGCGGTCGTTTATCAAGCGAGCTCCTGGAAAACAAACGGCCCTGGGCAGCGCCCGGGCCGACGGAATATTCTTGGGGGTCGATTTTACCGCGCCGAAAACATGCCCGGCCGAGCCAGATTATTTCCCTTTATTACCAGTGTGATAGTCATTGTCTGGCAGGGTAGCGCGGCCTTCATTTTCCGATGCAGAAGCGCGAGAAGATTTCTCCGAGCAGATCGTCGGCGCTGACGCGGCCGGTGATCGCGCCAAGCGCCTCCTGCGCGAGGCGCAGTTCCTCGGCGAAGAACTCCCAGTGCGAATCCTGCAGCGCAGCGGCGGCGAGATGGGCACGCGCCAGTTCGAGCGCCCGCAGGTGGCGTTCGCGCGCGAGGAACACGGACTCGCCGCGCGAACTCCAGCCTGCGGCTTCGAGCAGCGCAGCGCGCAGCGCATCGAGCCCGGCGCCGGTCTTCGCCGAGAGGTGTATTACATCGCCCCGTTTTCCCGCGGCCGCACCGGCAACAAGGTCGATCTTGTTGACGACCGTGATGCGCTTGCCAGTGGTGGGCAGCGGTTCGTCCGGCGCTACCGGGTTGCCAGCGTCGAGCACCACCAGTACCAGGTCAGCACGCGCCATCTCGCTGCGCGCGCGTTGCATGCCGAGCTGCTCGACCTCATCTCGTGAAGCATGCAGCCCGGCTGTATCTACGATAACGATCGGCACGCCTTCGATCTGGATCGATTCCCGCAACGCGTCGCGGGTGGTCCCGGGCACCGGCGTGACGATCGCACGCTCTTCTCCCAAGAGTCGGTTCAGTAGGCTCGATTTGCCCACATTGGGCCGTCCTGCCAGCACCACATGGACACCACTACGCAGCAGGCTGCCCTGCCTGCTTTTCGTCAATATCTCGTTCAGGGCGGCGCTCACCCGCGCCAGACGCGCCTGCGCGTCGATGCGATGCAAGCTGTCGATTTCTTCTTCCGGAAAATCGAGCATCGCCTCGGTGAGCGCTCGCAGCTCCGTCAACTGCGCGACCAGGTCGAGGATGGCCGCGGAAAACTCGCCGCCGAGCGAGCGCAGCGCACAGCGCGCCGCTTCGCGGCTCGCGGCGTCGATCAGATCGGCAACCGCTTCGGCCTGGGCAAGATCCATCTTGCCGTTGAGAAACGCACGCCGGGTGAACTCGCCAGGTTCAGCCAGGCGGGCGCCAGCGTCTAGCGCGGCGCACAGCACTGCGTGCGTCACCACCGGTCCGCCATGACCCTGCAGTTCCAGCACCGCCTCACCTGTATAGGAGTGGGGCGCCTCGAAGTACAGGGCAATCCCCTGGTCAAGCGCTTCGCCCTGCGCATCGCGAATGGCGCACAGCGCGGCGAATCTGGGCTCCGGCAGACGGCCAATCAGGGCACTTGCCACCTGCGGCACCGCTGGACCGGACACGCGAACGATCCCGATACCGCCGCGACCGGTCGGGGTGGCGACGGCGGCGATGGTGTCGGGGGCGACCGGGTTGCTCCCTATCTCACCGCTTGGCATGGGCAGGTTTGTCGCGGTCGAACATGCGCTGGATCTGCCATTGCTGAAGGATGGAAAGGACGTTGTTGACCAGCCAGTACAGCACCAGCCCCGCCGGGAAGAAAAAGAAGAAGATGCTGAAGACGAACGGCATGTACTTCATCACCTGCGCCTGCACCGGGTCGGGCGGCACCGGATTGAGCTTGGTCTGTATGACCATGGTCACGGTCATCAGGATCGGCAGCACGTAGTACGGGTCGAGCGCCGACAGATCCTGAATCCAGAGCATAAACGGCGCATGGCGCAATTCGATCGCGGCGAGCAGCACCCAGTAGAGCGCGATGAAAACCGGAATCTGCACCAGGATCGGGAAGCAACCACCCAGCGGGTTGATCTTCTCGGTCTTGTAGAGTTCCATCATCGCCTGGTTCATCTTGGCGCGGTCGTTGCCGTACATCTCACGGATCTTGGTCATGCGCGGGGTGACCAGCTTCATTTTCGCCATCGACTTGTAGCTCGCGGCGGAGAGCGGGAAGAACACGAACTTGATCGTTACCGTGAGCAGAATGATCGCGACGCCCCAGTTACCGCTCAGGCCGTGGAACTTCTCCAGCAGCCAGAATAGCGGCCACGCGATGATGGTGAGCCAGCCGTAATCGACCACCAGGTCGAAGCCCGGCGCGACCGCGACCAGCCGGCTCTGCTCCTGCGGTCCGGCATACAGCGGGGCCGTTACCGTCGCGCTGCCGCCCGGGGCGATCGTACCGGCGGGGATCAGCGCGCGGCCGACATACGCCCCGTCGGCACGCTTTTCCATCGCGTACTCGCGCGCGAGCTTGGCGCTCGGCAGCCAGCCGGCAACAAAATAATGCTGCACGTATGCAAACCAGCCATCGCTCGCCTGCTTCACGAAATCGGCTTTGCCCTTGTCGATCTCCGCTGGCTGCACTTTCTGGAATTTCTTCTCTTCGGTGTAGACCGCAAAGCCGTTGAAGCTTTGCGCGCCGAAAGTCTCCGCCACGGCGTTCGCGTCCGCGGAAGCCTTGCCGTCGTGGGTAAGCTGGAAATAGGCGTATGGCGATATCGGCTGGGCGCCAGCGTTGCCGATCTCGAGCGCGACGTCGATCAAGTAGCTGTCGCGCTTGAAGCGGTACACCTTCGTCACGGCAAGGCCGTCCTTGCCCTGCGCGCTGAGCCGTACCTCGAGAGCGCTTTCGCCCGCGCCGAGTGTGGTGCTGCCAGGTTGCACGCTCCACAACGTGCGGTGATTCGGGCCGCCCTCTCCGGTGATACCGCTCTGCGCTTCGTAGAGGTGCTCCGGTCCGAGCAGCGTCAGATTCTTGGACGAGTCCTTGGCTTCCTTGTGCTTGAGCAGATCGACGCGCTTCAGCGTGGCGCCGAGCGTTCCTATCTCCGCGACGATGAGATCGGTACGCACCACGACGGTCTCGCCTTTGGCGGCTGGCGCCGCAGCGCCAGGCACGCTGCCGTCTGCGGCCGGCGCGGCCGCCGGGACCGCTCCGGGCTTGCTTGCCGGTGTCGGTACCGTCGCCGCAGACGGCGCTTGCGCCTGGGGCGCTGGCCTGGGCCGATGTTCCTTTTCCCACGCGTCCCACAGCATCAGCAGCGAGAAACCAAAAACGAAGAACAGAATGAGGCGCTGCGTATCCATTATTGCCGCCCTTGCAGCGGCGCGCGCGCCGTCAAATTAGCCTCAGGAACCGGATCGAAGCCGCCAGCATGCCATGGCCCGCAGCGGCACAGGCGGCGTGCCGTCAACCATCCCCCACGCAACGCGCCGTGGTCCTGCAGCGCCTGCTCGGCGTATTCCGAGCAGCTCGGGTAGAACCGGCACGCCTGCGCAAGCAGGGGGCTGACGAAATACCGGTAGGCGCGGACCAGCGCCCGCAGCACATGTTTGGGTGTCACGATCATTGCCTCAATCCCGAGAAAAGCTCACGCAACCGCGCCCTCATTGCCTCGCCCGGCCTGCCGCCGTAGGGAGGGCGCACAAGCACGTCCACCGCGCCCAATGCAGCGTGCTCCAGCCGGAAAGCCTCGCGAATACAACGTTTGATTCCATTGCGCACGGTTGCCCTTGCTGCGTGCTTGCGCGAAATGAGAATGCCGAGACGCGCAGGTCCCTCCTCGCGCATCAGGAAAAACAGCGTATAGCCCGACCGGCTCTTGCGCGATCCTTCGCGCAGCAAGCGCTCGAAATCGGCTTTCCTGGCGAGCCGCCTTTCCGCACCGAGACCGAAGCGTGACAGACGTGCCTGCCTGGTTTCCCGCAGCACACCCAGGCGCAGGCCTACACGGCGAGACGCTTGCGTCCCTTTGCCCGTCGCGCGCGCAACACCGCCCGACCATTGGCGGTGCGGCTGCGCACCAGAAAGCCGTGCGTTCGCGCGCGCCGCGTCTTGGATGGCTGGTACGTTCGCTTCTGCTTCATCGGCCCGCTCGCTCGGAAAAAGGGCGGTATTAAAGCTCGCGCGCTGAAGCCTTGTCAAATCTACTTTTTTGTTGCCGACCCTGTGGATAACGCGATTCGGAAAGAGTAAAATCAAGCTTCACGGGCGCTCTCAAAAAAACCTAAGCCCAGCCTCCAACCCAGCGCGCAAGGAATACGCTCGAAGATGCACAATCTCTGGCACGCTTGCCTGCGCCGACTGGAGCAGGAAGTGCCCGCGCAGCAGTTCAGCACCTGGATCCGCCCCCTGTCGCCAGAGCCAAGCGCGGCGGATTCCGGCACGTTGGTCCTGAGCGCTCCAAACCGGTTCGTGCTGGAACTGGTACGCGAGCGTTTCTTCGCCCGGATCGTGCGCCTGGCGGAGGAACTGGACGGCCGCGAAATCGACGTTAAACTGGTCCTCGCCCCGGTTGTGGTGGCCGATGCCACCCCACGGGCGCCAGCGGCTGTCGGGCAGCGTCCCGTTGCCGTGACACCGGACCGCGCGCGCCTCAATCGTAATTTCAATTTCGACAACTTCGTCACGGGTAAGGCCAACCAGCTAGCGCGCGCTGCTGCTTTGCAGGTGGCCGAGAACCCTGGCATCTCGTACAACCCTTTGTTTATCTACGGCGGCGTAGGTTTGGGCAAGACGCACCTGGTGCAGGCCATCGGCAATCATTTGTGCAGCCTGCGGCCGCAAGCGCGGGTCAGGTATATCCACGCCGAGCAGTACGTCACCGACGTAGTGCGTGCCTACCAGCAGAAATCCTTCGAAGAATTCAAGCGCTACTATCATTCGCTGGATCTGCTGCTGATAGATGACATTCAGTTCTTCTCCAACAAGGATCGTACCCAGGAAGAGTTTTTCTACGCCTTCAATGCGCTGGTCGAAGCGCACAAGCAGATCGTGATCACCTGCGATACCTACCCAAAGGAAATCGCGGGCATGCAAGAGCGCCTGATCTCCCGCTTTGGATGGGGCCTGACCGTTGCGATTGAACCCCCCGAGCTTGAGATGCGCGTCGCGATCGTGCTCAAGAAGGCCGAAGCAGAGACGCTGGACCTGGCCGAAGGCATCGCGTTCTTCATTGCCAAACACATCCGCTCGAACGTTCGCGAATTGGAGGGGGCGCTTAAGAAGGTGCTCGCATTTTCCAGGTTCACCGGGCGCGAACTGTCACTCGAGCTAGCGCGCGAAGCGTTGCGCGACATCATTCATGTGGCAAACCGCCAAATTAATGTCGAGGGAATACAGAAGACGGTGGCGGAATACTTCAAAATAAAAATATCCGACATGCACTCCAAGCGCCGCAACAGGAATATAGCCCGACCGCGGCAGGTCGCGATGGCGCTCGCCAAGGATCTCACCCAGATGAGCCTGCCGGAAATTGGCGAGGCCTTCGGCAACCGCGATCACACCACGGTACTGCACGCCTGCCGTACGATCGCATCGCTGCGCACGAAGGATATCGGACTCAACCGTGACTACCATCTTCTTGAACAAGTACTGAAGGGATGAAGCTGTGTAAATGAAGGGGATTGATTGTGAATAAGACTTCATTTCTGGATTGCCGCCGAAACGCTGCACAACGGTTCACAGGTTTCTGCACAGCTTGCACACGGTCTTGCGCGGAGCCAAGTCCCGGATCGCGGAAGGAATTTCCGCTTATACATGAATCTGAGCTGCTCTATTAGTTACTACTAAGTATTAATAAAGAAAAAAAGGTACAACTAATGGTTCTAATCAAAGCCAAACGCGACGAACTGCTCGGACCGCTGTCTGCGGTCAGCGGCATCATCGAACGGCGCCATACCTTGCCGATTCTTTCCAATGTTCTTATCGAAAGAGCTGCCGGTGCTCTTTCGTTTCTGGCCACTGACATCGAAATACAGATCACCTCCCGCGGACCGGTGGAGCCGGCCGGCGAGGCTCGCTCGCTGACTGTGGGCGCGCGCAAACTGGTGGATATTCTCCGGGCTCTGCCCGAGAGTTCCGAAGTAACGCTGCAGCAGCAGGACAAGAGGCTTCTGGTCAAGGCCGGCAAGAGCAAATTTGTGTTGCAGACACTTCCGGCGGAGGATTTTCCGCGGTTGGCGAAGCCAGCCGGCGATGTCGCGCGTTTTTCTCTGAAGCAAAAGGAATTCCGCCGGCTTCTCGGCCTGGTGCAGTACTCGATGGCGCAGCAGGACATCCGCTACTACCTGAACGGCCTGTTGATGGTGGTGGAGGAAAAGACCTTGAAGCTGATAGCAACGGACGGCCACCGGCTGGCATTCGCGTCGATGGCGCTCGATGCCAAGGTGCCGCGGCAGGAAGTCATCGTGCCGCGCAAGACCGTACTGGAACTCGGAAAACTGCTGTCTGACGGCGAAGCTGAGGTCTGGATAGAACTTTCAACGACCCAGGCCGCCTTCTCCTTTGGCACGGTGGAACTGGTGTCAAAACTCGTCGACGGAAAATTTCCGGATTACACACGCGTTATTCCGGTGGGGCACAAGAACGAGCTCTCAATCGGCCGCGAAGTACTGCGCCAGGCCCTGATGCGCGCCGCAATTTTGTCGAACGAGAAATTCCGCGGCGTGCGATGGGTTCTAACCGATGGCAGCCTGAAGATCGTGTCCTCGAACACCGAGCAGGAAGAGGCGGAGGAGATACTCGAGGTCGGCTACAAGGGCGATGCGCTCGACATTGGCTTCAACGTAAATTATCTCCTCGATGTATTGAACAATGTCGCTGGCAGCGAGGTCGAATGCAGGTTCGGCGATGCTGCTTCCAGCGCACTGCTCAGCTTTCCGTCTGAGGCGGATTTCAAGTACGTCGTCATGCCGATGAGGATATAGAAGTGGGTGAAACCGAAAAACAGGCGCCCGATCCCATCAAGGAACCAGCAGAGCCGGTTGGGGGCTACGAAGCCGACAGCATCAAGGTCCTGAAGGGCCTGGAAGCGGTGCGAAAGCGCCCCGGCATGTACATCGGCGACACCTCAGATGGCACCGGCATGCACCACATGGTGTTCGAGGTGGTCGACAATGCAGTGGACGAGGCACTCGCCGGCCACTGCGATGAGATCGTGCTTACCATTCACACGGATAACTCCGTCTCGGTGTTGGATAACGGCCGCGGCATACCGACCGGCATCATGGAAGACGACGAACTAAAGCGCTCTGCCGCCGAGATAGTGATGACGGAACTGCATGCCGGCGGAAAATTCGACTCCAATTCCTACAAGGTATCCGGCGGCCTTCACGGTGTCGGCGTCTCGGTCGTAAACGCGCTCTCGGGATGGCTGCGGCTCACCATCTGGCGCGACGGCAAAGTGCACCAGATGGAATTCGCCGACGGTGCGGCGACCGGCCCGCTGCGCGTCACCGGGACCTCCGAGAAGCGCGGAACGGAAGTGCACTTCCTTGCTTCGCGGAGCGTTTTCGGCATCGTTGACTACCACTACGACATCCTGGCGCGCCGCCTGCGCGAACTCTCCTTCCTGAACAACGGCGTCAAGATCATGTTGGTAGACCAGCGCGCCGGAAAGCAGGAGAACTTCGCCTTCGGCGGTGGAGTGCAGGGATTTGTCGAGTACATGAACAGGTCGAAGAGCGTGCTCCACCCCACGGTGTTCCAGGGGCAAGGGGAAAAGGACGGCATCATCGTCGATGTGGCGATGCAGTGGAACGACTCCTACCAGGAGAGCGTACTGTGCTTCACCAACAATATTCCGCAGAAAGATGGCGGCACGCACCTCACCGGACTGCGCGCCGCAATGACGCGCGTCCTCAACAAATACATCGAAGAGCACGAACTTGCCAAGAGAGCCAAGGTTGAGACTACCGGCGATGACATGCGCGAGGGCGTGGCCTGCGTTCTGTCGGTGAAAGTGTCGGAGCCTAAATTTTCCTCCCAGACGAAGGAAAAACTGGTTTCTTCAGAGGTGCGGCCGGTGGTCGAGGAAGTGGTCGCGGAAAAGCTGCGTGAGTTCCTGGAAGAGCGACCCGCGGATGCGCGCGTCATTACCGCCAAGATTGTCGATGCGGCGCGCGCGCGGGAAGCCGCGCGCAAAGCGCGCGAGATGACGCGGCGCAAGGGGCTGCTTGACGGTCTGGGATTGCCCGGCAAGCTCGCCGATTGCCAGGAGAAGGACCCGGCGCAATGCGAGCTCTACCTGGTCGAGGGGGATTCAGCCGGCGGATCGGCGAAGCAGGGCCGCGACCGTAAATTTCAGGCGATCCTGCCGTTGAAGGGAAAAATCCTGAACGTCGAGAAGGCGCGCTTCGACAAGCTGCTCGGCTCCGCCGAGATCGCGACGCTCATTACGGTGCTCGGCTGCGGTATCGGCAAGGAAGAATACAACCCTGAAAAGCTGCGCTACCACCGCATCATCATCATGACCGACGCGGATGTCGATGGCTCTCATATACGTACCCTGCTGTTGACGTTTTTCTATCGGCAGATGCCAGAGTTGGTCGAGCGCGGCCACATATACATCGCGCAGCCGCCGCTCTACAAGGCCAAGCTCGGCAAGGACGAGCGCTACCTAAAGGACGAGCACGAACTGAACGAGTTCATGCTGCGCCAGGCGCTGGTCGACGCGGCGTTGCATCCGGCGGCGCGACGCGACGCGATTGCCGGCGATACGCTGGCGGAGCTCGCCAAGGCGTATCTGCTCGCTGAAGCGGTCATCGATCGCGTCTCGCGCTGGATCGACCGCGAAGTCCTGCTTGCGATGCTGCGCGGCGTCCAAGTCGATCTCGGACGCCGCGAAACAGCCCAGGCATCCGCCGAGGCTCTTGCTGCCGCGTTGCTGGGAAGTGGAATTCGCGTATCGGCGCATTTCGATCCCAAGACCGAGCGTTACCAGGCGCGTATCGAGCGCTCACGGCACGGCAACATGCGCGTGACCACGATTGACTCGGAGTTCGTGCATTCCGGGGACTACGCCCAGATCCGGCAGACGGCTGAGATGCTGCGGGGACTGGTCGGTGTCGGCGCCTACGTGCAACGTGGCGAGAAGAAGTACCCAGTGAAGGATTTCGGCGACGCCATGCGTTGGTTGTTGGCCGAAGTGCAGAAATCGATGAGCCTGCAGCGCTACAAGGGCCTGGGGGAGATGAACCCTGGGCAGCTATGGGAAACCACCATGGACCCGCGGATACGCCGGCTGCTGAGGGTGCAGATTGACGACGGCATCGCCGCTGACGAGATCTTCACCAAACTGATGGGCGACGAAGTCGAGCCGCGCCGCGCATTCATCGAACTGAACGCCCTCGGCGTCAGGAACCTGGACGTCTAGCTAGGACGCGCGTTTCTTCTTTGCCGGCGTCTTCTTCTTGGACGCGGTTTTTAGAGCGGGTTTCTCCGCGCGAGGCAGGAACTCGAAGCCGATTTTTCCCTGGGGCGTCTTCACCAGGAAAGATTTGAACTTGCGGTTTTTCTTCGACATGAATCCGGTCAGAAGATCGGTGCGCCCGGTGGCGAGCAGCTTGTGCATCTGGGCGCGTTCGACCGGCTGTTGCAGGATCATGCGGCCGGAACGGAAATCGCAGCTGCGTTGCGGGCCCACGGACTTCTCGCATACGTACGAGACGCCGTGTTCGAACACGCGCGCAGCGCACTTCGGGCAGGTCCCCAGCGCTTCCTGGCCGCTGAAATCAACTGGTTCGTCGCTGTCCGAACCAGCGCCCTGGCCGAAGTCGAACTCGATCTTGAAGTCGGCGGCCAGCTTCAGCCCCGCCGAGAATGGCCTGCCCTGCTTGCTGCGAAAACCGTTCAGCGGGCCGATGAACTTCTTGGTGACCAGCTCTGCAACTTCCTCCGGTGACCAGTCACGCGCCAGCAGCACTGGCCAGATGTAGAAATCGCAAGACTGGCACTGGAATTTGCGGTAGGTCTCCTGAATTACGCCGCCACACTTCGGGCAGGGCGCGGAGACGGTGGCAAAGGCCTCCTCCGGGATGGTCCCAGACTTGACACGATTTACCAGATCTCGCGTTACCTGCTGGATATGCTCCATGAACTTCTCGCGCGGCAGCTTCGCCTGCTCCATCTGCTTCAGCTTGAACTCCCAGTCACCCGTAAGTTCGGGCGACGTGATCTCATCGACGCCGAAGTGTCTGAGGGCAAAAAACAGCCGGAATGCTTTCCACGTCGGCTTAAGTTCACGGCCGAGTCGCTCGACGTACTTCTCGTATATCAGGCCTTCAATGACCGCCGCGCGCGTGGCCGGTGTGCCGAGGCCCTTTGCCCCCATGGCCTCGCGCAGTTCGTCGTCCTCGAGCAGCTTGCCGGCACCTTCCATGGCGGAGAGCAGCGTTGCCTCGTTGAAGCGGGCCGGCGGTCGCGTCTGATGCGCCGTCGCCTTGGCCTCAAGCGTATTCACCTTCTCGCCCTGCGTGATCGCGGGCAGGGTGACCGTCTCGTCCTGCAGGCTCTTGCCGTACACAGCAAGCCAACCCGGGCTCTGCATGACGCGCCCGTCGGTCCTGAACTGCTCTTCGCCCACCGTGGTGATCCGGGTCGTCTGCAGGAATTCCGCCGACGGGAAGAACACCGCGAGGAAGCGCCGCACCACCAGGTCGTAGAGCTTCGCCTCGGGCTCGCTCAGGTTCCCCGGGGTCTGCAGTGTCGGGATGATCGCGAAGTGGTCGGAAATCCTGCTGTTGTCGAAAATCCGCTTGTTAGTCTTCACCCATCCGCTTTTGAGCACCTGCTTCGCGAAGGGCGCGAACTCCTTGACGCCGGCGAGCGCATCCATCGTTTTCTTAACCGTGGCGACGTAGTCCTCGGGCAGCGCGCGCGCGTCGGTCCTCGGATAAGTCAGCGCCTTGTGGCGCTCGTAGAGCGATTGTGCGATCGACAGCGTGCCCTTGGCGGAAAATCCGAAGCGCCCATTGGCTTCGCGCTGCAGGCTGGTCAGGTCGTACAGGAGCGGCGAAGCCTGGGTCGAAGGCTTGGTTTCCTCGGCGGCCGTACCCTGCTTGCCGGCGCAGGCGGCGGCGATCGCTTCGGCCCGCTCCGCTTTCCAGACACGTTCCGCCTTGCGTTCTGGATCTTCGTCTTTCCTGAACGCCGGATCGAACCAGCGCGCCGCATATTCACCCGCCTTGGCAGCGAAGCGGGCATGCACTTCCCAGTAGTCGCGCGGCTGGAAGGCCCGGATCTTCTCTTCGCGTTCGACGAGGATCGCGAGGGTTGGCGTCTGCACCCGCCCCACCGTGGTGAGGTAGAAGCCGCCTTCCTTAGAATTAAAGGCAGTCATGGCGCGGGTGCCGTTGATTCCCACCAGCCAGTCCGCTTCCGAGCGGCTTTTCGCGGCATCCGCCAGCGGCAGCATATCGCGGTCCTTGCGAAGGGAAGCGAAGCCTTCGCGGATCGCGCCCTGGGTCATAGACTGCAGCCACAGCCGCTCGATCGGCTTCTTGGTTTTCGAGTATTGCGCGATGTAGCGGAAAATCAGTTCACCCTCGCGGCCTGCGTCGCAGGCGTTAACGATGGCGCCCACGTCCTTGCGCTTGAGGAGTTTCAGCAGGACATTCAACCGCGCCTCGCTTCTTTCGATTGGCGCCAGATCGAAATGCGGCGGTACGACGGGCAGGTTCGCGAAAGACCATTTGCCCTTCTTGACATCGTGCTCGGGGGGTAGGGTAAGTTCCAGCAGATGGCCGACCGCGGACGACAGCACGTACTTGTCGCTTTCGAAATAATCGCCCTTGCGCGTGAATCCACCGAGCGCGCGCGATATGTCGGCGGCGACGGATGGCTTTTCGGCAATGATGAGTTTCTTCGACATGCGGGGGCGCGAAGGATACCCGCAAAGAGAGCGCCGTATCAACTCTGAGGGAAAACGGCACGCTTTCGTGCAGAGACGTCAGCTTGGCAAGCGTGTTCCCACCGGCGACAAAAGATCTTCGGCAACCAGCCGGCTGCTCGGGGTCCGCTGGTTCCAGAGCACCATCAGTACGACGAGTTTCAGTTGCTCGATGGTAAGACCGTCGCCCGTGGCCGCGAGCGCTCGATCGATGACAGTCTCGCGCGTTTGCGGGCTGAGAATCCCGGATTGCTCGAAATAAATCAGCAGGCCGCGGCAATCGGTATCGAGTTTGGCGAGTTCTTTGGGTGCATAGGCGCGAAAGGCGGCCCCGGAATCGGGCAGCGGCGCGAATGAACGGTGGGGGCCGCGCGCCACACCCGCCAGCCAGGTAAGTGCCTCGCTGATGTCAGACTCTTCGAAACCCGCTGCGGACAGCTTCCTTGCGACGCGTTCCTTCTCATCCGACACTTCGTGCTGCTGGCAGTTCTCGAACAGGTAGACGAGGATGTCGTACATTGTTTTTCTCTCCTCAGTAAGGACTCGGTCAAGTATTCAGTTTAGTCTCTGATAGCGGCCACCAGGCAAAACAGTAACGCGGCCTGCAAGCTCCAGCCGCAGCAGTTCGGCCGAAACCCTCTCCACGGGCAGTCCGGTACGCGTGCACAACGAGTCCACATCAGCCGGATCAAACCCCATGCAAGCAAGCAGCGGTTCGTCGGTGTCGCCTCGTGCTGCGGATGGCGCGGCTACGCTCACTGCGGCGCGGTTGGCCGCGAGCCCGCTGCGGCCAAAGGCAGACAGCTCCGAGAGCACGTCTTCCGCTGATTCGACGAGCTTGGCCCCGGATTTGATCAGCGCATGACAGCCCTTCGACAGTGGTGAATGGATCGAGCCGGGCACGGCGAATACTTCGCGCCCCTGGTCGGCGGCCGCGCGCGCGGTGATGAGCGAACCCGAAGCAAGCGCTGCCTCGACAACCAGGCACCCTTGCGCCAAGCCACTGATCAGGCGATTGCGGCGCGGGAAATTATGCGCCAGCGCCTTGGTGCCGAGCGCGAACTCGGACAATAACAATCCGCTTGCGGCAATCTCCATACCAAGTGCCGCGTTAATCCGCGGATAGATCATGTCTACCCCGGTTCCCAGCACCGCGATGGTCGAACCGTCGCCTGCCAATCCACCACGGTGAGCGGCGGCATCAATGCCTTGGGCCAGTCCAGAGACGATGGTGAGACCCGCGGTGCTGAAACTGCGCGCGAACTGCTCCGCGTTGCTGTTGCCCTGGGCAGTCGCGTTCCGGCTGCCGACGACAGCCAGTGCAGGCCGGTTTAGAAGATCCGTGCGTCCGCGGCAGTAAAGGACAGCCGGTGGATCGGTGATCTCGAGCAGCAGCTTAGGGTAAGCAGCGTCCGCAAGCGTGACGATGGAGTTTCCCGGCTGCTCGAGCCAGGCCAGGGCATGCCCTACCGCATTCGCTACGGCGTCGGAATCAAGCTCCCGCAGTGCTTGGGCACTCGCAAATCGCGCCAGATCGGCGCGGCCAGCGGCAATGACTTTCTCAGGGAGCCCGAACTGCGAAAGCAGTTTGCGGAGGGTTGCGGAACCGAGGCCCGGCGTGAGGGTAAGTTGCAGCCAGCTCGCCAGCCCCGGATCGGAAATCATGCCGACGGGCCGCCTCGGCAGAAAACTCCACTGCGCCCCGCCCGCAGACCATGAGCGGAAGCCGGATACGCGGATCGGATGTTGTGCTTACGGATTCTGTACAAGATCCAGTTTAAAGACCGGTTTCGACATGTTCATGACCAGTGCATAGGATACCCGGTCGAATACGCGAAACACGAGCGCGACGCCATATCGCTCGTTGGGCAACGTGAGCGGACCTGCGGAAGAGCCCTTGGACCGCGATGCATCGGCGACGGTCGCGCCCGGCCGGATGAGGGCGACAACGTGTCCGACCTCGATTCCCTGCGATTTGCCCAGATTGATGGCAACAACGGTCTGGTTCCCGTACTCACCCAGGCGGGACTCCCTGCCGTAAAGGGAGATGATGCGGCCCTGCACCGGCACCGTTGGGGCCCGCGGCGCATAGGTTGGTACCTCCGGCTTGCCCGCAGGTATAAGTTTGTCGCCGACACCGACTTCCTGCGCGACTGAGGAAAGCTGGATGACAGCGGGGTCGCCAGCGCGGATGACGCGTGCGGCCCCCAGGTAAATCGCCTCGTATCCGAGCGTTGCCTTGGTATCCGGATCGACCAGTGGACCGCCGCGCCGGTAGAGGTACCAGGCAGGTTCCTTGGAATCCCCGATACCCCGGACAAAGGCGCGGTTGCCGGTCTCGAGGATGACGCGGGACTCCTCGGCAGCGACGATGGTTGGCGCGTTGTCCAGACCGTCGGCTTCGATGACCAGAGGACGCGTCAGGAACGGCTCGATGATCGAAGGCGGAATGACCGGGATCGCTGTTTGCGCGGTCGACTCCGCACGCACCTTGGGGCTCATCTTCACCGTGTCGGACAGTGCGAGACGGCCACGCGCGCGGTCGAGCACGATGATGTTGCCGGGATAAATGCGGTTGGGATTCTTGATCTCGTCCTTGTTCAGATCCCAAAGTTCAGACCAGCGCCAAGGTGAATCGGTATAGCGTTGTGCGATCGACCACAGAGTGTCACCGCGCACGACGACGTAACGCTCGGGAGCGTCCGGTTTCATCGCCAAGGGCGTTTTGGGCGTCTGCGCCAAAGCCCCCGCGGAGACCATCCCGACCAGGACAAAAGCCAGCGTTGTGATAGACTTACGCCATTGTTGGTATATAAAGCCCCCGATCGGTGGCTGACCTTTCGGACCGGTTGAGAATGCGGTTTGCGTACCCTAAA
Organism: Nitrosovibrio sp. Nv4; assembly: GCA_945906765.1. GTDB lineage: Bacteria > Pseudomonadota > Gammaproteobacteria > Burkholderiales > SG8-39 > RBG-16-66-20. The sequence continues at coordinate 15,572 of CAMDRF010000037.1, read as the reverse complement.
TGTAGCATAAAGCCCCGACTGTTTAACCACAGCCTGAGATACTGCACGTAATCGATTCAATTTGCAAGCAAATTACGGATTTATGGCACTCCTGAACATCCTTAGATACCCCGACGCGCGACTGCACAAGATTGCGCTACCGGTGAGCGTTTTCGACCTCCCATTGAAACAACTGGTCGCCGATATGGCGCAGACCATGTACGAGGCGCCCGGAATCGGTCTTGCCGCGACCCAGGTGGACATACACAAGCAGCTGATCGTGATCGACGTTTCCGAGCGCCGCGATTCCCTGGTGGTGCTGATTAATCCGGAAATTGTCGACGCGAGCGGCGTCTCGGATATCGAGGAAGGCTGTCTTTCGGTGCCGGGAATCTACGACACCCTGGAGCGCGCCGAACGCGTCAAGGTTCGCGCCCACGACCAGAACGGCAATTTGTTCACGCTCGAAGCGCAAGGGCTGCTCGCGGTGTGCATCCAGCACGAAATGGATCACCTCAAGGGCAAGGTGTTCGTGGAAAGCCTTTCGCAGCTCAAGCAGCAGCGTATTCGCGCGCGGCTCGCGAAGCAGCTTCGCAAGAGCGCTTGATCCCTTCGGTCGCTTGATCCCTTCGGTCGCCTGACACCTTCCTGCGTCTAGTTTTCGCCGGTACTCCAGAGTTCGCAGCGCGCGCGCTGGCGGCGCTGCTTGATGCCGGCCACGACGTCGCGCTGGTGCTGACGCAACCGGACCGGCCGGCGGGCCGCGGCATGCGTCGATCGGAAAGCGCGGTCAAGCAACTGGCCAGAGCCCGTGGCCTGGACGTGTTTCAGCCACAAAACTTGAAGGACGAAGGAGTACTCGATCGCCTCATCGCCGCGCGACCGGACGCCCTGATCGTTGCGGCGTACGGCTTGATCCTGCCGCAGGGACCGCTAGGGATTGCGCCGCACGGCGCGCTCAATATCCATGCATCTCTGCTGCCGCGCTGGCGTGGCGCAGCCCCGATTCAGCGCGCGCTGCTCGCCGGGGACCGGGAAACCGGAATCACGATCATGAAGATGGACGCGGGACTGGACACCGGGCCGATGCTCTCGCTGAACCGCCTGGCGATCGCCGAGGAAGACGATGCGCAGTCGCTGCATGACCGGCTCTCGGTGTTGGGCGCCGAGGCCATCGTCGGTGCGCTCGCAGATATCGCGGCAGGACGCGCCAGGGCCTCGCCGCAGCCCGCCGCCGGCGCGACCTATGCGCGAAAGATCGGCAAGGAGGAAGCTGAACTCGATTGGACGAGGTCCAACGCAGAGCTCGAGCGCACGGTGCGGGCCTTGCGCCCTACTCCTGGAGCGCGATCGCAACTGCGTGGCGAAATCGTCAAGATATGGCGCGCCCGTTGCGTTGCACGCGCAGGCACGCCTGGCGCGGTGCTCGAGCGCGGTGCCGAAGGTATTCTGATCGGCTGCGGCGAGGGCGCGTTGCTGGTAACGGAATTGCAGCGCGCTGGCGGGACGCGTCTGGCTGCAGCGGATTTTCTGCGCGGTTTCCCGGTTTCGTGCGGTGAATGTTTTGGCGCCGCTCGCTGAAGCGCTCGCGGCGGCGGCGGCATTGGTCGCGCGGGTTGCCGCGGGCCGCAGCCTGTCGGCTGAACTGGAACGTGCTGACCGTGATCCGGGCGCGCACGCCGCGCAAGCGGATCTTTGCTATGGCACGCTGCGGCGCTACGGCCGCTCCCAGGCGATCGTCGCCGCGCTTTCGCGCCACGCCGGCACGACGGACCGGCTCGTCGAGGCGCTGTTGTGGTGTTCGCTCTATGCGCTTGAATCCGGCCGTTACGCGGAATATACCGTCGTTGATCAGGCGGCGCGCGCCTGTGTTGCCATGCAGCGCAGCGGCGCCAAGGGATACGTGAACGCCCTGCTGCGGAATTTTCTGCGCGCCCGCGGTGGGCTGGAGGCGCGGCTGGGGACCGACGAGGTGGCCCACTACTGGCATCCGAAGTGGTGGATCGAACGCATTCGAGCTGACTATCCATTGAGCTGGGAGCAGGTATTGGCTGCGGGCAATACGCACCCGCCGATGTGCCTGCGCGTGAACGCGCGGCGCGCTTCCTTGCAGGGCTATGTCGAGCGCCTTGCCGCAGAGGGTATTGCCGCGAGTCGCGTCGGCCCCCAGGCTTTGCTGCTGGAGAAGCCCGTGCCGGTCGAGCGGCTGCCGGGTTTTGCCGAAGGAGAGGTTTCGGTGCAGGACGCGGGCGCGCAGCGCGCGGCAGGATTGCTGGAGCTGCATGCCGGCCAGCGCGTACTAGATGCCTGCGCTGCACCAGGCGGGAAGTCATCCCATATTCTCGAGTCGGCGAACGTTGAATTGACGGCGCTGGAGGTCGATGCGGCCCGTTGCGCCGGCATCGCGCGCGACCAGGAAAGGCTTGGACTCAGGGGGCAGGTGCGCACGGCCGATTGCACCGCGCTGGATACCTGGTGGGACGGCGCGGCCTTCGAGCGGATACTCGCCGATGTGCCCTGCTCCGCATCGGGCGTGGCACGGCGCCATCCCGACATGAAATGGCTGCGCCGTGACGCGGATATCGCCGTTTTTGCGGCGCGCCAGGCGCGCATTCTGGATGCGCTTTGGCGCACGCTCGCCTCGGGTGGTAAATTGCTGTATGTCACATGTTCAGTTTTCGCTGAGGAGAACGACGCGCTGGTCGGCGCATTCGCCGCACGTACGCCGGGAGCGCGCCGTGTACCCCTGCCAGATGGTGCTGCCGCGCAGCTTCTGCCTGGTCCCGAACACGATGGATTCTTTTTCGCGCTGCTAGAGAAGCCAGCTTAGGACGAATCAGAGGCGACGCGTGATGCGAGGCTTCGCTCTCCTGAAGAAGCTGTATGCCGCGCTCGCGCAGTTGTGGACCGCGCTTGCTCTCTGCGCCATGTTTGCCGCTGCACCTTCCGCTCATGCGGACGATATCGAAGTGCTCGACGTGCGCCTTGCCACCACCGAGGACGGCGTGGTGCTCGCCGCGGACTTTGCGTTCGAATTGAATCCCCGTCTCGCCGAGGCAGTTACCAACGGCGTACCGCTGTATTTCGCAGTCGAGTTTGAACTCACCCGTCCGCGCTGGTACTGGTTTGATGAAAAGGCGGCCGCCAAGCGACTGCAATTGCGTTTGTCCTACCATGCCTTGTCCCGGCACTACCGGCTCTCCACGGGTGTTCTGCAGCAGAACTACGCGACGCTCGAGGAAGCCCTTAATGTGCTGCGCCGCGTACGCAACTGGCAGGTGGTGGAGCGCGGCGCCACGCTCGCCGACGCCAGTTACGATGCCGCGGTACGCATGCGGCTGGATGTGACGCTGCTGCCAAAGCCCTTTCAACTGAGCGCGATCACCAGCCGCGACCTGAATCTCGAGTCGGCATGGAAGCGCTTTGCCTTCCGGGCGCCCGCGTCTTCTCCTGCTGCGGTCGAAAGCCGCGAGACAAAGGAAGCGGAGTCGCGATGAGGCTGCTGATCCTCCTCGGCGCGGCGCTGGCCGGCGTGTTGCTGTTCCTGCTGGCAACCGCGAGCGGCAACACCACGGTGTTCGCGAACCATTACCCACTGCTGCTCGGGCTGAACGCGGTACTCGCTGCGCTGCTCGCGGCGTTGGTTGCCTGGCAGATCCGCACCCTCTGGCGCAAATACCGGGAACGGGCCTTCGGCTCGCGACTGACGGTGCGGATACTGCTCCTGCTGGCGCTGATGGCGGTCGTTCCGGGCGCACTCGTATACACGGTATCCGTGCAATTCCTCTCCAAGAGCATCGAATCCTGGTTCGACGTGAAGGTGGACGCGGCGTTGGAAGGCGGTATCAACCTCGGCCAATCGGCGATCGATCGGATGCAGGGCGAACTTCTGGCAAAGGCGCGCAGCATTGCGCTTGAACTTGCCGATCGCCCAGCTGGGCAACAGGTACTTCTGCTCAGCCGGTTACGCGATCAGGCCGGAGTGCAGGAGGCGGTTGTCGTCAATGCGGCCGGCCGCGTGCTCGCCGAAGCGAGCGAGAATCTCTTGCGGCTGGTGCCGAACGAATTGCCGACGCAACAAGCGCTGCGCCAGGCACGCAGCGGCCGCGCCTATACGGCGGTGGACGCCGCGGCCGGAAAGCCGCTCGCGCTGCGGGTGGTGGTACCGGTCGCAGGCCTCGCTTTGGCCGACGAAACGCGTTTTCTGCAGCTACGGCAAACGGTTCCAGAACAGTTTGCGCGAAGCGCCGAAGCGGTCGAAGCCGCGTACCGCGACTACCGCGAGCTCGCACTCTCGCGCCAGGGATTGAAACGCATTTATATCGTGACGCTTACGCTTGCGCTATTCATGGCGCTGTTGGTGGCGATCGCGCTGTCCGTGGTTCTCGCCAACCGCTTGTCCGAACCGCTCGCAAATCTCGCCCAGGCGACCCAGGCGGTGGCGCGCGGCGATTTCAGCCGTCAGGCCCCGGTGACCAGCCGGGACGAGCTGGGTGTGCTGATCGAATCGTTCAATTCCATGACACGGCAGCTGGACGACGCCCGGCGCGTGGTGGAAGCGAACCGGGCCGCGCTGGAGAGCGCCAAGGCGCGGCTGGAGAACATCCTTGCTAATCTCTCGGCCGGCGTGCTGGTGTTCGACGGCGACCTCGGCCTGTCCATCTCCAACCACGGTGCGCATGCCATCCTCGGCGGCGAACTCGAATCGTTTGCGGCGAGCATGCGCGACCAGTTTCGCTCGCATGGCACGCTGGCCTGGCAGCTCGAGCTGGAACTGAAGGGCACGGGAAAGGCGATCCTGGTGCATGGCACCGCGCTGCCGCAGGACCCGGCGGGCGGCTTCGTCCTGGTGTTCGATGACATTACCCAGCTCATCCAGGCGCAGCGCGCCACCGCCTGGGCCGAGGTGGCACGGCGCCTGGCGCACGAAATCAAGAATCCGCTGACGCCAATCCAGCTGTCCGCCGAGCGCATGGAGATGAAGCTCTCGGGCAAGCTCTCGGCCGAGGACGCCGAGGTACTCGCGCGGGGCACCCGCACCATTGTCAACCAGGTGGCGGCGCTCAAGAGCATGGTCGATGACTTTCGCGATTACTCGCGGTTGCCGGCGCCGGTGTTCGCGGGACTGGATCTGAACGCACTGGTGCTGGAGGTGCTCGCGCTCTATGAGACTTCGAGTACGCCGATCGTCAAGAAGCTCGCATCCATACCGCAGGTGCGCGCGGATTCCGCGCAGATCCGGCAGGTGCTCCACAATCTGGTGCAAAACGCGCAGGATGCGCTCGAGAACCGGAAGAACTCCGCCGAGATGCCGATGATAGAGGTGAATACCGGGATGGCGTCAGACAAGGTGAGACTATCCGTGGCCGACAATGGCGGCGGATTTCCCGAGGACATGATGGCGCGAATATTCGAACCCTACGTCACCACCAAGCCACGCGGTACCGGGCTCGGCCTGGCGATCGTGAAAAAGATCGTCGACGAACACCGGGGTGAACTGAGCATCGAAAACCGGCTTGCGAAGGGTGTTTCGGTGACCATACTTCTGCCCGTGGCTGACGCTGCGATGGTCGCGCCGGGCGACACGGCGAAGGCGGCCTAGGCGCAATGGCACAGATTCTGGTCGTTGACGACGAAGTCGGGATCCGGGAGCTGCTCTCGGAAATCCTCGCTGACGAAGGGCATCAGGTGTTACTCGCCGAGAGCGCCGGCGAGGCCAGGCGTCTGCGCGAAAGCCATCGTCCGGACCTGGTGCTGCTTGATATCTGGATGCCGGATACCGACGGCATATCCCTGCTCAAGGAATGGGCGGCGAGCGGTCAGCTCGGCATGCCCGTAGTGATGATGTCCGGGCACGGCACCATAGAAACAGCGGTGGAGGCGACGCGCATCGGCGCGCTCGACTACCTGGAGAAGCCGATCGCGCTGCAGCGGCTGCTGGCCACGGTCAAGCGTGCGTTGCGCAACCACGAGGCGGCGGCGCCGCGCGAACTCTCGCTCGCCACGCTGGGTCGCTCTCCGGCGCTCGCCGAGACGCGCAAGCGCCTCGCGCAGCTCGCGCAGGCGGCGGCGCCACTGATGCTTCGCGGCGAACGGGGCATGCGTCCGGAACTTTTCGCCCGGTTGCTTGCCGCGGCCGGCGCGCCGGTCGTCGAGGGCCACGGCATGATGGCCGACGCGTCTTCAGACATGCTGGTGCGCGCCTCGGGCGGCATACTTTTCGTCGGTGACCTTTCGCTGATTGGCCGCGCAGAGCAAAAGAGCCTCGAGTTTCTGCTTGCCCGCGCCGACAAGCACAAGGCGCGCGTCGTTTCATATTCTCCGATCGACGTACGCGCGCTGGTCGAAAAATACGAGTTCGACGCCGGGTTGGTTGCACGGCTCTCCGAGCTGGTGCTCAAGCTGCCGGCGCTGCGCGATTTCGCCGAGGACGTTCCCGATCTGGCCGCGCTCATCCTGGTGCAGTTGGTGGAGGCGCGCGCTTGTCCGCCGCGGCGCTTTTCGGTGGCAGCGTTGAACGCGCTGCGGCATCACCGCTGGCCCGGAAATCTTGCCGAGCTCGACAGCGTGGTCAAAAACCTCGCTTTGGGTGCGCTCGATGAGGATATTGGGTTGGAAGATGTCGAGCGCGTGCTGGCGGCGCATGCGGGCAGCTCGCCGCCGCCCGAGATCGCGCTGGATCGTCCTTACCGGGAAGCGCGCGACGCGTTCGAGCGCCTGTACTTCGAGAACCTGCTGGCACGCGAAAACGGCAGCATGTCAAAGGTCGCCGAATTCTCGGGACTGGAACGCACGCACCTGTACCGCAAATTGAAGGCGCTCGGCCTGCCGGTCAGGCGGCGCGAGGAAAATTAAATTATTTTTTCTTCTTCTTCTTAATGCGCTGCGGGCGGGATTTGCCGTAGCTGCCTTTGTAAATCTTGCCGCGCCGCGTTTTCTTGTCGCCTTTTCCCATCGTCGTCTTTCTAGGTTGATGTGCCGCTCATTATATCGGCCGGCTCGTATGCCAAGTAGGGTGCGAGCCACCTTTCTGCGTCCGCGACCGTCATAGTCTTGCGCCGCGCGTAGTCCTCGACCTGGTCGCGTCCGATCTTGCCGACCGCGAAATAGCTCGATTCCGGGTGTGCCAGGTAAAAACCCGAGACCGCCGATGCCGGCAGCATCGCGAAGGACTCGGTCAGGGTGATCCCCGCGTTCTTCTGCGCATCCAGCAACGTGAACAAGGCGTCCTTTTCCGTGTGGTCGGGGCAAGCCGGATAACCCGGCGCCGGCCGGATACCGCGATAAGCCTCGGCGATCATCTGCGCGCCTGTCAGCTGCTCGTCCTGCGCGTAGCCCCAGAACTCACGCCGCACGCGCTCGTGCAGGTGCTCGGCAAACGCTTCGGCGAGGCGATCGGCAAGCACCTTGAGCATGATCGCGTTGTAGTCGTCGTGCTGGGCCTCGAACTGCGCCAGCTTCGCTTCAAGCCCGCCTACCGCCACCGCGAACGCGCCGATCCAGTCTGCGACGCCGGATTCCTTCGGCGCGATCAAATCGGCCAGGCACTGGTTCGCCCGGCCGGTCGGCTTCCGGTTCTGCTGTCGCAGGTTGTGCCACGTCATGGCGACAGAACGCGGCGTGCCATCGGCGTAGATTTCGATGTCGTCGCCGTTTACCCGCGCCGCCGGGAAAAGCCCGAACACGCCGTTCGCCGAGACCCATTTTTCCCGCACGATACTGTCGAGCGTTTCAAGCGCTTCAGCATGGAGTTTGCGCGCCGCGTCTCCCACTACCGGATCTTCCAGGATCCTGGGATAAGGTCCAGAGAGTTCCCAGGCCTGGAAGAACGGCGTCCAGTCTATGTACGGGACCAGCTTTTCGAGCGGGTAGTCGCGCAATACCTTGATTCCGGATTCGCGCGGCGCGGGCGGTTGGTATTTGGACCAGTCGATCGCATGCCCAAGGCGCCGCGCTTCCGCGATCGGCACCAGCGGGCCCGGGCCCTTCTTGCCACGGTGCTGTATGCGAATGTTCTCGTAGTCCGCGCGCAAGCCAGCCACGTATTCATCGCGTTGTCCGGTGGACAGCAGGCTCTGCATGACGCCGACGGAGCGCGACGCATCGGGGACATAAACCACCGGGCCGGGATAGTTTGGTGCAATTTTCACCGCGGTATGCGCGCGCGAGGTGGTGGCGCCGCCGATCAGGAGCGGCACGGTGAACCCTTCGCGCGCCATCTCGCGCGCCACATGCGTCATTTCCTCCAGCGAAGGCGTGATCAGCCCGGACAGGCCGATGGCATCGGCGTTCTCCCGCCTTGCTGTTTCTAGGATGGTCCTGGCGGGCACCATCACGCCCAGATTCACCACGTCGTAGTTGTTGCACTGGAGCACCACCGCGACGATGTTCTTGCCGATGTCGTGCACGTCCCCCTTGACCGTGGCGATCACCAGCTTGCCTTTGGCCTTGCCGGCTTCCCCGGTGCGCAGCTTCTCCGCCTCGATATAGGGAATCAGGTGCGCCACCGCCTGTTTCATCACCCGCGCGGATTTGACGACTTGCGGCAGGAACATCTTGCCGGCGCCGAACAGGTCGCCGACGATGTTCATGCCGTCCATCAGCGGGCCCTCGATTACTTCGATCGGGCGCGCAAACTTGAGCCTGGCCTCCTCGGTATCCGCGACCACGTGGCTGGCGATACCGTTCACGAGGGCGTGAGACAGGCGTTCCTCCGGCGTGCCACGGCGCCAGGCATCGTCCTCCTTCGATGCCCGCAGGCCGCCCTTCACGCCCGCGGCGTACTCGATCAGGCGTTCGGTGGCATCGGGCCGGCGCGCGAGGATTACGTCTTCGACCCGCTCGCGCAGCGCCGGCTCGATTTTCTCGTATACGCCCAGCTGTCCGGCATTGACGATCCCCATCGTCATTCCGGCCTGGACCGCGTGGTAAAGGAACGCGGTATTCATCGCTTCGCGCACCGCGTCGTTGCCGCGGAACGAGAACGAAAGATTCGACACCCCGCCCGAGATCTTGGCGTGCGGCAGGTTGGCCCGGATCCAGCGCACCGCTTCGAGATAATCCAGGCCGTAGCGAGTGTGCTCTTCCAGCCCGGTGGCGATGGCGAAAATGTTGGGGTCGAAGATGATGTCCGCGGGCGACAGTCCGGCTTTCTGCGTCAACAGGTCGTAGGCACGGCGGCAGACCGCAATACGCCGTTCCAGCGTATCGGCCTGGCCTTGCTCGTCGAAAGCCATCACCACGACGGCGGCACCGTATTTGCGCACCAGGTTTGCCTGGCGCAGGAACTCCTCCTCGCCTTCCTTCATGCTGATGGAGTTGACGACGCCCTTGCCCTGCAGGCACTTGAGCCCCGCTTCGATCACGCTCCACTTCGAGGAGTCGATCATCACCGGCACGCGCGAAATGTCCGGCTCGGAGGCGGCCAGATTGAGGAAGGTCACCATCGCCTTCTCCGAATCGAGCATTCCCTCGTCCATGTTGATGTCGATCATCTGGGCGCCGTTTTCGACCTGCTGGCGCGCGACCGACAGCGCTTCAGGGTAATTTCCCGCCAGAATCAGGCGCGAAAACGCCTTGGAGCCGGTGACATTGGTGCGCTCGCCGACGTTCAGGAACAGCGAACCGTCGCCGACATTGAGGGGTTCCAGCCCCGAGAGCCGCAGCATTGGCGAGCGCTCGGGCGCGCGGCGCGGCGCAACGCCGCGCACCGCTTCGGCGATCGCGTGGATATGCTCCGGCGCAGTGCCACAGCAGCCGCCGACCAGGTTGAGGAACCCGGCGCGCGCCCAGCTGCCCATTTCCTTCGCCATGGCTTGCGGCGTGTCGTCGTATTCGCCGAACGCGTTCGGCAGGCCGGCGTTCGGATAACAGGAAACGGGCACCTCGGCGATGCCGGAGAGTTCTTCCACATATTGACGAAGTTCCTTTGCACCCAGCGCGCAGTTCAGCCCCACTGCGAGCGGGCGGACATGGCGCACCGAGTTGTAGAACGCCTCGGTGGTCTGGCCGGACAGCGTGCGGCCCGAGGCGTCGGTGATGGTTCCCGAGATGACGAGCGGCAGGCGCGTGCCGCGTTTCTCGAACTCGGTCTCGATCGCGAACAGGGCGGCTTTGGCGTTCAGCGTGTCGAAAATGGTCTCGACCAGCACCACGTCCACGCCGCCGTCGATGAGACCGCGCAGCGCGTCGGTATAGGCGGCGACAAGTGTATCGAAGCTCACATTGCGGAAACCGGGATCGTTGACGTCGGGCGAGATCGAGGCGGTCTTGGTGGTGGGCCCCAGCGCACCCGCGACGAAGCGGGGCCGCGAGCGGTCGCTCTTCTGCCGCTCGTCGGCGGCATCCCGGGCGAGGCGTGCGGCCGCAAGGTTCAGCTCGTAGGCAAGTTCTTCCATGCCATAGTCGCCGAGCGACACCGAGGTCGAGTTGAAGGTGTTGGTCTCGATGATGTCAGCGCCGGCTGCCAGATAGTCCGCATGGATGCGCCGGATCAGCGCCGGCTGCGTCAGCGCCAGCAGATCGTTGTTGCCGCGCAGGTCGCGATTCCAGCTGCGAAAACGCTCGCCGCGGAACTGCTCCTCGGTGAGACGTTCGTGCTGGATCATCGTGCCCATGGCGCCGTCGAGGACCAGAATCCTCTCGGCGAGCAGCGATTGCAGCAGTGAAACGCGATCGTTCATCAGGCCCTGCTAAAACAAAACGCCCGTTCAGCTTTCGCAGAAACGGGCGCCTTGGCGCGTCTCTTTAGCTGGATTTTTTTTCCCCACGCTCGGGTGGTTCGGCGCCCGCAAGCTGAACTTCAAATCGGCGCGGACCGCATTTTACCTCACGTCTAGCATCAGTGCAGGCGCGGCTTTTTCAGGAAGTCACTCCGGTCAGCGGAGCGCAGCTGCACTTTCGAGGAAGCGCCACGGCGCGACAGCGTCAGCGTGACAACACTGCCGGCGGCTCCGGTACTCCAGATCCGGCGAAACATCGCCGCAAGCCCGGTCACGGGCTCGCCGCCGATCTCCAGTATCAGGTCGCCGAGCTGCACGCCCGCGCGCTCCGCCGGTCCGCCCGGCGCAAGGCCACCGATGACCAGATGGCCGTCCATCTCCGCGGTATAGATACCCAGCCAGGGGCGTGGCGGGCCTGCGGCGCGGCCGCGCGTCAGCAGTTCGTCCAGGATCGGCGCCAGCAGGCCAATCGGCACGAACATGTTGCCGTCAACCGTCTTACCGCCGGTGGATTCCTGCACCAGTAGCGAGCCGATGCCCAGCAGCAGTCCGTCCTGGCCGACCAGCGCCGCGCCGCCCCACTGCGGATGGGCAGGCGCCGTAAACAGGGCTTCGTCGAGCACGTACTCCCAGTAGCCGGCGAACTCCCGCTTGGCGATGACTTTTGCCTTGAGCGAGTGGGGGCGTCCGCCGTGTCCGATGATGATGACGTCGGCATTCACATCGACGCCGGAGGCCGACGCGCGCTGCAGCGGGCGTACGCCGAGGGAGCCAAGCGGCAGCACGAGACCGAGACCGGTACCCTGGTCGTAGGCGAGCGCGTGACCCTGTACGACGGCGCCGCGATTGGTGGTGAGCCAGATCGACTCGGCCTCGGTGATCAGGTAGCCGATCGTTACGATGAGGCCATCGTCGCGAATCACCACGCCGTTGCCGGCGCGCTCGGTCCCCAGGATGGGCGCGGTGAATGCGTCTTGCGGAATCTCCGCGCGCAGCAGCACTACCGAGTCGAGCGCCGAGGCGAGATCGAAACCCGCCTCGTCCGCGCCGGGTTGCAGGGTCGCGGGAAAAGCCCAGTTGCGGCTTTCGGGCATATTCAGTCCTGGTCGAAGGGTAGACCGGCTGGTGTGCGCATGGTGCTGATATTATCCGGCAGCGTGACGGAAAACGAGTTCAATTCGGTAGTTGCAATATTTCCCGTGCAACTGCAGTGGGGCGAGTGCGACCCGGCCGGAATCATCTTCTACCCCACCTATTTCCGCTGGTTCGACGCCGCGACCTGGAGCATGTTCGCCGAGGCCGGTTATCACGCCAAGCGCATGCGTGCCGAACATCTGGCGATGCCGCTGGTCTCGGCCGAGTGCCAGTTCAAAAACCCCGCGCAACAGCAGGATCGGTGCGAGGTCCGTTCGCGCATTGCGCGCTGGGGCGGTAAGTCATTCGTCGTCATGCACGAAGTGGTGCGCGAGGACGCTACGCTGCTCGCGCAGGGCTCGGAAACGCGGGTCTGGGGCCGTTATGAGAGCGGTCCGGGTTCCCCCATGAAGGGCCAGAGCATCAGCGAGGAGCTCAAGGCGCTGTTCAGGGCCCGATAAATTTCCTTCAGGTCGTGATGCATCGGGACCATTCCGCAAGTGAGCGCTCGATCATGGCCGGCGCCGAGCCGAAACAGCTTTCCGCATTGAAAAGATCCGCAATTTCCTTGGCGTCGATGGCGGCGGCGGTCTGCGGGTCGGCACGCACTACGTCGATCAGGTTCTTTCCCTCGCGCGCCGCGATTCCGCACAGTTTCTCGGTGAGCGCATGCGCCGCCTGTTTGCCAAGCGTGCGCGACAGGCGCAGAGAAACATTCTCCGAATAGACCAGGCCGCGCGAGCGCTCGAGATTGGTGAGCATCGCCTGTTCGTCGATCTTGAGGTCCTCGAGCACTTCGGCCATCGCAGCGAGTCCGCTGCCGGCGCTGCAGAGCAGATCGCGCAACGTGAACCACTGGCCCTGCCACTGGCCGAGCCCGCGCTCGTGCTCGGGCGCGAGCTGTGCCAGCAGCGTGGCGACGAGACCGGGCGCGCGCTGCGCCGCTTCCAGCGCGGCGAGGCAGCCGACCGGATTGCGCTTGTGCGGCATCGTCGAGGATCCGCCGCGGCCCTCTGCCGAGGGCTCGGCGGCTTCGCCTACTTCCGCTTGCATCAGCAGCGAAACATCGCGCGCGATCTTGCCTGCGGCGCCCGTGAGGATTGCGGCTTCTGCGCCCAGACGCGCGAAACCGTCGCGCGTGCTGTGCCAGGTGACCGGCGCGCGAGCGAGGCCGAGTTCAGCGGCGAGCGCCTCCGCGATTGCATCGCCCTTGTTGGCATAGGCCGAGAGTGTGCCGCCGGCGCCACCGAACTGCAGCACGCAGGCTTCGCGCGCTGCGGCACGGAAGTGCGCGTGCGAGCGCGCGATCAATGACAGCCACACGGCCGCTTTCCAGCCGAACGGTACGGGTACCGCGGGTTGCAGCAGGGTGCGTGCCACCGTTGGGGTGCGTGCGTGGCGCTTTGCCATCGCGGCCGTGGCGTCGCCCACGCGCCTGGAGAGCGCCAGCAGGCGCTCCACCGCGGCGCCGAGGCACAGGACAACGCCGGTATCGATGACGTCCTGACTGGTGGCGCCGACGTGGACGTAGCGAGCCGCCTCTGGCGATACCGCCGCGACCTTTTCCGTGAGTTGCTTTACGAAGGGGATCGCGAGCGTGCTGGCGCGGCGCGCAGCGGGCGCGAGCGTAGCCGCATCGAAGCGGGCGCCCGCTGCAACTTCAGCAATAGTCCTGGCTGCTGTCTCTGGCAGGATGCCCGCACGTGCGCAGGCCAGCGCCAGCGCGCCTTCGAAGCGCGCCATCGCGGCGAGCAGCTTCTCGTCGGAAAGCGTCTGCGCGCAGGCCTCGTCCCAGAACGCGTGCTGCAGTTCAGACATCGCGTTGCTAAGTCGTTCCCCAGACCTCGTCGGCGGTTTCAATCACCAGGCGCAGTTTCGCGCGCTGCGCTTCGACGGCGATCTTGTTCCCATGGACCGTGCTGGAAAAGCCGCACTGCGGGCTGAGCGCGAGCTGCTCGAGCGGCGCGTGCTTCGCCGCCTCGTCAATGCGGTGCTTGATGTCGTCCTTCTTCTCGAGGGCGCCCAGCTTGGTAGTCACCAGTCCCAACACCACCACCTTGCCTTTGGGCAGGAAGCGAAGCGGCTTGAAATCGCCGCTGCGCGCGTCGTCGTACTCAAGGAAGTAGGCATCGACGTTCATCTCGGAGAGCAGTGCCTCGGCGACCGGCTCATAGCCGCCCTGCGCCGCCCAGGTGCTCTGGAAATTTCCGCGGCAAAGGTGAATCGCGAGGCTCATGCCGGCCGGCTTCTTCGCGACCACGCGGTTGATGAATTTCGCGTAACGATGCGGCAATTCGTCCGGGTCGTCGCCGCGCGCTTTCGCGGCCTGCCGCATCTTTTCGTCGCACAGGTAGGCGAGGTTGGTGTCGTCCATCTGCACATAATTGCAGCCTGCCTTCGACAGCGAATGCAGCTCTTCACTGTAGGCTTTGGCCACATCCTCGTAGAAATCCGGCTCCAGCTCCGGGTAGTGCTGTTTGCTGATCCCGGCGCGCCCGCCGCGGAAATGCAGCATCGTCGGCGAAGGGATCGTGACCTTCGGCGTGCGCGTGGTGCAGGACTTGAGGTACTGGAAGTCGGCAAGCTGGATGTCCTTGGTGTGGCGCACCTTGTCCACCACCCGCATCACCGGCGGCGCGAGCTCTTCGGTGCCGTCGGGCCGCTTGATCATCACGGGGATATCGGTCTTGACCCCGCCGATCTGCTCGAGGAAGTCGATGTGGAAATAGGTACGACGGAATTCGCCGTCGGTGATCGCCTGCAGGCCCGTGTCTTCCTGGAACTTCACGATCTCGGCAATCGCCTTGTCTTCCACCTTGCGCAGGTCGGCGGCGCTGATCTCGCCACGCGCTTTCCTGTCGCGCGCCTCAATCAGGTACTTTGGCCGCAGGAAGCTGCCGACATGGTCGGCGCGGAACGGGGGCGTGGAGCGCGCGGTCATGGGTAATCCTTGGATCTTGGGAGTTGCCGCATTTTAGTTCACGCGTTCGCCGCTTCCCTGGTCGTGCGCGGGTGCAGGTAGACACCCTGGCCGCCGAGCGTCGCCTGCAAATCATCCAGGTCAACGGCACGCGGCTCGATGCCGCGGTTCGCGGCAAGCGCTGCGCCCACGCCCGCCGCCTGGCCGGTAATCCAGCATTGCGGGATTTCGCGCATAAAGCCATGCGAATTCGGATCGCAGGCGATGTGCCTGCCGCAGGCAAGCAGTCCGTCTAGCGCCGCGGGCACCAGACTGCCGTAAGGAATCGAGATATTTGGAAACTTCGGCGAGACGCTTGGCGTGACGCCGATCTCATCGTCCAGCACCTGCCCGGTCGGCCATTGCGCGCGCGTCATCTTGGCGACGCCGGCAAGGCGGCGGGCGTGGCGCACGCCGAGTTGCGGCGCGCTGAGGAAAAGGAAAGCGCTCTCGAATCCGGGGGCATGGGCACGGTAGAAGTCCAGGTGCTGCGCCATCAGGCGGTGCGAGCGGATTTCGACTTCGGTCTGGTCGTCCACGTCGAGTGCCGAAAAACCGGACTGGCGTGGCCCCATGAAAAGAGCGATGTCGTTGCGCCAGGACACGAATGGCCGCTCGAAGGCGCGCAGTTGCTCCCGGCCGCGCGCCATGAACTGCGCGAACTGCTCGGGCTGGCCGGCCCTGAATTCGATCCAGCGGTTCATGTCGACGCCACCCAGCAGCCACGCGGTGTTCATGCAGTGGTGGATGTCGGCCGCTTCGATGTCGGATTCGTAGGC
>CAMDRF010000036.1 GCA_945906765.1 Nitrosovibrio sp. Nv4 | reverse complement strand
GCAGTTTCGCGGGCAGCGCGTCGTAGGCCGCGCGCAGATCGGCGAACTCGGTCTCGCCTCCCTCCGCGGGCACCACCGCCGAGAGCATCGAATAGGCGATCGAGGCATCCTGAAACGAGCTGTCGCTGTGCCAGAGCTGGTTGGCGATGTTGCCGACGAGCTTCACGTCGTCGCGCGCAACGACCTGCCCGTCCTGCGCCACGTTCGAGATGTCGATCAGCTCGTCGTACTTGAACCGGGCGGGGGCGCCGGTGGCCTTGCGCAGCCCTGCGTTCAGCGGTCCGAAGCGGCGCGCGAACGCGACCTGCTCGTCCTGGCCGAGCGGCTGGTCGTGGAACACCAGCACCGCGTAACGGTCCATCGCCTCCTCGATCACCCGGAGCGTCGCCGCGGCCAGCGGCTTGCCGAGCGCCACGCCGCTCGCCTCGGCGGCAAAGCGCGGGTGCAGGGGTTTGAGTTGCAGCGTCATCGGGCCAGCCGCTTCGTAATTTCTTCCGATACAGGATAGTTCCGGCCGCCGCGGGCGGTCAAGGGACTGGGTCGGGGTGGGAGCGGGATCGCGCCCCGAGCGAGTGCAGGAAAGCTGGTTTTATGGGAAAATGGTTTCATGAAAGCTACCCTGGAACTGCCCGGCGAGCTGCTGCAGCGCATCAAGCTGCGCGCGGTGCACCGCAAGCGCAAGCTGAAGGACGAGATCGCGTATCTGCTCGAGGCCGGCATGGCGCAGGCCCCCGCGCCCGAAACGCCGCGCAAGCCCCCGAAGCCGGTGCGCCTGCGCGGGCGGCGGCCGGTCACGCTGCGCGAAATCGAGGCCGCCATCGCCGCGGGCCGCGACTAGGCGCCGGACGCGCTTGGTCGTCATCGATCATGGTCGTCGTCGATACCAACGTCCTCGCCTACCTGCTGATCGACGGCGACCGCACCGCGAACGCGCAGGCACTCTACGCGCGCGACCCGGACTGGCGCAGCGAGGGCTTTCTCCTGGTCGAATTCTCGAACATCCTCGCCACCTACCTGCGCGCCGGCAGCCTTGAGCGCGGCGCGGCCGAGGGCCTGCTCGCCAGCGCGGAACAGATCCTGTCCGGCTCGCTCAACCTGCCGCATGCGCGCGCACTCGGGATCGCAGCGGAATTCGGCGTCTCGGCCTACGATGCGCGCTTTCTCGGCGCGGCCCGCGGACTCGGAACGAAACTGGTCACGGAAGACGCGAAACTGCGGCGGGCGGCGCCCGGCCTTACGCAGTCTCTCTCGCAGGCGCTCGCCGGCGCCTGAACGACGCAGAAAGCACCGCCTAGCCGGCGTTGAAGATATCCTCCGGCAGCAGCGCCGAAACGGTGACGTTCGGCACGTCCACCACGTTGCTCACGCGCAGGTCCACCGCGACGCTGCACAGCACGTAGGCCTGCTCGCGCGTCCAGCCGCGTTCCTGCAGCAGCTTGATCATCTGGATCACCGCGTTGCGCGCGGCGAGCGAGATGTCGCAGTTCTCGTTGCGGCCCTCGGCCGTGATCGGCATGCCCATGGTGGCGATGAAGTTGCGCGGCATGCCGTGCTTCGGATCCTGGAAGAAGCCCGGGTGCGAGAAGCGCGGCCAGACGATGTTCTTTGCCTTGGCTTCTCCCCGATGAATCTTGAATCGGACCACAGCCGTGGCGCCCATCTCGATCGCGGTACCGCAGCACTCCGAGTCGCCCTGGGCGTAGTGCCCGTCGCCCACCGAATAGAGCGCCCCGGCCACCGCCACCGGTACGAAGAGCTTCGATCCCTTCGTCAGCTGCTTCACGTCCGCGTTGCCGCAGTTCTCGCGCGGCGGAATCGTGCGCAGGCCCTCCATCGCGACCTTGCCCTGCGCGGGAATCGCGCTCGTCGCATCCGGCGGAAACACCCGCCCGCCCCGCGCCTTCAGCTCCGCCTCCCGCGCCGTCCATCGCCGCAGCTGCTCGTGCGAAGGCGCCACCCCCGCCGTCCCCATGAACGCGCCGTTCGGAATGCGCACGCCCGGCAGCTGCGGCGATGTCGCGTACTCGGGCGTGATGTCCCAGTGCGCCACGAAGTGGTAGTCGAACAAGTCCGGCAGGAACCCGCCGCCGGGCGCGAAGCGCGTCCAACCGTAGCGCTCCGGCACGATGTCCAGGTACTCGATCTCCAGCAGATCGCCCGGCGCCGCGCCCTTCACGTACACCGGGCCGGTGAGCGGATGCGCCACCGTGCGCTCGATCTTCTCCAGATCCTTTGCCGTCGTTCCGGCATGGATTTGCAAGTCGTTCGCGTCCCGCGTCTCGAGCGTCACCTCCTCGCCCGGCTCCGCCTCGATCACCGGCGCGATGTCCGGGTGCCAGCGGTTATGCCCCTTGCGCGGCTCCTCGCGCAGGCGCTTCTTACGGTCGATCTCGATGCTCTTGGCCACGACCAGACTCTATCGTGGGCGTGGAGGCCTTCGGAGCCAGGCTACTTGACTTTATGTGCCTTAAAAAGCACTATATGTGCGTGAAACAGCACATATATTCCGTACTAGCCTCCCAAAGGCGGCGGCTGGGACTCTCCCAGCAGGAACTGGCTGCGCGCGCGGGATTGCGGCGCGAAAAGGTCAACCGGGTCGAGAGCAAGGGAGAGGACGTCAGCGTCGAGGAACTGTCCCGGCTGCTCGATGCGGTCGGACTGGCGCTGGTTGTCCAGGAGAAAAGCGCCGCGCCCCTTCCGCATGCTGCGCGTCAATTGGTGCCGCGTGAGTTCGACAAGGCAGCTTTCATTGACGGCTCCAAAGTGAAGATCCTGAACTGGGGCAAAGTGCCGAAGTGATCCTCAAGCCGGAAGATGCTGCGCGGCTGATCGCGCAAACGCGTTCGGAGAACACGGTCCTCGTCGGCGGCCAGGCGGTCGCGTTCTGGATCAGGCAATTCAACATTCAGCCGCAGATGCCCGCGCTGACCGTCGATATCGACTACCTCGGGACAAAAAAGGACGCGAGGAGCGCATCCGCCCGCCTGAAAATCCGCCACAAGCTCAAGATCGCGACTTTCGATGACCACACGCCCGGCAGCGCCCTGCTGTCGGTGGAAATGGAAGGATATCCGGAGCCGATCCTGATCGACTACATGGCCAGCATCATCGGGGTCGAATCGAACGCAATACAAAAATCCGCCGTCACCGTCGAATTCCAGGGACAACCGCTGCGCGTGCTTCATCCACTGCAGCTGCTGCAGGCAAAGATCTGGAATCTTTACCGGCTTGACGGGAAACGAACGCCGGAAGGCGTTGAGCAGGCCCGCCTCGCCATCGAGATCGCCGCGGCATTCATCGAGCGAACCGGCATGAGCCGGAGGGACCTGCTGGATGCGATCGAAGCCGTCGGCCGGTTTGCGCCTACCCAACCAGCGCGATTCGCGTCTGAAGAGTATGGGCTGGATTGCATGAAGGCAATTCCAGCCTCAGTCCTCCGGAAAGGAATTCTCCCGGAGGACTTTCGCAACAAACGCTGGCCGCAAATACTGGCTAACGCAGGGAGGCGTTGATCGCGCGGCGCCGGCGTATTGCGAAAATGGCTGATTCGTACTACCCTGTCCTCATGTACCGTACCGTCTCCGTGAAGCTCAAGGATCGCGTACTCGCCGACATCGAGGCCGAGGCGCGGGCACGCCGCACCACACGCTCGGCGGTCGTGCGCGAGCGCCTGGAGCGCCCGGGCGCCGCGAGCGGCTCGGTGTGGGGCCGGATGCAGGACCTTGTCATCCGCGGCGACACCGCGCCCGCTGACCTCGCCTCGAACAAGGCGCGCCTGCGCGGCTATGGCGGCTCTCGTCGTCGTTGATACCGGCCCGCTCGTCGCGGGCCTCATGGAACGCGACCGCGACCACGCCTGGACCCGCGCGCAGCTGGAGTCCCTGCCCGCGCCGCTCGCGACCTGCGAGGCGGTACTGTCGGAAACCTTCTTTCTGCTGCAACGGGTCCGCGGCGGCGGCGAAAAGCTGGCCGCGCTGGTCGACCGCGGCGTGCTCGAGGTGCGCTTCGACTTCCAGGACGAGCGCGACCCGGTCCTGCGCCTGCTGCGCAAGTACGCGGATACGCCGATGAGCTTCGCCGACGCGTGCCTGGTGCGCATGAGCGAGCTTCACCGGGATTCGCGGATCTTCACCCTGGACCGCGATTTCGACGCCTACCGGCGCAACGGCCGCGAACGCATTCCCCTGCTCGCGCCCTGGTAGCGGGGCTCCTAATAGCCTACGGCCGGCGGATTCAATAGTGATAGCGGCATTGGTGGAGCGTGACGCCGGTCTTGTCCGCCGAGTAGACCAGACGGTGCTCGCCGCCGATGCGTCGCGACCAGCAGCCGTGCAGCAGGTGCTTGAGCGGCTCGGGCTTGCCGAGCCCCTCGAACGGCGTGCGCAAGGTGTCGGCAAGCAGCAGATTGATACGTTTCGCGGTTCTGCGGTCCTGCGCGAGCCACCAGGTGTAGTCCTCCCACCCCTGGGGCGTGAATTTCAGCAGCATTACTTCAGGTCGGCGAGCTTACGCACCCGGGCCTTGCCTTTCCTCGCGCCGGCCACCGAATCGAGCAGGCGCCTCGCGTTGGCGGGGCTGCGCAGAAGATGGAGCGTTTCCTGCCAGGACTCGTAATCCTCCAGCGAAATTAGCACCGCCGAGGAGCCGTTCTGCCGCGTGATGAGGATGCCGTCACGCTCGCGGTTCACCTGATCCATGATCTTGGCGAAGCGGGCGCGGGCGTTGCTGTAGGAAATCGCTTCCATGCGGGCATTGTCCAGATGTTTGTACAAGTACCAATTATTGTACGCAGCCGGGCCGCCGTCAAGCATGACGAAACACAGACCATCCCCGCTTGGATGCTCCCTTAAATCCGCTGCGAAACCCTATGCGGCGATGGCAGCCTTCCGAACCGCCACAGGCGCGCGCAGCGCATCCATCGCCGCCTCCACCCCGCCGCGCGCGTGCGGCATGCCGGCCTCCGCTAACGCGAGCTCGATCGCACCCAGCGCGCCCAGCAGCATCGGCTTGTTGAGATCGCCCATGTGGCCGATGCGGAACACGCGTCCCTGCAGCGCCCCCAGGCCGCGGCCGAGCGCGACGCTATAGCGCTCCGCAGCGATCGCGCGCACCCGGTCGGCGTCATGCCCGGCCGGCGTCAGCACCGCCGTCAGCGAATCCGAAGCGGCTTCGGGGTCCAGCGAGTAAATCTCCGGCCCGCCGCCGTGCGACCACGCCCGCACGCAGGCGCGCGTGGCCTGCGCGAGGCGCCGGTGGCGCGCGAACACGTTCTCCAGCCCCTCCTCCTCGATCATGTCGAGCGCCGCCTCCAGGCCGTAGAAGTACGGGATCGGCGCCGTGCCGCAGAAGCGCACTTGGCGGCCGCCTTCCACCATGCCGCGCCAGTCCCAGTAGCGCCGCGGATTGCGCGCCTTCTGGGAAGCCTCCCAGGCGCGCGCGTTGATCGCGGTGAACGACATTCCCGGCGGCATCATGAGGCCCTTCTGCGAACCGCCGACCACGAGGTCCACGCCCCATTCGTCCATGCGGAAGTCGTACGAGGCGAGCGACGAGATCGTGTCCACGAGATAAAGCGCCGGATGCCGCACGCGGTTCATCGCCGCGCGCACCTCGGCCACCGGGTGGCGGATACCGGTCGCGGTCTCGTTCTGCACCAGCAGCACGGCCTTGATCGTGTGCGCAGTATCGGCCGCGAGCCGCTCCGCCACCGCGTTCGGATCGATCGCGCGCCGATCAGGCGCGGCCACGACCTCCACCTCGAGCCCGTACTGGCGCGCGGTGGCGGCCCAGTTCTCGGAAAAGAAGCCCGCCTGGCACACCAGCACCTTGTCGCCGGGCGAAAACAGGTTGGCGATACTCGCGTCCCACGCGCCGTGGCCCGAAGCCGCGTACGCGATGACAAACCCCTGGCGCGTCTTCAGCACCCCCTTCAGCCGCTCCAGCGACCGGTCGCGCAACGCGACGAACTCCGGCCCCGTGAAATCCACCGCCGGACGCTGCATCGCCTGCAGCACCCGGTGCGGGATATTGGTGGGACCTGGATGCATGAAAAACTGCCAGCCGCGCGCAACGCTCATTGCCATCTCCCTGGATCGAGCACGGGATGATAACGGTGCTTTGCGGGAGCCGCGGCCCGGCCGCAGCTATACTAAGTTTCCTCTTTGCCTAGTATAGCCGCCTCAGCTATACTAACTCTCCATGAAAGCTAGTATAACCGCGCCGGCCCGGGCCGAACTGCCCCTGGGCGCGCAAACGGCCTATGCGCAGCTGCTCGAGGCCGCGCTGGCTGCCGGCCATCAGCGCAGCGTCGCCGACCTGAGCGGATCGTTCGCCAGGAAGACCGTCAAGGGCGCGACCTACTGGTATTACCAGTACACCGAGCCGTCGGGCAAACTGACGCAGCTCTATGTCGGGCCGGACAGCGATGCCGTCGCCCACTTGCGCAGGCAGAAGAGCCTTCCCGGCGCCTCCGCGCGCCTGGGGCCGCTCGCGCGCTCGGCGGCGGCCCTCGGCTGCCTCGAGATCCTCCCCCGCCATGCGCGCGTGCTGGAACGGCTGTCCGAATACGGATTCTTCCGCGCCGGCGGTGTCCTCATCGGTACCCACGCCTTCCTTGCCTTCGGCAACATGCTGGGCATCCGCTGGGCGGATTCCGAACGCACCGAAGACGTGGATTTCGCCCACGCCGGCAAAAACGTTTCCCTCGCGCTGCCGACCAACGTCGAACTGAACGCCGACCCGGCGATCAAATCCCTCGGCATGGGGTTCCTGCCGGTGCGCAGCCTGCGCACCGCCGCCGGCGCCACCTACCTCAACCTCCGGGAACCGGAGTTCCGGCTCGACTTCCTGACGACCATGCACCGGGGCGGCGACAAACCGTTCAACCATCCCCGGCTCGGCGTGACCATGCAGCCCCTGCCGTTCATGGAGTACCTCCTGGAAGACCTGCAGCAGGCCGTCGTTTTCTCCGGCGACACCGTCGTGCTCGTGAACCTGCCGAGCCCCGCGCGCTACGCCCTTCACAAACTGATCGTCCTCGGCGAGCGTACCGGCGCCTACGCCACCAAATCCGCCAAAGACCTGCGGCAGGCCGGTGCACTGCTGACCCGCCTGAAAGACCTGAGGAAGTCCGACGTCGACCGCGCCTGGAAAGACCTCGTCTCGAGAGGCAAGGGCTGGCGTTCGCGCGTGAAACCCGCCCTCGGGCGTCTGGATCGTATGTTCCCGGATCTGGCCGTGCTGCGCTGGCTCAAACTCCCGAAAACCTGAAAACGCCGTCGTCGCCGCGGCTTTAAGCGGGGACCCAGGTCTTACTGGCCCCCGAGCAGGTCGTTCGTCGCCGGGCCCGTGCCCTTGTAGGCGATGTGCGTCATCTGCGTGCCCGTGGACGAGCGCAGCAGCTCCCCCACCAGATGCGAAAGCCCGCCCGCGCCCGTCGAGCCGAAATTCAGCGTGCCCGGCTTCGCCTTCGCCAGCGCCACCAGCTCCGCCACGCTCTTCGCGGGCACCGAGGGATGCACCACCAGCACCGTCTGGCTCTCCGCCACGAGCGACACCGGCGCCAGGTCCTTGATCGGATCGAACAAGAGCTTCTTGTAGACCAGCGTGTTCAGGCCGACCGTGGCGTTGTTCCCCAGGTACAGCGTGTACCCGTCCGCCGGCGACTTCGCCGCCCGGTCCGCCTCAATGTTCCCCCCGCCGCCCGCGATGTTCTCGATCACCACCGGCTGCTTCAGCCGCTCCGCCAGCGCCGCGCCGACCTGCCGCGCCACCGCGTCCGTCAACCCGCCAGGTGGGTACGGGACGATGAGCTTGATCGGCTTCTCCGGCCACGCCGCCCCAGCGCCCGATGCGAGCAGGCAGACGGCAACCCAGGTTCCCAGCAGCAGGCGAACGAAGTTCATGGACCATCTCCTCGTCCGAAGATTTTAGTCCCGAGTGGGATGGCGGTACAATGTAGTCACACTAACTTAAGAGTGACTACCTCATGGACACTAACATCCGGGCACTCAAGGCCAACCTGAGCGGCCTCATCCGCCGGGTCGAGGGCGGCGAAACGCTCACCGTCAGCGTGCACAATCGCCGCGTGGCGCGCATCGTGCCGGTCGCCAACGGGGGCAGCCTTAAGGAACTCGCGCGCCTGCCAGGCCTGGTCTGGCGGGGCGGCAAGCCCCGGGGCTTCGCGCAAGGGGAACGGCTGCCGCGCGGCGCCGCGCTCGCGGATCGGGTGCTCGAGGACCGGCGTTGATCCTGTACCTGGACACTTCCGCACTCGTGAAACTCTATGTGCGCGAGGCCGGGTCGGTGGCGGTGCGCCGTGAAACCGGCGCAGCCGAAGCCATCGCGACCTCGGCGGTGGCCTATGCCGAGGCACGCGCCGCATTCGCCCGCCTTGCGCGGGAACGGCCCGCAAGCCGCAAACTGCATCGTCCGCGCGTCTCGCAGCTCGACCGCGATTGGGGCCATTACGTCGTCGTGGAACTGACCCCCTCGGTCACGCGCAGTTCCGGTGAAATCGCCGAGCAGCACGCGCTGCGTGGCTTCGACGCCATCCATCTCGCGAGTGCACTGTGGCTGCAATCGGCCTACTCGGGGGACCTCGCCTTCATGACCTACGACCGGCGGCAAGCTGCAGCCGCCACCGACGCAGGCTTGCGCGTCCCGCGCGGCTGACGTAGGAACCCAACGTCCGTTGTGAAACCCTACGCAGCGACGGCAGCCTTACGGATCGCTGCCGGCGCGCGCAGCGCTTCCATCGCCGCCTCCACCCCGCCACGCGCGTGCGGCATGCCGGCTTCCGCAAGCGCGAGCTCGATCCCGCCCAGCGCGCCGAGCAGCATCGGTTCGTTCAGATCGCCCATGTGGCCGATCCGGAACACGCGTCCCTGCAGCGCGCCCAGGCCGCGGCCCAGCGCGACGCTGTAGCGATCCGCCGCGATCGCGCGCACCTTGTCGGCGTCGTGCCCGGCCGGCGTCAGCACCGCCGTCAGCGAGTCGGATGCGGCTTCAGGGTCCAGCGAATAAATCTCCGGCCCGCCGCCGTGTGGAGTCACCGCGGACCACGCCCGCACACGCGCGCGCGTCGCCTGCGCGAGGCGCCGGTGGCGCGCGAACACGTTCTCCAGTCCCTCCTCCTCGA
Organism: Nitrosovibrio sp. Nv4; assembly: GCA_945906765.1. Classification (GTDB taxonomy): domain Bacteria; phylum Pseudomonadota; class Gammaproteobacteria; order Burkholderiales; family SG8-39; genus RBG-16-66-20. The sequence goes on along the minus strand of CAMDRF010000036.1, from coordinate 21,741 downwards.
TCATGTCGAGCGCCGCCTCCAGGCCGTAGAAGTACGGGATTGGCGCCGTGCCGCAAAAGCGCAGCTGCCTGCCACCTTCCACCATCGGGCGCCAGTCCCAGTAGCGGCGCGGGTTGCGCGCATCCTGGGAAGCCGCCCAGGCGCGCGCGTTGATCGCCGTGAACGACATCCCCGGCGGCATCATCAGGCCCTTCTGCGAGCCGCCGACGACGAGGTCCACGCCCCATTCGTCCATGCGGAAATCGTACGAAGCGAGCGACGAAATCGTGTCCACGCAATAAAGCGCCGGATGCTTCACGCGGTTCATCGCCGCGCGCACCTCCGCCACCGGATGGCGCATGCCCGTCGCGGTCTCGTTCTGCACGATCAGCACCGCCTTGATCGCATGCCCCTGGTCGGCCGCGAGCCGCTCCTCCACCGCCTTCGGATCCACCGCGCGCCGCTCGGCTGCGGCCACCACCTCGACCTCGACGCCGTATTGGCGCGCCGTCGCAGACCAGTTCTCGGAAAAATACCCCGCCTGGCACACCAGCACGCGCGCTCCCGGCGAAAACAGATTCGCGATACTCGCGTCCCACGCCCCGTGCCCCGAAGCCACGGCGACTCCGGTTGGGCGCCGGACGGAGACTATGGTCAGGACGTCATGGTCAAGGATCAGGTGCAGGTTGTGGCGGCGCTGGGTTGTCGGCGTGCCGTGTTGGTCGGCGCATCCATGGGCGGAGGCACCAGCCTGGTTGCCGCTGGTGAAGACCACATCGCTGCGACGGCGCTGGTGCTGGTGGACGTGGCGCCTCGCATGGAGCCCGAGGGCGTGGTAAAGATCCAGGCTTTCATGCAGCAACGGCCCGAGGGGTTCAACTCGCTCGACGAGATTGCCGATGCCATCGCCAGTTACCAGCCGCATCGCAAGCGACCGAAGAATCTCGCAGGACTCGCGAAAAACGTGCGCCTCGGGGAAAACGGCAAATATCACTGGCACTGGGACCCCAGGTTCAGGCCTACGCGGCATGACATGGCGAAGCGCCGGGATCGGCTGGAGGTCTGTGCAGGAAAGCTCAGGCTACCGACGCTGCTGGTGCGGGGAGCCCTGTCGGACGTGCTCAGCGAGGCGGGCGCGGAGGAGTTTCGCAAGCTGTGTCCGCACACCGAGTACGTCAACGTCACCAGCGCCGGCCACATGGTGGCGGGCGACCGCAACGATATTTTCGGCAACGCGGTCATCGAATTCCTGGTGCGCGTCGTGCCGCCGGTGCGTGCGCTATGAGATGATGAAAGCCGTGAGGTACAAAGCATGAAACTGACCAGCGAGAACTTCAAGAACGGCGATTACCTGGGCGCCGACCAGATCCTGTCCGAGGCCTATGGCTTCGGCTGCAAGGGGGGCAACCGATCGCCGCAGCTCTCTTGGAGCGGCGCGCCCGCGGGCGTCAAGAGTTTCGCACTCACCTGCTTCGATCCGGACGCCCCCACCGGCAGCGGTTTTTGGCACTGGGTGGTCGCCAATATCCCGCCCGGCATCAGTTCGCTGCCGCTAGGCGCGGGCGACCCTGCCGCAGGCAAGCTGCCGGCCGGCGCGCTCGAGGTGCGAACCGATTTCGGCAAGCCTGGATATGGAGGCCCGTGTCCTCCCGAGGGCGAGGTGCACCGCTACCTTTTCACTGTTTTCGCGGTGAGCATGGACAAGCTGCCGGTGAGCGCCGACACCTCGGCTGCGGTAGTCGGTTTCTACCTCAACTTCAATACGCTGGCGAAGGCGAGCCTGACCGGCCTGTTCCGGCGCTGAGCGCGACCCGCGGCTTGACAGTGGGGCCGGTTGCCAAGCACACTTTGTCCGGACAACAGGATGACTGCGTGCCGCCGGCGCCGGTCCCGGGGGAGTACCGCGCATGGCCAGCCGAACCAGGCAGATCGGGCCGAATCGCTATCGCGAGTCAATCGGCCGCTACTACGAAGATTTCAAGCTCAGCGACGTCTACGAACACCGGCCGGGTCGCACGGTCACCGAAGCCGACAACATCTGGTTCTCGCTGCTGACGATGAACCAGCATCCGCTGCACAGCGACAGCGCCTACGGCGCCAATACGGAATTCGGCAAACCGCTGGTGAACTCCTGCCTGACGCTCGCGATCGTCACCGGGATGACGGTATCGGATTTCAGCCACAAGGCGGTCGCCAACCTTGGCTGGGACAAGGTCAAGCTGGTGGGCCCGGTTTTCGTCGGCGACACGCTGTACGCGGAATCCGAGGTCATCGAAGTGAGGACATCGAAATCGCGTCCCCACCACGGCATCGTCACCGTGCGCACCACCGGCCGGAAAGCAGACGGCGCGGTGTTCATGAGATTCGAGCGCTCCGCGCTCCTGCCGATGCGGGGGCACGCCGCCGAAGACAAGATGGACTATTGAGGCATCTGCCGCCAGCGAGGGAGACACCGCATGAGCCAGCCGGTTGACGACAAGGAATCCGCCATCCTCGATGCGATCTCGCGTTTTCTCGAACGCGAGGTCGAGCCGCAGGTGCGCGAACTCGAGGCCAACGACGTGTGGCCGGCGGAAATCGTCGAGAAGATGAAGGCGATGGGCCTGTTCGGCTGCATCATTCGCGAGGAATTCGGCGGCCTGGGCCTGTCCGCCAGTACCTACGCCAAGCTGATCGAGCGCATTACCGAGACCTGGATGTCGCTCGCCGGCATCATCAATTCCCACCTCATCATGGCGTCTTTGGTGCAGCGCGCGGGCACCGAGGAACAGCGCCGCAGGTGGTTGCCGAAATTCGCCTCCGGCGAGCTGCGCGGCGGTCTCGCACTGACAGAACCCGACTGCGGCACCGACCTGCAGGCGATCCGTACCGCCGCGCGGCGCGACGGCGGCGACTACATCGTCAACGGCACCAAGACCTGGATCTCCAACGGCATCTACGGCCACGTCGTCGCGCTGCTGGTGAAAACCGATACGAAGGTTTCCCCCGCGCATAAGGGCATGAGCTGCTTCATCTGCCTCAAGGGATCCGGCTTCAGCCACAGCCGCAAGCTCGAGAAGCTGGGCTACAAGGGCATCGATTCCGCCGAGCTCGTGTTCGATAACTACCGCGTATCGGCGCAGGACCTGGTGGGCGGCATCGAGGGCAAGGGCATGCAGCAGGTGATGGGGGGCCTGGAGCTTGGCCGCATCAACGTGGCGGCACGCGGTGTTGGCATCGCCCGGGCCGCGCTGAACGAATCGGTCGCCTATGCGCAGGTACGCAAGACCTTTGGCAAGCCGATCTGCGAGCACCAGGCGATCCAGCTCAAGCTCGCCGACATGGCGACACGCGTCGAGGCTTCGCGCCTGCTCGTCGAGCAGGCGGCAGCGGCCTTCGACCGGGGCGAACGATGCGACATGGAAGCGGGCATGGCCAAGCTGTTCGCCTCCGAAGCGGCGCTGGAGAACGCCATCGAGGCGATGCGCATCCACGGCGCCTACGGCTACTCCAAGGAGTTCAACATCGAGCGCTACTACCGCGACGCGCCGCTGATGTGCATCGGCGAAGGCACCAACGAGATGCAGCGCATCATCATCGCCAAGCAGTTGGTGGCGCGAAACCGGATTTGAGGCGCGGTCCGGACATGGCGTTGCCATTGTCGGGCGTGCGGGTTCTCGCCGTGGAGCAGTACGGCGCGGGGCCTTTCGGCTCCACGTACCTCGCGGACCTCGGCGCCGAAGTCATCAAGATCGAGAATCCGGCCGAAGGCGGCGATGTCGGCCGCCACGTCGGGCCGTATTTCAACGGACCAGGTGACAGCCAGTTCTTCCAGACCTTCAATCGCAATAAGAAATCGGTGGTGCTCGATCTGAACCATCCACAAGGCCGGCAGGTGTTTCGCGACCTCGCGCGCAGCGCCGACGGCGTGCTCGATAATCTGCGCGGCGACAAGCCCGCCATGCTCGGCTTGACCTACGGCGCCCTCATGGACGTCAACCCGAAAATCGTTTGCGCGCACTTGTCCGCGTACGGGCGAGAGGGCTCGCGCGCTGCGTGGCCGGGCTACGATTACCTGATGCAAGCCGAGGCCGGACATCTGTCGGTGACCGGCGAGCCCGATGGGCCGCCGGTCCGCTACGGCCTGTCCGTCGTCGACCTGATGACCGGGCTGGCCTGCGCCTACGGCCTGGTGGCCGGGTTGCTGGATGCGCGCCAGACCGGCGTCGGGCGCGATGTGGACGTCAGCTTGTTCGACGTCGCGCTGCACAACCTCAGCTACCTCGCCGCCTGGTATCTGAACGCCGGACACGTGCAGGGCCGCGAACCGCGCTCGGCACACCCTTCGCTGACGCCCAGCCAGCTCTACCGCACCGCGGACGGTTGGCTCTTCGTGATGTGCAACAAGGAAAAGTTCTGGGGCGTGCTCGCCGGCGAGCTCGGCCAACCGGAGTGGGCGACCGATCCCGAACTCGCCACCTACAAGGCGAGACTTGCCAACCGTGTTCGCGTGACGCAATTGCTCGATGCAGCGTTCATGCAGAAGACCACGGCGGCGTGGCTCGAACAGCTCAATGGCAAGGTGCCGGTCGCGCCGGTGAACGATATCGAACAGGCGCTGCGCAATCCCTTTGTCGCCGAGCAGCAGCGCGTGATCGAATTCGCCTACACCGACGGCCGCTCGGTCCGCCTGGTGGCGTCCCCGGTGCGCACCGGTGCGCCGCACCCGGCGCAGGCGGCACCGGTACTGGGCGAGCACACCGAGGCGCTGCTGGCGGAAATCGGCTACGACGCGGCGCGCGTGGGCGCGCTGCGCAAGGCGGGCGTGCTGTGAGAGCGGCGCACGCGGCAGGAGCGCGCCAGCGCCCTCTCGAGGCCGGGCGCGGGTTGCTCGCTGCCGCGTCCCGCTATGCGCTGCTCGCCGAATCCATTCTCGAGGACATCCGCAAGGGCCGCTATGCGGTCGGTTCGATGCTGCCGACCGAGGCGGCGCTGTGCGAGCAATTCGGCGTCTCCCGGCACACGGTGCGCGAGGCGTTGCGCAAGCTCGGCGACATGGGCCTTGTGTCGCGGCATCAAGGCGTCGGCACGCGCGTGAAGGCGAGGCAGGGCAGCGCGCGATTCGTGCAATCGATCGACAAGCTCTCGGACCTGTTCGCCTACATCGAGGACACGCGCCTCGCCATCGCCTCGCGGCACGATATCAGCGCCACGCCTGCCAGGCAGGGGCTACTGCGTTGCGCGCCCGGTCAGCGCTGGCGCATGCTCGAAGTGCTGCGTTTCCGGGCCGCGGCAGCCGAACCGATGGTGGTTAGCGAGATCTATATTCCGCGGGCGCATGCGGCGGTCGAGCGCGAGATGAAAGATCTGCACGTGCCGATCTACACCCTGATCGAGCGGCGCTATGGCGAGCGGATCGCGGAAGTGCAGCAGGAGATCGACGCCTGCGCCATCCAGGCGGGCAAGGCGCGCCTGCTGCAGGTCCGCGCCGGCTCTGCGGGCCTCTCGGTCACGCGTCACTATCTCGGCGACAACGACAAGCTGTTGCTGGTTTCTGCAAGCCTGTACCCGGCCGGGCGCTTCACCTGCTCGATGCGCCTGCGCGCCTCGGCGCGCGCCCCCGGGGACGGGGTCGACATGAACGCCACTACCTCCCGGAAGGAAACATGAACGCACCTGTCCAGTCGGAAGCGCTCGCCGCCGCGGTCCCGGGCACGACGATCTCGCAGGCGCTCGCGCAGTTCGCCAGCGGATTGCGCCATGAGGACATCCCGGCGACGGTGATCGAGCGGGCCAAGCTGCACGTACTCGATTGCATCGGCATCGGGCTTGCCTCGACCGGGTTCGAATTCGGCCAGCGCACTATCAATGCGCTGGTCGGGCTGGCGGGCGACGGACCCTATCCGGTGCTCGGCACGCCGCTCGGCCTGCCGCTGCGCGACGCGCTGCTCGCCAACGGAACGCTGATTCACGGCCTGGATTTCGACGACACCCATTCAGGCGGCGTGATCCACGCCTCGGCAAGCGCGGTGCCGGTGATGCTCGGCATCGGCCAGCGCGAACACGCGAGCGGCCGCGAGGCGCTCGCCGCCTACCTTGTCGCCGTCGAGGCCTCGAGCCGCATCGGGCAGGCGGCGAAGAACGGCTTTCACTTGCGCGGGTTCCATCCCACAGGCCTGGTGGGCGCGTTCGGCGCCACGCTCGCCGCCGGGCGTCTCTCGGGGATGAACCCGGCGCAGCTTGCGCATGCCCAGGGCATCGTGCTGTCGATGGCCTCGGGCAGCCTCGAATTCCTCGAGGACGGTGCGTGGACCAAGCGCATGCACCCGGGCTGGGCTGCATCCTCGGCGGCCACCGCCTGCGCGCTGGCGCGCTCCGGATTCGCCGGACCGAAGCGCCCCTACGAGGGGCGTTTCGGATTGTTCAACGCCTACGTGGGCGCGCAGCATCCGGCCGATCCCGCGCTGTGCGTTTCGGCGCTCGGCGAGACCTGGGAAATGCTCAACGTCGCGATGAAGCCCTATCCGGCCTGTCACTTCAACCACGCCTTCGCCGATGCGGCGCTGGAACTGCGCCGCAAGCATGCGTTCGCGCTCGAGGACATCGCGTCGATCACGGCGCGCATCGGCGCGGGGCAGACCCAGGTGGTGTGCGAGCCGCAGGCGAGCAAGCGGCAGCCGCAGAACGCGTACGACGCGCAGTTCTCGGTCCACTACATGATCGCCACCACGCTGGTGCGCGGCTGCTTCACGCTCACCGAGCTGGAGCCGGAGGCGCTTGCCGATCCGCACGTGCTCGCGCTGACGCAGAAGACCAGCTACGAGATCGACCCGGATTCGCCCTTCCCGCGCTATTACTCGGGCGAAGTGGTGCTGCGCCTGAAGGACGGCCGCGAGTTGCGCCACCGTGAGGCGCAGAATCGCGGCTCCGACGCGCGGCCGCTGGCGGCCGAAGAGATCGTGGCAAAGTTCCACGGCAACGCAGGTCGCGTAATGAGCCGGTCGCGCGCCGAACGGGTGGTCGAAGCGGTGCTGGCGCTGGACCGGGCGCCTTCGCTCGATGCGCTGCTTGCCGCGGTACGCCTGAATTGAATGCCCTGAACGCCTCCCGAGGAATGCACATGACACTTTCGACCCGGCCCCTGGCGGCCACCTTTGGCGCCGAGGTCAGCGGCGTGGACCTTGCCGCGCCGCTGGACGCCCACACCGTGGCGGCCTTGCGTGACCTGTGGCTGAAGCACGAGCTGCTGCTGTTTCGCGGGCAGACACTCGACGAAAAGCAGCTGGTCGCGTTCTCGCGCAATTTCGGCGCGCTGGAGATCCACCTGCGTCGCGAGTACCTGTCGCCCGAGAACCCAGAGGTCCTCTACGTCTCCAATGTGAAGAAGGATGGCAAGCCGGTCGGCATCCTCTCCGATACCGAGGTGGGCTGGCACTACGACCAGATCTACCTGCCGCGGCCCGCGGTCGGTTCGTTGCTGTACGCGGTGATCATCCCCGCCGACCGTGGCGGGACCTCGTTTGCCGACATGTCGGCGGCTTACGAAGCGCTGCCCGAGCGCACCAGGCAACGGCTGGAGGGCCGCAAGGCGGTGCAGTCCTACGAGGCTTTCAACCGTAGCTACAGCGTGCCGACCAGCGAGGAGCAGCGCAGGAAGTCCCCTGACATCGAACAACCGATCGTGCGCACCCACCCGTACACCGGCCGCAAGGCGCTCTACATCTGCCCCGGCATGACCACGCGGATCGTCGGCGTTCCCGAGCAGGAGAGCGCCGAGCTGCTGGCCGAGCTGTTCGCCTGGACGGTGCAGCCGCGCTTCGTCTACACGCACACCTGGCGCCTGGGCGACGCGCTGCTGTGGGACAACGCCTGCACCATGCATCGCCGCGAACCGTTCGATGGCACCCAGCAGCGCCTGATGAAGCGCACCACCATCCTTCCGGGCGAGGGCCTCGCGGCGCCGTTCTGATGGCTGCGCTCCCGCTGGAGGGCGTCCGGGTCCTCGACCTGTCGAATTTCCTCGCCGCGCCGATGGCGGCAATGTTCCTCGCCGACTTCGGCGCCGAAGTGGTGAAGATCGAGCGACCGGGCGGCGGCGACGAGATGCGCCTGTGGGGCAACAATAAGAACGGCGTCGGCCTGTACTACAAGGTGATCAACCGCAACAAGAAGTCGGTCACGCTCGACCTGCGCACGCCGTTCGGGCGCGACGCGGCGCTGCGCCTGGCGCGTGAATCGGACCTGGTGCTGGAGAACTACCGTCCCGGGACGCTGGAGAAATGGGGACTGGGCTACGAGGCGCTGTCGGCGGCCAATCCCGGGCTGGTGCTGGTGCGCATTTCCGGGTTCGGGCAGACCGGCCCCAGTTCGCATCGCCCTGGTTTCGGCACTCTGGCCGAGGCTTACTCGGGGTTCGCACACATCAATGGCGAGGCCGACGGGCCGCCGCTACTGCCCGGCTTCGGCCTGGCCGACTCCACCACCGGGCTGATGGCGGCCTTCCTGTCGCTGGTGGCGCTGAAAGGGCGCGAGGCCAACGGCGGACGCGGGCAGGTGGTCGATTTGGCGATCTACGAGGCGCTCTTCACGCTGCTGGGGCCGCAGGTCATCAACTTCGACCAGCTCGGCCTGGTGCAACAGCGCAACGGCAGCCGCCTGCCGTTCACCGCGCCGCGTAACACCTACCGCACGCGCGACGGGCGCTGGGTGTCCATGGCCGGCAGCGCGCAATCAATCTTCGTGCGCGTGCTGGCAGCGCTGGAGGTTCCCCGGTTGGTCGAGGATGCGCGGTTCGCCGACAACCGCGCGCGCCTGGTCAACGCCGTTGCCCTCGACGTCGAGTTGCAGAAAGCCTTCGAGCGTTTCGACCTCGAAGAGATCATGCAGCGCTTCGACGCTGCGGGCGGTGCGGTCGCCCCGGTGAACGACATCGAGCAGTTCCTCGCCGACCCGCACATCCAGGCGCGCGGCAATGTCACGACGGTCGAGGACGCCGAGCTCGGCGGTCCGGTGCGCATGCAGAACATCGCCGGCAATCTCTCGGCCACGCCGGGGGCGGTACGCTGGGCCGGTCCCCGCCTGGGCGAGCACAATCGCGAGATCCTCGTCGGGCGGCTGGGCCTAGATGTCGAGGCAGTGCGCGCCGCCGGCGTCGAATTGACGTGATGAGGACACCAGGGGAGGTCAAGTGCTGAAGCTGCCGGAGAAGGTCAGGGTCGTCGAGGTCGGGCCGCGCGACGGCCTGCAGAGCTTCCATCGCTGGGTGGATACCGACACCAAGGTGGCGATGATCGATCGCCTTTCGGCGGCGGGCTTCACCGTGATCGAAGCCACCAGCTTCGCGCGCCCGAGCGTGGTGCCGCACCTCAAGGACGCCGAGCTGGTGCTCGGGCGCATCCAGCGCCGGCCCGGTACGGCGTACCGCGCCCTGGTGCCGAACGCCAAGGGCGCCGAGCGCGCGGTGGCGAGCGGCCTCGTCGACGAGCTGCTCGGGTTGATCACGGTGAGCGAGACCTACCTCGCGCACAATCAGAACATGACGCTCGACCGGGCGATCGCCGAAGGCATCCGTGCGTTCGAGATCGCCTCCGCGCGCGGCGTCGGCTTCACCATGGCGCTGGGCATGTCCATGTGGTGCCCCTACGAAGGCCGCGTGCCGGAAGCGAACGCGCTCGCGGTGCTGGCGCGCTTCTGGGACGCCGGCCTGCGGCGCTTCTACTTCGCGGGCAGCGTCGGCATGGAGGATCCCCGCCACGTGCACAATCTCTTTCGCATGGCGATCGAACGCCATCCCGGCATCGAGCTCGGCTATCACGTGCACAACGTGCCGGGATTCGGCGTCGCCAACGTGCTGGCGGCGCTGGACGCAGGCGCATCCTTCCTGGAGGGTTCGATCTGCGGCGTGGGTGGCGGCATCGCCATGCCGACCAACATGGGCATGGTCGGCAACCTGCCCACTGAAGACATCGTGCACCTGCTGAACAGCTGCGGGATTTCGACCGGCCTCGATACGGCGCAGGTTCTCGGTTGCGCACGCGAGATCGGGCGAATGCTCGACATGGAACCGCTGTCGCATCTGTCGCGCTGCGGCACCCGCGAGGAACTGCTCGAGCGCACGCGCGGCCAGGCCTTCCGGCATCCCGGCTGATGAGCGATCACCCATGATCGATCCGCAATCGAAGACATCGTCGCGTGGCCCGCTGGCGGGCATCCGCGTGCTCGACTGTGCCACCTTCATCGCCGGGCCGTACTGCGCCACTTTCCTTGCCGAGTTCGGCGCGGAAGTGGTGAAGGTCGAGCAACCGGGCCCGGGCGACCCCACGCGCAAGTTCGGCACGCCCACTCCCTGCGGCGATTCGCTGGTTTGGCTCTCGGAAGGGCGCAACAAAAAGTCCCTCACCATCGACTTGAAGAATGCCGAGGGCGCCGCGTTGCTCAAACGCCTGGTCGAGAAGGCCGACGTGCTGGTGGAGAACTTCCAGCCCGGCACGCTGGAGCGTTGGGGCCTGGGTTGGCAGGAACTGAAGAAGCACAACCCCCGGCTGGTGATGGTGCGCATCTCGGCGTACGGCCAGACCGGGCCCTACAGCCCGCGCCCCGGATTCGGGCGCATCGCCAACGCGTTCGGGGGCATTTCCTTCCTCGCGGGATATCCCGACCGGCCGCCGGTGACCCCGGGCTCCGCGACGCTGCCGGACTATCTTTCCGGCATGTATGGAGCGATGGGCGCGCTGGTCGCGCTGCGCGCCCGCGAGCACACCGGCGAGGGCCAGGTGGTGGACATCGGCCTCTACGAATCCGTTTTCCGCATCCTCGACGAACTGGCGCCTGCCTATCACTACACGGGTCTGGTTCGCCAACGCATGGGACCCGGCACAGTAAACGTGGTGCCGCACAGCCACTATCCGACGAACGATTCCCGCTGGATCGCGATCGCCTGCACCAACGACAAGATCTTCGCCCGCCTGGCGGAATTGATGGGCCACCCCGAATGGGCGGGCCACGGCAAGTGGGGCAAGGTCGCGCAACGCGAGGCGGAGCGCGCGGCGGTGGATGCAGCGGTCGGGGAATGGACCGGCCGGCATTCGCGCGAAGATTTGCTCGAGATCTGCAGCCGGGGAGAAGTGCCTTGCGGGCCGCTGTACTCGATCGACGAGATCTTCACCGACCCGCAATACGCTGCACGCGGCAACATCGCCCATGTGAGGGAACCAAGGGTACCCGGCAACCCGGAGTTCGCGGTTCCCAACGTGGTGCCGCGCCTGAGCGAAACGCCGGGCGGCATCAACTGGCTGGGACCCGCCCTCGGGGCGCATACTGAGGGCGTCCTGCAGGACTGGATCGGCCTCGGGCCGGCCGAGATCGCGGCGCTGCGGCAATCCGGCGCCATCTGACAGGAAGGGGGAACAGCATGCTGATGTCCGGCAACAATTATCGTGAATCGCTGCGCCGCTACAAGCCGCGTGTCTATGTCGACGGGCGACAGGTCGAGTCCGTCGCCGACGAGCCTTCGCTCGCTCCCGGCATCAATGGCGTCGCCCTGACCTACGACTACGCGTTGCGTGAGCAGTTCCGGGCGGTGATGCGCGCCGAGGTCGCCGCCGTCGGCGCAAGCGAAGTCAATCGCATGCTCGCCATTCCGGCCTCCAGCCAGGACCTGCTCAACAAGCTGGAGGCCGTGCGCCTGGTATGCCAGGAGACCGGTTGCGCGCAACGCTACCTCGGCGGCGATGCGCTGTCGGCGATCTGGCAATCGGCCCACCGCATCGACGCGGAACGCAATACCGGTTACGTGCCGCGACTGCGCGCCTACATTGAGCGCGTCTACGCCGAGGACCTGACGCTGGGCGTGGCGATGACCGACGCCAAAGGAGATCGCAACCTGCGCCCCTACCGGCAACCGAATGCGGATGCCTACCTGCACATCGCCGAGCGCCGCGCCGATGGCGTCGTGCTCTCGGGCGTGAAGGCGATCGTTACCGGCGCGCCCTACATGCATGAAATCCTCGTCATGCCCGGCCGCAACATGGGCGAGCACGACGGGGCTTTCGCGGTCTGCTGCGCTGTCCCGGTGGACGCGCCGGGGCTGACCATCGTGGCTCGCCCGGCCGGGCGTTCCGGTGAGAAGGCGGCGAAGTTTAGCTCGAAGTACGGCCAGTCGACCGGCGTGCTGATCTTCGACCAGGTATTCGTGCCTTGGGAACGCGTATTCCTCGCTGGCGAGTGGGAGCATGCCGCACCGCTGGTGTACGACTACACCGCGCACCACCGCCAGACCTGCATCGCGGCGCGCGCGGGCTTCGGCGACCTGCTGATCGGCGCGGGTGCGCTGATGACCGAGGCCAACGCCATCGACCTGGATCGCGCCGACAACCTGCGCGAGCAGATGGTCGAGCTGATCAAGATCGTGGAGGGTTTCTACGCCTGCGGCGTGGCGGCCTCGGTGTACAGCAAGATCGACGTGGCCGCCGGCGTCGCCGTACCCGATCCGGTGTTCGCCAACATCGGCAAGCTGCTGCTGGCGACGCAGATTTACGACATGCACCGTATCGCGCACCATGTGTCGGGCGGGTTGATCGTCACGCTTCCCGGACCCGACGAGGACCACAATCCCGCCACCGCCGGCCGGCTCTCGGAAGTGCTCGCCGCGCGCTCCGACATCCCCTACGAGAAGCGCATCGAAGTCGCCCGCTTCATCGAGGACCTGACCGCGAGCTACCAGGCCGGCTGGTATTCGGTCATCAGCCTGCATGGCGGCGGCTCGCCGGAGGCGATGAAAATGGAGATCTGGCGCAACTACCCCCTCGGCAACAAAGTCGACCTCGTCGAGCGGCTGCTCGAGCGCGGCATCCTGACGGACGAAACGCGCAAGATCACGCGCAACCGCCAGCCCGGGCGTTGCTGCGACACCGGCTGTGTCGTCCCCGTCGCACCGCAGATGACTTCGTTGCCCGCCCGGCAAACGATCGAGCCGGCCGGCATCGGCGGGCGCCGCATCGGCGCGCTAAAGTAGGCAGCCGGATTCTCATGGCGACCCCGCGCGCGCATCGCATCGAACCGCAACGCGCGGCGCTGGTGGTGGTCGACGTACAGGCACGACTTGCCCCGCACGTCATGGGCGCCGAAGGCATCGAGCGCCGTTGCCGCGCGCTGGTCAGGGGCGCGCAGGTGTTGCAGATTCCCGTGTTCCTCACCGAGCACTGCCCCGAGGCGCTCGGCGCCACGTTGCCGGCGATCAGGGGACTGGTCGCGGAATCGGCAGTGATCGCCAAGCGCCATTTTTCCGCGATGGACGAGGCGGCACTGCGCCTGGCGCTGAAAGAAAGCGGACGCAACCAGATCCTCGTCGCCGGCATGGAGGCGCACGTCTGCGTGATGCAGACCACGCTCGGCCTGCTGCAGGCGGACTACTCGTGCTGGCTGGCCACGGATGCGGTCGGCTCGCGCCGGCAGGAGGACCGGCAGGCCGCGATCGAGCGCCTGCGCGATGCGGGTGCAACGCTTGCAAGCACCGAAATGGCGCTCTTCGAATGGTTGAAGCACGCCGACCATCCGGCGTTCCGAACCATCTTTTCACTCGTCAAAGAGTATTGAGGCCCTCTTCATGGCAAAGACCGATGTTGCCGTCCTACGCAGTTTTCTCTTCGCGCCGGGCAATCACTCGCGCCGCGTCGAGAAGGCGCTAGCGCTCGGCGCCGATGCGGTGATCCTGGACCTCGAGGATGCGGTGGCTGTCGCCGAGAAACCGGCGACGCGCAAAACGATTGTCGAGGCGCTGTCGCGCCCCAGGCAGTGCAAGGGTTATGTGCGCGTCAACGCGATCGGCACGCCCTGGTGCCTAGGCGATCTGATGCAAGTGGTGGGGCCCGGCGTCGACGGCATCGTGCTGCCCAAGGTGGAGTCGGCCGCCGACCTGCGCACCATCGACTGGCTGATTACCAACCTGGAGCGCGAGCGCGGATTGCCGGCGGGCCGGATCGACCTGATGCCGATCATCGAGACCGCGGTGGGCTTCGCTCGCCTGGACAAGATTCTCGCCGCGCGCACCCTGCGGGAGACGCCCGGCGCGTGGCGGGTCAGACGCATCAGCTTCGGCGCCGGCGATTTCACCAACGACGTCGGCATGACCTGGACGCCGGGCGAAGAAGAACTCTCCGAGTTGCGCGTGCGGCTGATCGTCGCTTCGCGTGCCGCTGGCCTTGAGCCGCCGGTCGACACGGTGTGGATCCACCTGCAGGACGCCGCGTCCCTGCGGCGCTCGGTCGAACGCAGCCTGCGCATGGGATTCCAGGGACGGTTGTGCATCCACCCCGATCAGGTCGCGGTCGTGAACGAGATTTTCACCCCGACGGCCGCGGAGGTCGCGCGGGCGCAGCGCATCGTCAACGCGTTCGAGGAAGCCGAAGCGGCGGGGCTCGCCGCGATACAGGTGGACGGGGTCTTCGTCGATTACCCGATCGTCTACCGGGCGCAGCGCACGCTGGCGGCGAGCGCCGCCATTCGCAAGCTCGATCCGGCCTAGACGACGCCGGATCGGCGCAGCCGTTCGTACTCCGCTGCGCTCACGCCCAGCAGGCGCTCGAGCAGCTCGCCGCCGTGCGCGCCCGGCATGGGCGCCGGCGCGTCGTGGTGCGCCTCGGACCGGCTGAACTTGAGCGGGAATCCCGCCGCCATGGCGCCCGCCGGCGTGCCGTCGGGCTGCAGCAGCGGCCGCAGCATGCCGCGCGCGCGCAGGTGCTCCCACTCCATCAGGTCCTGCGGCGAGCGCACCGGGCTGCAGGCGACGTCGTGGCGCAGCAGCAGCGCGACCAGCGCCACCTTGTCGAAATCCTCCGCCCATTCGCCCACGATGCGATCCACCGCGGCGCTGTTCCCGATCCGCCAGCCGACATTCATCATGTCCGGGTCCTGGAGCAGGTCCGCGCGTCCCATCGCCTCCAGCAGCGCGCGCCATTCCTCGTTCGTGGCGCAGCCGATGGCCACCCAACCGTCCTTCGTGGCGTAGGCGTTGAACGGCGAGAAACGCATGATGCGGTTGCCCTGGCGAGGCGACAGGCCCAGCTGCGCGTAGCAGTCCAGCGGCTCGTCCATCACCAGCGAGAACAGGCAATCGGTCATGGAGACGTCGATCGCCTGGCCCTTGCCGCTGCGGTTGCGCTCATTCAACGCGGAGACGATGCCCAGGGCCGAGTAGGCGCCGGCGATGCAATCCGACAGCGCCGAGCCCGCCTTGGCCGGCGCGCCGCCGGGATCGCCGCTGATGCCCATGAGGCCCGCGCCCGCCTGCACCATCAGGTCGTAGGCCTTCAGGTCGCTGTCCGGCCCGGTGGCGCCGTAGCCGGTGAGCGAGCGATGCAAGAGGCGCGGGTTGCCGCGACTCAGCGTTGCGTAGTCGGCGCCGATGCGCGCGGCGACGCCGGGGCGGAAGTTCTCCACCACCACGTCCGCCTTCGCGGCGAGCGCCTGCAGCAGGCGCCGCCCTTCGGGTTTCTTCAGGTCCAGCGTGATGGATTGTTTGCCGCGCGCGCTTGAGGTAGGCGAGGCCGAAGTCCGTGTCGGTCTTCTCCTGCAGCGACACGCCTTGCGGCCCGGCGAAGGGCGGCGCCTTGGCGGTGGGGTCGCCTTCTCGATGGTGCATTCGGCCAGGTTCGGTGGAATCTTGCCGAGGATCTCGGCGGGCGCGCGCGTTGTTCCGCCCAGCATGCGGGCGAGACGCAGGTCGGTAGGCGCAATGACGGGCAACCCGTCGGTCCAGCAGCGGTCGTAGGCCACTTCCGCGGCATCGTCCATTTCATCGATGGCGATCGCCCGCGACGCGAAACGCAGGTTGCCGAAGCTGAGCGCGAGCCGCTCCGGCATGCCCGGTTCGACGGATTTCGAACCGCAGCCCGGCTTATTGGGAAGCAGGCCCCGACCAATATCCGCAACGCCGGTCACGCGAATCCACTCCGCCCGATTCCAGCCTTCCGTACGGGCGACCTCCCGGCCGCCTTCGATGCGAATCAGGGTAGGGACAATCTCGATACCGTGGCGCCACGATTGCTCGAGCGAGCGGTCGTCGAGGGACCCGGCCGGCGACGACAACCGAAGCGCTCCAGGCATGGGGTAACCTGAGGCGATGACGTTTCCGATGTGGCCGCTGATTGCCACCATGGCGATGCAGACCGTCGCCACGATGGCCGCCTATAGCGTGCCGGCGCTGTCGCCGGTCATCGCGCGCGACCTCGGCGTCGATGGCGCTCTGACCGGCTATTTCGTCTCGGTGGTGTACGGGGTCGGTATCGCCTCGTCGCTGCTGGCGGCCGACTTCATCCACCGTTACGGCGCCGTTCGCGTCGGCCAACTGATCCTTGCCACGGCGCTCGCGATGCTGCTGATCAGCGCCTCCGGCGGGCTTGCGGCGCTCGCGCTGGGCGCCATCGCGCTGGGGATCGGCTACGGCGCCGCCGCTCCGGTCAGTACGCACCTGCTGGTTCCGCGCACGCCGCCGCGCATCATGAACCTGGTGCTCTCCATCCGGCAAATCGGCGTGCCGCTTGGCGGCGTCCTCGGCGCCTTGCTGCTGCCGCCGATTGCGCTGCGCATCGGCTGGCAGAACACATTCCTGCTGCAGGCGCTGCCGGTCGTGCTTCTGCTCCTGCTGCTGGAGCTGCCACGACGCGAGTGGGACCGCCGGCCCGGCACGGCGGCGCGGGCGCGCCAGGGCGGGCTGCACCGGCTCGCCGGGTTGCTGCGCGCCAGCGCCGAACTGCGGCGCCTGACGGTTGCGAGTTTCGTCTATTCCGGCACGCAGTTGTGCTTCGTCGCCTTCACGGCCGTGCAACTTACCAGCCGCGCGGAGTTCGACCTCATCGCCGCCGGCCAGGCGCTCGCCCTCTACCAGATCTGCGGCGTCGTCAGCCGACCGATCTGGGGCTGGATCGCCGACACGCGGGTGCCGGCGCGCTGGCTGCTTGTATGCCAGGGCTTTGTCATGGCGCTTGCTGCGGTCGCTGCCGGGCAGTTCGGGCCGGCCTGGCCGGTGCCGCTGGTGCTGCTGGTTTGCGCGGTCGCGGGCGCAACCGCGAGCGGCTATACCGGCATCGCCTATGGCGAGTTCGCCCGCCTCGGCGGATCGCGCCGCACCGAGGCCACCGGCCTGGGATCGGCCGCCATGTTTGCCGGCGTGCTGGTGCTGCCGTCGCTCGCCACGGTGCTGATCACGATCTTGGGCAACTACGCCCTTGCCTACGGCGCGATTGGCGCCCTGGCCGCGAGCGCGGGACTGTTACTGGCGACAGGGAGCCGGTTCAGCCGGCCTTGATCACGCCGCAGGCAATGCGCGCGCCCGAGTTGCCGGTCGGCTGGGTCTTGTAGTCGTCGGCATCGGCGTGGACGATAAGTCCACGGCCCACGATGCTCGCCGGCCCCGGCCCCAACGTGATGATGTCCATCATCACATCGAGTTTGGCGCGTCCGTCCTTGGCCGACTTGAGCGCGGGCAGGTCGCCGGCGTGGCGTTCGCCGGTGGTCGGTTGCGCGTGCGGTTTGCCGTGCGGATTGAAATGGCCCTTGGTGCCCATGCCATCGCCGGAACTGCAGTCGCCGGCTTCATGGATGTGGAAACCGTGCTCCTGGTCGGGCTTGAGGCCCTGTGCAAACACGATCACCCGTACCTTGTCCCCGACCTGCTCGAAGGTGGCTTCGCCGAAGGCCTTGCTGCCTTTGGTCGGCTGCAGCGCGGCGGTCGCCCGCAGCGGTTCATCGGGAACGGTCTGGCAGGCCGTCAGCAGCGCGACGGCGGCGACGGCGGCGAATAGTGTTTTCATGGACATCCTCCTCTAGGCTAGAATCTAACCGTTTCCGCGCCAGAGCGAAAGCCGGTGCAGCGATCACCTTCTGAGGAGGAGGCCCATGAAATTCGAAACGACTCGTGGTCTTTTCGCGAAAGTCACGGCCGGTGCGCTGGTGGCTGCCTGCGCCGCGGGCGCAGGCCTTCCCGACCGGTCGGCACACGCTCAGGCGGTCAAACCCGTGGTGCTGCGCTTCGTTGCGGACGTCCCGCCGTCGCCGCACCCAGCGGGTCTGGCCATGAAGCATTTCGCCGACCGTTTGCCGCAGGCGATTCCCGGCAGCGAGGCGCGCCTGTACTACGCGGGCGCGCTCTACTCGATTCCCGAGGCTTTCGAGGCGATGCGCCAGGGCAACCTGGAGATGACGTTGCTGCAGATGGGCAAGGCGGCGCCGGTCGATCCGTGGATGATGACGATGGTCGGCCCCGGAATCCTGACCACGGTCGGAGCGGTGGACAATCTCGAGTCGACCAAGACCTACCAGATGCTGGTCGACCGGCTGCAGAAGAACCAGTTGATCCGGGTGTTCGGCGCCGGGCACATGAGTTTCGGCATGGGCGTGGGCGGCAAGAAGCGCTACGTCAGCCCCGCCGATTTCAGCGGCCGCAAGATCCGCAGCATGGGCCCGGTCGAGAATGCCTCGCTTGAAGTCTGGAAAGCGAGTCCGGTGGTGATGTCCTTCGGCGAAGTGCCGACGGCGCTGGAGTCCGGCGTGATCGACGGCCTGCAGACCAGCATCGGCGGCTGGCTTGCGGTGCGTCAGCAGGCGCCCTTCTACACCACCGGCGGCGCCGGGGCGTTCACCAGCGACTACTACATGGTGAGCGCGAGCCGGCGCTGGTGGGACCGCCTGCCCAAGCCGACCCAGGAAGCGCTGGAGAAGCTGATCCTGGAGACCATCCAGCTGCAGAAGGAACTCAACTGGTGCGTCGACAAGATGACCTACGACAAGTATGGCACCAAGGACCCGTCCAAGCCGGGCGTGTACTGGATGAACCCGGCGGAGGTCGCTGCGATCACCAGTTCCATGGGCGATGCGCCGTCGCGCTACATCAAGAGCAAGACCCCTGCCGCCGTGAGCCCGTGGGTGGATACCTTCATCAAGGAGGGGCGCGAGCTTTCCCAGAAGAACCCGGTCGGCTCATCGTGGATCGAGAAGCTCGACTGCTCCAAGCACGCCGCCAAGATCGTCATCCGCTGAAGGTCTCCTGAGTGGAAAAGGCTTACGCGTTCTGGCGCGCGTTCCAGGACCGGCTCCTCGCGCCGGCCGCCGCGGTCCTGTTCGTCGGCGCCACCCTGCTCGCGCTGCTCGAGGTGGGCAGGCGCTACGTCCTCGGCCTGTCCTTCGAGTGGCAGCAGGACGCGGTAACCTTCTTCATCCTGAGCGGGGTGTTCCTTTACTTCAGCGTCTCGCAGCGGCGTGACGCGCACCTCACCGTTACACTGGTCCCGGAGCTGTTCAACGTGTTCGGCGGGCGCTGGCGGATTGCTGCCGAAGCGGTGAAACTCGCCGCCATCGTGTTCTCCTGCGCTTTCATGGCGGCGGTGGTCTGGTGGGGGCTGCCCGAGGTCGCGGACAGCATCAAGTACGAGTCGCGCACCGAGAGCCTGGCCTTCCCGATGTGGCCTTTCCTCGCCATCCTGCTCGGGTCCTTTGCCTGCATGGGGATCACCATGCTGTTCCAGATCTACCGCGCGGCGCAGACGCTACGCGGGATCGCGGTGCTCGAGGAGCCGATCGAGAAGATGGACGGGACGCACTAATGGCCATCGTCGGCATCGTGCTGTTTGCCCTGCTGCTGCTTGCGGTGCCGATCGGCATCGCGCTGAGCTCCGCGGCAGCGGCGTACATCATGGTCGACCCGCTGCTCGAGCCGACCGTCATCTTCCGGCAGTTCTTCAGCTTCATCACGCGCTACTCGCTCACGGCGATTCCGCTGTTCATCTTCGCCGGCTTCCTCATGGAGAAGACCGGCCTCGTAGGGCAACTGTTCAAGTTCGCCGATTCGCTGGTCGGCCATCTGCCGGGCGGCTTCGGCGTCGCGACCGTGCTCGCCTGCGTGCTGTTCGGGGCCATCTCCGGATCGAGCGTGGCGATGGCGGCCGCGATGTCGGTGATCGCGATCCCGGAGATGAGAAAGCGGGGGTATCCCGACTGGCTCTCGGGTGGGCTGGTGGCAACCGCCGGCGGCATCGCCATCCTGATCCCGCCGAGTATCCCTCTGCTGATCTACGGCATCGTCACCGAGACTTCGATCATCCGCCTGTTCTTCGCCGGTGTGATCCCAGGACTGCTGCTTGCGCTCGGCAACATCATCACCGTCATGCTGATCGCGATCTGGCTCAAGCTGCCGCGCGGCGGCAAGTTCGACGGCGCCCGGGTGTGGCGCGAATCGAAGGGCGCGGTGCCGGCGCTCGGCATGCCGGTGGTCATCCTGGGGGGCCTGTACGGCGGCCTGTTCACACCCACCGAGGCCGCGGCCGCGGCCTGCGGCTATGCGATGGTCTACGGTTTGATCGTCGGCCGCGGCGAATTCCTGCGCTACCTGCTGCCAACGGCAATGCGGGCGATGAACCTGACGGGCGTGATCATGTTCCTGATCGGCAGCGTGGGCGTGTTCCAGTTCCTCGCCGCCAACATGTACTGGCCGCAGAAGATCACCGATACGATCGTCGGCTGGGGCCTCACCCCGCTCGGCTTCATCTTCGCCTACATGGGCGTGCTGCTGATCCTCGGCATGTTCGTCGACGGCATCGCGATGATCCTGCTCACCGTGCCGGTCATCTTTCCGGTCGCCTTCGCGATGGGGATCAACCCGGTGGCCCTCGGCATCATGCTCACGCTGAACATCGAGATGGGCGTGGTCACCCCGCCGGTGGGCCTGAACCTGTTCGCCGTGAGCGGGACGTCCAAGATCCCCCTGAAGGACGTGGTGAAGGGGACGATTCCCTTTTTCATCGGCGATGGCCTCGTCCTGCTGGGGGTGATTTTCTTCCCGGAGCTCGCCACCTGGCTGCCCGATCAGCTGGTGGTCGACGTCTTCAAGTGATCCTGCCGCAGAACCGGATGCGCGCCGGCAGCCGCAACGCGCGTTGCGCGCTATCCGGCCGGCTGCCGCGGCGCCGTGGTCAGCGCACGCTCCGAGCGCCCAGCTCTACGACCGGATCCGCACCAATCTGCGCCGTTATCAGTTGATGACGGCCGACCTGCCCGGCTCTCCCGCCCACTCGATCCGCGAGCACCAGACGATCCTCGCCGCGATCCGGTCAGGCAAGGCAGCAGCAGCTGCGCGCGCGCGGCCGGGCTGCACGTAGGCGAGCTGGTGCATCGATTCGAGCGCCACGGCATGCAAGCTGCGCGTACTGCGAAAGCGCCCGGGAAGAAAACCAGTCCGAGGAAAACCTGAAATGCCAAGCTGTAGAAGGTTTCTCCATCAAGGAGGTTGTCTCTAAAGGTGCCATTAAAGCTTTCACAAAAGCCATTCTCCCAAGGGCTGCCGGGTTCAATGTAAGCCGTCTTCACGCCAATGCCAGACAACCAACTACGCAGTTCTTTGGCGGTAAATTCTGGACCGTTATCACTACGGATGTACTCCGGGATGCCATGGATGATCATGGCGTTGGCGAGCTGTTCAATCACTTGGATGGATCCAATCCTTCTAGCGCAGTAGATGGTTAAACACTTCCTGGTGAACTCATCAATCATGGTGAGCATCCTGATCTTGCCACCATAGGCATCTCTGATAAAGACAAAGTCATAACTCCAAACATGATTGGGGGCAGTAGCTCGCAGGCGCATACAACGTAAGCGTCCGCTAATCCCCATCCTATCGTAGCCGAGGCGAATATGTCAGCGTTTGCCGTTTTGACAACGGAGACGAACGATGACGAGCAAGCAGCCGAAGGTAGTCCAGAGCGAGACAGCGGCCAAACGCACGGACTGGAGTAAGCG
>CAMDRF010000035.1 GCA_945906765.1 Nitrosovibrio sp. Nv4 | reverse complement strand
TTGGCGGAGAGTGAGGGATTCGAACCCCCGAGCCCTTGCGGGCTAGCGGTTTTCAAGACCGCCGCATTCGACCGCTCTGCCAACTCTCCTTGAAATATCACCGTAACGCCCCCATTGTAACCTGTTGTCGGACATGGGTTTTTGATTGAAACTTTGTTCCCGGCGAATGGTCTTATACTAGCGTCAACACTAGGAGGCACAAATGCAACCCGAACTGCAAACAACCAGCACCGGCTACGGCAGCGTAGCCATCGCGCCGGATTCGCAAAAAGTCCTGCGCAACACGTACTTGCTGCTCGCCCTGACGATGGTGCCAACAGTCGCCGGCGCCTGGGTCGGCATGCAGACCGCCTCGGTGATCGCGGCCGCTCCCATCATCAGCTTCTTCGTGATGCTGGCCGCGGTGATCGGCCTCCAGTTCGGCATCGCCCGCTTCCGGAACAGCGTCATCGGCATCGGCCTGCTGCTCCTGATGACAGGACTGCTCGGCTGGTTCCTCGGGCCGCTGCTCAACTATGCCTTGGCAATGAAAAACGGCATGCAGCTGGTGGGCTACGCCGCCGCCGGCACCGGCGCGGTGTTCGTCGGCATGGGCTTCATCGCGACCACCACCAAGCGCGATTTCAGTTTCATGGGGAAATTCCTCTTCGTGGGCATGATCGTGCTGTTGGTGGCGATGATCGCCAACATGTTCCTGCAGATCCCGGCGCTCGCGCTGACGATCTCCAGCCTGGTGATCGTGGTGTTCTCGCTGTTCCTGCTGCACGACCTCTCCAGGATCGTGACTGGCGGCGAGACCAACTACGTCATGGCGACCACGGGCGTCTACCTGAGCCTGTTCAACATCTTCGCCAACCTGCTGCAGCTGCTCATGGCGCTGGGAGGCGAGAAGGACTGACGCCCCTCAGCCGGACAAAAAGGCGCCTGCGGGCGCCTTTTTTATTGCCCGCCGCAATACGCGTCACCGACCGGGTTACAGCGCGACCCGGCGCCCCTTGTAGCGCCGTTTGTGGCGCGTGTAGCCGTGGAAGAAGACCCAGCCTACGGTTCGCACCACCCAGTAGTAGACGTTGCGCGGCGCGAACTCGTCCCGTTCCATGATCTTCAGGAAGATCAAGTCGATCTCGGACCGATCGTTCAGCGGCACCGGCAACCCGGCGATGCTGAACTGATACAGCGCCCATAATCCTTCAGCACCCGGATCTCCCCGCTTTTCCGGATCTCCAGCCAGCGCTTGCCCGAGGCATCTTCATACGCACAGTCCTCCGCGAACGTCCGCCCGCTCTGCCAAACACAGTCGTCATCGAGAACGAAGATCCATTTCAGGACAGTCGCGGACACTTTAACGCCCCGGTTTTGCCGCGCGGTGCGCGGCGCACGGCGGCGCGCGGAACGCGTCGGTCAAGAACCGATTGTTAGGCAGCATACCGCTAGGGACAAGGTGGCGATCTGGCCTCGGCTGGGACGGGTGAGAGGGTCGTCCTGAAGAATTACCGCACCCGCGCCGTCCGCTGCAGCTGAGCGAAACGCATTGTCAAAGTCGCTTGCACTGCGAATATCGAATCGTTTCAACTCCACGCCAAGTGCTCGGCCGGCCGCATCGAGCGCTCGTAGTGTGGGCTGCGTTCCTGGATTCGTCGGGAACACGAAGACTGCGAACCGCAACATCCCTGGAAACAATTCCTTCATCAGCGCGATGCGCTTTCCGATCAGCTCGGCAGATCGGCTTGCGGGTCCCGTAACATTGCCGCCGGGTCGGGCCAAGCTCTCGGCGAGTCCGTTCTCTACCGGATCTCCGCATGAGCCGCAGACAACGGCAATATCCAGGGTCATCTGCTTAGCCGCCATGGCCGCGAACCGTGGTCCGACGAAGATGACATCGGTCTTCAGCCTAATTAATTCAGCCAAGATTGATGCTAGAACGATCCATGGGTAGATGCAACGATCCATGGATAGATCGAGCGATATGCCGGCAGATGTCCATTTCCAGATCGCACCATCGGATCAATTTCTGTCGAAGAGTGCGATGGACTCGACGTGCGCGGTGTGGGGAAACATGTTGACCACCCCCGCGGCGGCCAGGCGGAAGCCTTTCAGGTGCACCAGCACGCCGGCGTCGCGAGCGAGCGTGGCGGGGTCGCAGGAGACGTAGACGATGCGCCGCGGCCAGTCTTCCGGCAGGGCATGGACCAGGCTGATGGCGCCCTCGCGCGGCGGATCGAGCAGGAACTTGTCGAAGCGGCCGTAGTGCGCCAAGTTGGGCTTGAACAGGTCCGCGACCTCGAACTGCGCCACCAGCCTGTTGGCCGCCGCGTTCTGGCGCGCGCGCTCGACCAGCAGCGCGCTGCCCTCGAAGCCGATCACCTGCGCGCCGCGCGTGGCGAGCGGCAGCGAGAAGTTGCCGATGCCGCAGAACAGGTCCGCCACCCGCTCGCCCGGTTGCGGATCGAGCAGGCGGACAGCGCGCGAGACGAGAAGCCGGTTGACGGCCAGATTGACCTGCGTGAAGTCCGATGGCTGGAATGCGATCCGCACCCCGAACTCCGGCAGGTCGTAGTAGAGCGCGTCGTGAACGACCGGATGGAACGGCGCCACGGTTTCCGGCCCCGCGGACTGCAGCCAGACGTACACGCCGTGCATATCGGCGAAATTCCGCAGCAGCACATGGTCGGCTTCGGAGAACGGCAGCAAATGCCGGAACAGGAGAACCGTCGCCGCCTCTCCGACCGCAATCTCGATCTGCGGAACGCGATCTCGAATCGAGAAATTTCCAATGAGAATTCTAAGAGGAACAATCAGGCAAGAAATTCGCGGCGGCAATACGTCGCAGCCCTGCATGTCCGCCACATAAGTGGACTTCTTCTCGCGGAATCCCACCAGCGCACCACCCTTGGCTTGCACATAGCGCACCGACAGGCGCGCGCGGTGCCGGTAGCCCCATTCCTCGCCGTAAATCGGTGGCAGCATCGAATCCGCCTCGACCTTGCCGATGCGCGCCAGGTTGTCCTCGAGTCCGCGCTGCTTGGCGGCGACCTGGGTGCGCGCGTCCACGTGCTGGGTGGCGCAGCCGCCGCAGACGCCGAAGTGCGGGCAGCGCGGCGTGCGCCGGGAAGCGGAGGGGCGGAGGATCTGCGTTACGCGCGCGCGATCGAACTTGGGCTTGGTTTCGAGCAGGCGCGCTTCGACAAGTTCGCCGGCCAGCGCACCCTCGACGAACACGACCTTGCCCGCATTGCGCGCGACGCCGCGGCCCGAGGCATCGAGCGCCTCGATCTCAAGCTTCATTCCAGAGCTGCAGAAATTCGCGCCAATGCGGTTTTTCGAGGCTCTGCAAATGACTTTTCAGCAGCTGAATTTCTTTTTCATAAAAATTTTTTGCAAAAAAACCTCGTAGGAGCTGATAGCGCAGGTACAGCAGGTAGGTATTGGCCGTGTCGACTTCGCAGTAGTCGCGGATCTTGGCAATGCCGCCTGCGAGGAACGTTTCCCATACTTTCGCGCCACCAATGCCCATCTTTCCCGGCAAGCCCGCCAGCTGGGCCACGTCGTCCAGCGGCGCATTGTTGCGCGGCTGGTACATCGCCAGCACGTCCATCAGGTCGAGATGCCGCGAGTGGTAGCGCGAGATGTAGTTGTTGTAGCGGAAGTCGCGGTTCTCGTCGCCGGTTTCCCAGAACGTCGGCGCAGTGACTTTGTGGATCAGGCTGCGGTAGTTCAGCACCGGCAGGTCGAAGCCCCCCCCGTTCCACGATACCAGCTGCGGCACCAGTTTTTCGACGCCGTCGAAGAACTTCTGCAGGATCTCCGGCTCCGTGCGCTCGGGCTCTCCGATGGTGAATACCTGGATGCCTTCGTCGTTGCGCAGCACGCCGGAAATGACGACCACGCGCTGCAGCTGCGACGGCAGGAAGTCGCTGCCGGTCTTGGTGCGGCGGATCTGGAAAGCCACCTCCGCGACCTCGGCGTCCGGCAGATCAGCGGGCAGTCCGTGCAGCCGCCGGATACCAGCGACGTCGGGAATGGTCTCTATGTCAAACGCGAGTATTGGCGTCATTTGAATTCAGGGACAGACCACGTTTTCTGTGGCATTTGTCTTGAAAAACGTGGTCTGTCCCTGTTTTAGTCCGGGAATATGCCGGTGGAGAGGTAGCGGTCGCCGCGGTCGCAGATGATGGTCACGATCACGGCGTTTTTCAGTTCCTGCGAGATGCGCAGCGCCACCGCGACTCCGCCACCCGAGGAGATGCCGGCAAAGATGCCTTCCTCGCGCGCCAGGCGGCGCGCCATTTCCTCGGCGTCGGCCTGGCTGACGTACTCCAGCCGGTCGACGCGCGCCTTGTCATAGATTTTCGGCAGGTAGGCCTCGGGCCATTTGCGGATGCCCGGGATCTGCGAGCCTTCCTCCGGCTGGCAGCCGACGATCTGGATCTTCGGATTCTTTTCCTTGAAGTAGCGCGCGCAGCCCATGATGGTGCCGGTGGTACCCATGGAGGAGACGAAGTGCGTGATCGCGCCGCCGGTATCGCGCCAGATCTCGGGGCCCGTGGTTTCGTAATGCGCCAGCGGGTTGTCCGGATTGGCGAACTGGTCGAGCATGACCCCCTTCTTCTCCTTCACCATTTTCTCGGCCAGGTCGCGCGCCGCTTCCATGCCGCCTTTCTGCGGCGTGAGGATGAGCTCGGCGCCGAAGGCGCGCATCGTCTGGCGGCGCTCGATTGACAGGTGCTCGGGCATGATCAGCACCATCCTGTAGCCGCGGATCGCGGCCGCCATGGCGAGCGCGATGCCGGTATTGCCCGAGGTGGGCTCGATCAGGACATCGCCCTTGCTGATCGTGCCGCGTTCCTCGGCACGCCGGATCATCGATATCGCGGGACGATCCTTCACCGAGCCGGCGGGGTTGTTGCCTTCCAGCTTGGCGAGAATGGTGTTGTTCGATTTCCGGTTGTGCTCGCCGGGGATGCGCTGCAGCCGCACCAGCGGCGTGTCGCCGATGAAATCCTCGATCGTCTTTTTCACGCTTTCAGCAATTCCCTGACATAGGCGGCGACGCCCTCTTCCACCCGCTGGAACTCACCGGGATAGCCCGCCTCGCGCAGCCGGCTCAGGTCCGCCTGCGTGTAGCTCTGGTATTTGCCCACCAGCTGCGGAGGAAAAGGAATGTATTCGATGAAATTCTTCTGCACCAGCTCATCGAGGGAAAACTCCGTTCCGGCCGCTGTGTTGATGACCGCGGCGGCGACGACGTTGAAGGTCTGCGCGTGGCCGGTGCCACAGTTAAAGACACCGGAAATTTCCCGGTTCTCGAGCAGCCACAGATTCACGCTCACCGCGTCGTCCACATGCACGAAATCACGCTGCTGCCCGCCGTCGCCGTAGCCGTCCGACCCTTCGAACAGTTTCACGCGGCCCTCGGCCCGGTACTGGTTGAAGGCGTGAAAGGCGACCGACGCCATGCGCCCCTTGTGCGCCTCGTTCGGTCCGTAGACATTGAAGTAACGCAAGCCCGCCACCTGCACGGTGCTGCCTGCCAGCCGTTTCCTCACGTACTGGTCAAAGAGGAATTTCGAGTAGGCGTAGACATTGAGCGGGTCCTCGTTTTCGCGCGTCTCGCCGAACTCCTTGCCGGGGCCGTAGACCGCGGCCGAGGAAGCGTAGATGAACGGCACCTCCTCTTCCTGACTCCAGTCGAACAGCGATTTGGAATAGGCGTAATTGTTCTCCATCATGTAGCGGCCGTCGGTCTGCATGGTGTCGGAACACGCGCCCTGGTGCAGGATCACTTCGATGCCGCCGTCCAGCCGGCCGGTTTCAAGCTGGGACAGGAACTCGCGCTTGTCGAGGTAGTCCTCGATCTCGACGCTGGCCAGGTTCTTCGCCTTGGCGCCGTTCTCCAGGTCATCCACCGCGAGTATGTCGCTGATGCCGGCGCGATTCAGCGCACCAACCAGTCTCGATCCGATGAAGCCGGCGGCGCCGGTGACGACGTAGTGCATATGCCGTGTGATCCGTATTAGCCGAAAAGTTCTTTTCTGCTGATCGCCGCGGCGCCGATCTTCCCGACCACGATGCCGCCGGCGCGGTTGGCCAGCCGCACCGCCTGCTCCAGCCGCGCCCCTGCGGCAAGCATGGTGCCGAGCGTGGCGATCACCGTGTCTCCGGCGCCGCTGACATCGTAAACTTCGCGTTCCTCGGCCTTGACATGCAGCGTGCCTCGCTCCGTGAAGAGGGTCACGCCGTCCTTGCCGCGCGTCAGCAGCAGCGCCTGCAGCGCCAGCTTCCTGCGAAATTTCTGCGCCCGGCGCTCAAGGTCGCCTTCGTTCTTCCAGCGGCCGACCACTTCGCGCAACTCAGCCTGGTTCGGCGTTACAACGTGGGCCCCCTTGTAGCGCGAGTAGTCGTCGCCCTTGGGATCGACCAGCACCTGCTTTCCCGCATCGCGCGCGAGCCTGATCATGCGCGCGATATGCGTCAGCCCGCCCTTGCCGTAGTCCGACAGGATCACCACGCCGCAGCCCGGCAATGCCCTGGCGAAGTCGGCGAGTTTCGAGGCGAGCACCTCGCGCGAGGGCTGTGTTTCGAAATCCAGCCGCAGTAGTTGTTGCTGCCGCGCGACGATGCGCAGTTTCACGGTGGTACGGATTTTCGGATCCCGGTGGAAGCTCGCCAGGATGCCCTTCTCGCTCACCAACCGCGCCAGCAGTTCTCCATCCTCGTCGCGGCCGATGACCGACAGCAATTGGGTCCGCGCGCCCAGCGCCGCACAGTTGTGCGCCACGTTGGCCGCGCCGCCCAGGCGCGCTTCCTGCCGCCCGATCAGCACCACCGGCACCGGCGCCTCGGGCGAAATCCGCGATGCATCGCCAAACCAGTATCGGTCGAGCATGACATCGCCGACCACCAGTATGCGCGCCTTCCGGGTGTCAGGAACGCGCTTGCGCGTTTTTAGAGACTTCACTGCTTCCGTCCGACCGGAAAATACTCGAAACCAAGGGAGCGCACCATCGCCGGATCGTACAGGTTCCGGCCATCGAATATGACCGGCGTCTTGAGCGTCTTCTTCAGGGCAGGAAAATCCGGGGCCCTGAATTCCGCCCATTCGGTGACGATCGCCAGAGCATCACAGCCTTCGAGGGCTTCTTTGGATGTGTTTTTGATTTCGATATTCTTATGCCCGGAAAGAATATTTCTCGCCTGATCCCCTGCAACGGGATCATAGGCCCGAACCTCAGCACCTGCCGCGATCAGATCGGAAATCAGGGTCAGGCTCGGTGCTTCGCGCATGTCGTCGGTATTGGGCTTGAAGGCGAGGCCCCATACGGCGAAGCGCCTGCCCTTCAGGTCGTTGCCGAACCTTGCCTTTATCTTTCTGCCAAGAACGTGCTTCTGCGCTTCGTTTGCCTGCTCCACGGCGGCCATCACACGCAACGGCTGCCCGGCATCCGCAGCGATGCGCTGCAGCGCCTTGACGTCCTTTGGGAAGCAGGAGCCGCCGT
The DNA here is from genome assembly GCA_945906765.1 of Nitrosovibrio sp. Nv4. Lineage (GTDB taxonomy): Bacteria > Pseudomonadota > Gammaproteobacteria > Burkholderiales > SG8-39 > RBG-16-66-20. Next base: position 24,018 of record CAMDRF010000035.1, on the reverse strand, counting down.
AGCCGGCGCCCGAGTAGAGGAAATGGGTGCCGATGCGCGGATCGGTGCCGATGCCGCGACGCACTTCCTCGATGTCCGCCCCCAGCACCTCGGCGAGGTTGGCCAGTTCGTTCATGAACGAGATGCGCGTCGCCAGCATCGCGTTGGCGGCGTACTTGGCGAGTTCGGCCGAGCGCACGCCCATCAGCATCAGCCGGTCGTGGTTGCGCTGGAACGGCGCGTAGAGCTCGCGCAGCAGCGCCGTGGCGCGCTCATCCCCGGAGCCGATGATGATGCGGTCCGGCCGCATGAAATCCTCGACTGCCGCGCCTTCCTTCAGGAATTCCGGGTTCGAGACGACGCTGAAAGGAATCTGCATGCCCCGCTTTTTGAGTTCCTTCTGTATTTCCGCCTTGACCTTGTCTGCCGTCCCCACGGGAACCGTGGACTTGTCGACCACCACCCGGTAGCCGTCCATGTGCCGGCCGATCGCGCCCGCCGCCGCGAGCACGTGCTGCAGGTCCGCCGAGCCATCCTGCCCCGGCGGCGTGCCAACCGCGATCAACTGCAGCACGCCGTGCGCCGCGCTCGCCGCCGCGTCGGTGGAAAAGGACAGGCGGCCCGCCGCGCGATTTCTCTTTACCACCGGTTCCAGTCCCGGCTCGTGGATCGGCACCTGCCCGGCATTCAGCGCGGCGACCTTTTCCGCATCCACGTCAAGGCAGAGGACATGATTGCCCATGTCCGCGAGGCATGCGCCCGTCACGAGGCCCACATAGCCGGTACCGACGATGCTGACTTTCATGTGAGATTTCTCATGGCGTAAGATCGAATTCCTCGGAGCGCCGCGGCGGGTAGGTTTCCCAGCCGCCGCAGGCCGGGCACAGCCAGTGGAACTGGCGCGCCTTGAAGCCGCAGTTCTCGCAGCGGTAGCGCGCCAGGCGCCGCGTGTGGCTGTGCACGAGGTTGCGCACCAGTTCGAGGTCGCGCCGGCGCTCCGGATTCGCCGCACCGACGATCTGCGCCTCCAGCAGCCGGTCCAGGCCCAGCAGCGTCGGATTGCGCCGCAATTCGTCGCGCACGAGTTTATAGGCCGCTTCCGCCCCCTTCGATTCGAGCGTTGACTGGAACACCGCATCGAGCAGGTCGAGCGATGGGTAGCGTTCCAGGTAGCCGGTGAGCAGCGTCAGGCCATCTTCCAGCCTGCCGGCTTCGCGGTGCGCTTCGAGCAGGCGTTGCGCCACCAACGCAAGGTAGGCGGGGTTCTGCGCCTCGATCCGCTTCCAGTGCTCGATGGCGCCTTCCGCGCGGTTCGCGACCTTCTCCAGATCCCCCAGCTGGATGCTGGCACGCACCGACTTGCGATTGGCCTCCAGCGCCGTCTCCAGGTGCGCACGCGCGGCATCGGGCCGGGAATGTGTCGCCTCGTTCGCCGCCAGCTCGCAGAAGAAATTCGCGATCTCTTTGGCGCGCGATTTCCCGGTTTCGGTCTCGAGCCGCTGCGCCATCGCGACCGCCTTGTCCCAGTCCTTTTCCTGCTGGAATATCTCGAGCAGGAAGAGGCGCGCCTCACCGGCCTGCGGCCCCCCCGCCGCGTGCGGCGGAACGTCGGCCAGCTTGTGGAAGACCTCCTCCGCGCGATCGAGGATGCCCGCCTTCAGGTAGTCCTGGCCCAGTTCGAACAACGCGGTCGCGCGCTGCTCGCCGGCGAGGTCGGCGCGCTCCAGCAGATGCTGGTGCATGCGGATGGCGCGGTCGTACTCGCCGCGCCGGCGGAACAGACTCCCAAGCGCGAAATGCAGCTCGACGGTCTCCGGGTCCACCTTGACCACCTCGATGAACGCTTCGATGGCCTTGTCCGGCTGCTCGTTGAGCAGGAAGTTGAGCCCCTTGAAATAGGAGGTCGGCAGCGCGCGCGAATCCTTCACCAGGTGCTTGATGTCGATGCGCGCCGCGAGCCAGCCGAGGCCAAAAAAGATCGGAAAACCGAGCAGCCACCAATACTCCAGTTCCATCAGCCCGCCTCGCTCAACCTTCGGCCGCCGGTGGTTGCGACGCGGCGCGGGTGTTGAATTCCGGTCTCGAGGAATCAGCGCGCTGCAGTCGCGCGATTTCCCTTCGCTGCGCGAAATAGGTACCCGACATGGCGATCAATCCCAATACCGCGCCGGCCGCGAAAAATGCGAGCAGCAATGCCACCAGCGGCGCCTGCCACGCAAGGTCGAAGTAAAAGCGCAGGGTCACAGGCTCGGTGTTCTTCGCCGCGAACGCGAGCAGGACGACGAACAGGGCGAAGCGGATCGCCCAGGATAGGACGCGCATGCTCAAAATCGCGCCGCGGCGCGGACTACTGCGGCGCCTGCCGGGGACGCGCCGGCATGACCATGGTTGCATCCGGGTCTAGCGCGTCGACGCGCTCGCGCAGCTCCTTGCCGGCCTTGAAATGCGGCACGTACTTTTCTGGCACGTGCACCTTCTCGCCGGACTTCGGATTGCGCCCGACGCGCGGCGGCCGGTAGTTCAGGCCGAAGCTGCCGAAGCCGCGGATCTCGATGCGATGCCCGTTCAGCAGCGCATGGGTCATCGCGTCCAAGATTATCTTCACCGCGTACTCGGCGTCCTTTGCCACCAACTGCGGATAGCGCTGCGCCAGCCGCGCTATCAGTTCCGACTTCGTCATGGCGCCCTCTCCACGTATCGTCAGGACAGCCCGATTATTCCGGCGTGTTGGAATTGCTCTTGTCGAGCTTGGCCCGCAGCAGCGCCCCGAGGTTGGTGCTGCCCGCGGCGCTCGCCGCGCTCTCGCTCCTCAACTGCTTCATAGAGTCGGTCTCTTCGGCCACGTCCTTCGCCTTCACCGAGAGGTTGATCGAGCGGTTCTTGCGATCGACGTTGATGATCATGGCGGTCACCGAATCGCCTTCCTTGAGCACCTTGCTCAGGTCCTCGATGCGGTCACGCGAGAACTCGGAGGCGCGCAGGTAGCCCTCGGCGTCCGGAGCGATGGTAATCACCGCGCCCTTGGCGTCCACCGATTTGACCGTGCCCGTCACCACGCTGTTCTTCTCGTGGCCGGCAACGAAATTGGTGAATGGGTCGCCCTCGATCTGCTTGATGCCGAGCGAGATGCGCTCGCGCTCGACGTCGATCGACAGGACCGTGGTCTCGACTTCGTCGCCCTTCTTGAAGTTCTTGACCGCTTCCTCGCCCGTCAGGCTCCAGGACAGGTCCGAGAGGTGCACCAGGCCGTCGATGCCGCCCGTGAGGCCGACGAAAACGCCGAAATCGGTGATCGACTTGATCTGGCCCTTGACGCGGTCGCCCTTCTTGAACTCGCGCGCGAAATCGTCCCAGGGGTTCGGCAGGCACTGCTTCATGCCGAGCGAAATGCGGCGCCGCTCTTCGTCGATCTCGATGATCATCACCTCGACCTCGTCGCCGACCTGCACCACCTTGGAGGGATGCACGTTCTTGTTGGTCCAGTCCATCTCGGACACGTGCACCAGGCCCTCGATGCCCGCCTCGACTTCGACAAAGGCGCCGTAGTCGGTGAGATTGGTGACTTTGCCGAACAGGCGCGTGCCCTGCGGATAGCGGCGCGAAATGCCGACCCAGGGATCTTCGCCCAGCTGCTTGAGACCCAGCGAGACGCGGTTCTTCTCGGCGTCGAACTTGAGGACCTTGGCGGTGACTTCGTCGCCGACGTTAACCACCTCGGTCGGATGCTTGACGCGCCTCCAGGCGAGGTCGGTGATGTGCAGCAGGCCGTCGATGCCGCCCAGGTCCACGAACGCGCCGTAGTCGGTGATGTTTTTGACGATGCCCTTGACCACCGCGCCTTCGGCGAGCGTCGAGAGCAGCTGCTCGCGCTCGGCGCCGGCGGTCTCCTCGAGCACCGCGCGGCGGGATACGACCACGTTGTTTCTCTTGCGGTCGAGCTTGATGACCTTGAACAGCATGGTCTTGCCCTCGAAGGGCGTGGTGTCCTTGACCGGGCGCAGATCAACCAGCGAGCCGGGCAGGAAGGCGCGGATGCTCTTCGCCATCACCGTGAGGCCGCCCTTTACCTTGCCGGTGATGACGCCTTCGATCTTCTCGCCGGTCTCGAGCGCTTTCTCGAGATCCATCCAGGCCGCGAGGCGCTTGGCTTTTTCGCGCGACAGGCGCGTTTCGCCGAAGCCATCTTCGAGCGCCTCGATGGAGACGCTGACGAAGTCGCCGGGTTTCACCGTCATCGCGCCGGCATCGTCTTTGAATTCTTCGAGGGCGATGAAGCTCTCGGACTTCAGACCCGCATTCACCACGACGAAGTTCTGGTCCATGCGCACGACTTCTGCGGTGATGACCTCGCCGATGCGCATTTCCTGGCGCGTCAGGCTTTCTTCGAACAGGGCCTCGAACGATTCGGGGGCGGGAGCGGGCTTGGATACGGCTTTGGAGACTGCGGGAGAAACGCTGGCCATGGAGTAAGTTTAAAAAGCCTTCATATCCGCGGGCTTGCGATCAGCCTCGCGGGTTGGGTTGCAAAATAGAAAGCGGTTCTGCCGCTTTCCGCCTGGTTTTCACCGGTACATACTTTCCCGGTACTTCTCCCGGTACTTCTTCAGCACCTGATCGACCACTTCGTCGAGCGTCATTTCAGAGGAATCGAGAGACACCGCGTCTACTGCCGGCTTGAGCGGCGCCACCGCGCGGGCGGCGTCTCGCTTGTCCCGCTCTTCCAGAGCACTGGAAAGGGCCGCGAGAGTAGCATGCTTTCCCTTGTCATTCAACTGCTTATACCTGCGCTGGGCACGGGCCTCCGCGCTCGCCGTCAGGAACACTTTCAGCACCGCATCCGGGAACACCACCGTCCCCATGTCGCGGCCATCCGCCACTAACCCGGGCGGCAGTCGAAACCCTCTCTGGCGCTCGAGCAGCGCCGATCGGACGGACGGCAGCCTGGCGATCTCAGAGGCCCTGACGCCGATCGCCTCTTCGCGCAATTTTTCCGTAACGTCCTGTCCAGAAAAGATAATTTTTCCATCCCGGAACTCGACCTGAAGCCCCGCGGCCGTTTTCTCCGGCGCATTCCCGCCAGCCAGAGCGACCAATCGGTAGAGCGCTCCGCTTTCGAGGTAATGGAAGCCCAGCGCGGCCGCAACCCGGCTCGCGACGGCGCCCTTGCCGGAGGCGGAGGGGCCATCGATAGTGATCACCGGAACGCTCATTGCGTGATGTCGGCGAGCACCGCGAAGTATTCGGGGTAAGTCTTCGCCACGCATTCCGGATCGTTGATCGTCACCGGCACGCCGCCCAGCGCGGCGAGCGAAAAGCACATCGCGATGCGGTGATCGTCGTAGGTGTCGATGGCGACGCCCGGATTGAGTTTCGCCGGCGGCGTGATTTTCAGGAAGTCGGGACCCTCCACCACGGTGGCGCCGAGCTTCCTCATTTCCGTCGCCATGGCGGTGATGCGGTCGGTCTCCTTCACCTGCCAGCTGCCGATGTTGCGGATGGTGCTCGTGCCATCGGCGAACAGCGCCGCGACCGCGGCGGTCATGGCCGCGTCCGGAATGTGGTTCAGGTCCATGTCGATCGGCTTGAGCTTGCCGGCGGACGACACCTCGATCCAGTCGGCGCCGTACTCGACGCGCGCGCCCATTTTCTCCAGCACCTCGGCGAAGCGCACGTCGCCTTGAATGCTGTCGCGCCCGACGCCGATTACGCGCACCGGCCCCCCCGCGATCGCACCGGCAGCAAGGAAATAAGAGGCCGAGGACGCGTCTCCCTCTACATGGATCTCCTCGGGCGCAAGATAGGCGAATCCCGGCACGTCGAACGAGCGTGAGCCGTTGTCCCGCACCTCGACGCCGAATTTGCGCATCATGTTGAGCGTGATCGCCACGTAGGGCTTGGAGATCAGCTCACCCTCGACCTCGATGGCGCCGCCACCCGCCAGCGGCAGCGCGATCAGCAGGCCGCTCAGGTACTGCGAGGACACGTTGCCGCGAACCTTGATGTGCCCGTCAACGCGGATGCTTCCCGGATGGATCGCGAGCGGCGGATAGCCTTCCTTGCCGACATAGTCGATGCGCGCCCCGATCGAGCGCAATGGCTCGACCAGGTCGCGGATCGGCCGCTGGTGCATGCGGGGCACGCCCGAGAGCCGGTATTCGCCGCCTGAGAGCGCGAGCACCGCGGTGAGCGGCCGGAACGCGGTACCGGCATTGCCGAGGAAAAGGTCCTTCTTCCGGCTAGGAATCACCCGCGAACCGGTCACCACGATATCTGCGAAATTTCTGGTGTCGATCGAGATGTCGAGTTTCTGGAGTGCATCGAGCATCACCCGGGTATCGTCGGCATCCAGCAAGCCCTTCACGTGGGTCTCGCCGGCGGACAGGGCCGCCAGCAGAAGTACGCGGTTGGAAATACTCTTCGAGCCCGGCAGCCGGACCGTGCCGGACGCGCGGCGGATCGGGTCCAGTGCGACGAATTTCATTCGTACTCGCCCTTGATCCACTTCTCGCGCGCCGCACGCGCCTCGGCGAACAGCTTCTCGAGGGCTGACGCATCACTTTCTTCGAGCATTTGACCTATGGCTTTTAATTTTCTTTCGTACAAATGCAATTCATGCAGGAGACGGTCGCGATTCGCCATGCAAATATCGCGCCACATTTCCGGCTGGCTCGAGGCGATCCGCGTGAAATCGCGGAATCCGCCCGCGGCGTAGCCGAATAGCTGCGCCGAATTGGGACGCTTGCTGACGTCGTTCACCAGCGCGTAGGCAAGCAGGTGCGGCAGGTGGCTCACGGCCGCGAACACCGCGTCGTGCTCCTCCGGCGTCATGCGCGTAACGCGCGCACCGATAACGGTCCACAACCCGGAGATGGTTTCGATGTCCTGCCTGCTGTTTTCTTCGAGGGGAGCAAGGACCACGCGGCGGCCGCGAAACAAATCCGGGTTCGCTGCCGCCGCGCCGCTGTGTTCAGCGCCGGCAATCGGATGCGCAGGAACGAATTGAGCGATTTTTGCGCCCAGCGCCGCGCGCGCAGTTGCCACCACGTCGCGCTTGGTGCTGCCGGCGTCGGTGACCAATGCCCCGGGTTTGAGAATGGCTTTTATTTCCTGAAAGATATTCTCGAACTGCGCAACCGGGGCCGAAACCAGCACCAGGTCGGCGCCGCGGACAGCCGCCGCCACGTCCGATGCAACCGAATCGATGAGGCCGCGCTCCAGCGCGAACTTCAGGTTGGCGGCGCTGCGCCCGACGCCCACGACATGCCCGCAGAGTTTTTTTTCTTTTAATACTAAAGAAAAAGAACCCCCTATCAGGCCAACTCCGATGACCGCGACTCGTTCGAAGAACATTATTCCTTCAGACTGGCGCTGAGCGCGGAGAGCAGGCGCTCGTTCTCCCGCGCCGTGCCGATCGTGATGCGCAGGTGCTCGGGCAGCTGGTAGCCACCGCCCACCGGACGCACGATCACGCCGCGCTTGAGCAGCCGCCGGAAGACCTCGTTTGCCTTCCCCACCCGCACGGTGATGAAGTTGCCGTAGGCGGGAATCCACTCAAGCCCGAGACACGTGGCGCCCTCCTCGACCTGGCGCAGCCCCTGCAGGTTCTCGGCGAAGCTGCGCGCGACGAACTCCATGTCATCGAGTGCCGCGGTCGCCGCGCTCAGCGCGATGCTGTTCACGTTGAAGGGCTGGCGCACGCGGTTCATGATGTCCGCGACCGACGCATGCGCCAGCGCATAGCCGACACGCAACCCGGCGAGCCCGTAGGCCTTGGAAAACGTGCGCGTGACCACCAGGTTCGAATGCCGCCTGAGCCATTTCACGGTCTCGGACTTGAGATCCGGCGACAGGTACTCGTTGTAGGCCTCGTCGATCACCACGATGACCCGCTCGGGCACGCGCTTGAGGAACCCTTCAAGCGCCTCGGGCCGCAACATGGTGCCAGTGGGATTATTTGGATTCGCGACCCAGACGACATAGGTTTCATCGTCTATCGCCGCCAGCATCGCCTCGAGGTCGTGGCCGTAGTCTTTCGCCGGCACCGCGATGCCGCGTGCGCCGCGCGCCTGCGTCGCGAGCGGATAGACCGCGAAGCAGTGCTGCGAATATACCGCGGAGCGCCCCGGGCCGAGGAAGGCGAGCGCGACCAGTTCGAGCACATCGTTCGAACCGTTGCCGAGTACGATCGCGCCCGTGTCCACGCCATAGCGGCGCGACAGGGCCGTCTTCAGGTCGTGGCCGTTGCCGTCCGGGTAGCGCGCGATGTCGCCCAGCGCGGCCTCGATCGCGGCGCGCGTGCGCGGGCCGATGCCCCGTGGGTTCTCGTTGGAGGCGAGCTTGACGATGTTCTCCTCCTTGAGCCCGAGTTCGCGCGCCAGTTCCGAGATCGGCTTGCCGGGCTGGTACGGCGCGATCGAGCGCACGTACGAAGGGGAGAGTTCGCAGGGATCCATCTGCATGGCGCAGCCTCAGTTCGAAGCAATGGGGTAGGACCCCAGAATCTTGAAGAACGGCGCGCGCTGCTGCAACTCGCCGATCGCGGCGGCGAGCTTCGCGTCCGACTGGTGCCCCTCGACGTCGATGAAGAACACGTACTCCCAGCGCGCCGCTCGCGCCCTGGCGGGGCGCGATTCGATGCGCGACATGCTCACGCCGTTCGCCGCGAGCGGAGAGAGCAGCGCGTGCACCGCGCCCGGCTTGTTCTCAGCTGACATCACGAACGAGGTGCGGTCCCGGCCGCTGCGCCCGGCATCGACCTGGCCGAGAACCAGGAACCGCGTCGTGTTGTTCGGGTCGTCCTCGATGCCGCGCTCGAGCACGTTCAGTTTGTAGAGCGCCGCGGCCGCCTCCCCGGCAATCGCGGCCGCGCCCTTCTCCTTCGAGGCGCGGCGCGCGGCTTCCGCGTTCGAGCCAACCGGAATGCGCTCGGCTTTCGGCAGGTTCTGTCCGAGCCAGCCGTTGCACTGCGCCAGAGACTGGGTATGGGAGTAGATTTTTCTTATCTCCTTGATGCCTTTCATTCTGGAAAGCAAATTTTGTTTAACCCTCAATTCAACTTCGCCGCAGATGCGCAACGGCGTGGTGAGCAGCAGGTCGAGGGTACGGCCGACCACGCCATCGGTGGAATTCTCGGCCGGCGCCACGGCAAACTGGGTCGCACCGGACTCTGCGCTGCGGAATGCCTCGTCGATGGTCGCCGTGGGTTCGGCTGCAACGCCCTGGCCGAAGTGCTGTCGCACCGCCTGCTCGCTGAAGGTTCCCTGCGGCCCGAGATAGGCGACGCGGATTGGCTGCTCCAGCGCCCGGCAGGCGGAGATGATCTCGCGGAACACCGCTATGGCGCTCTCCGCCGGCAAGGCACCGCCTTTCGCGGCAATCCCCCGCAGGATCTGGCTTTCGCGCTCGGGCCGGTACACGCGCTTGCCGCTTTTCAACTCTCCCACCTTGCGTACGATCGCGGCGCGCCGGTTCAGCAGCGCGAGCAGCTGCGCATCGAGATCGTCGATCTCACGGCGCAGCGAGGCGATTTCCGTCTCGCTCTTCTCCTGCCGGCTCATTGGTCCACGGGCAGGTAGCGAACCGCGAGGACACCCTTGATCGCGCACAATTCCCTGATCACCGCATCGGGCACCGGGCTGTCCACGTCGACCAGGGTGTAGGCCATGTCCTGCTTCGACTTGTTCAGCATGTTGTGGATGTTGATCTTGCGGTTGCCCATGGCGTTGGAGATGCTCGCCAGCATGTTCGGCACGTTGGCATTGGCGATCGCCAGGCGATAGGGCGACTCGCGCGGCATCTGCGCGTTCGGGAAGTTGACGGCGTTCTGCATGGTGCCGTCGGCAAGATACGCGGTGACTTGGTCGCAAACCATGACGGCGCAATTGTCCTCGGCTTCGCTGGTGGAGGCGCCCAGGTGCGGCAGCGCCACCACCCCGGCCCTGCCGATCAGTTCGGCCGACGGAAAATCGGTCACATAGCAGCGCAGGTGTTTCGACTCGAGGGCCTTGAGCGCCGCCGCGTCCTCAACCACGCCGTCGCGCGAGAAATTCAGCAGCACCGCGCCGGCCTTCATCAGCTTGAGGTTCTTCGCGTTCAGCAGGTTGCGCGTCTTGTCGGCCAGCGGCACGTGCAGCGTGACGAAATCGCTCGCACGCAGCAGCTCATCCACCGAGTTTGCCTTGCGTACCTGGGCGGGAAGGCTCCAGGCGGCGTCCACCGTGATGTCGGGGTCGTAGCCAAGCACCTCCATGCCCAAGCGCATCGCCGCGTCGGCCACCAGGCTGCCGGTCTTGCCCAGGCCGATGACGCCCAGCGTGTGGCCTGGAAGCTCGACGCCGGCGTAGGCTTTCTTTCCGCCTTCGACCTGTTTTTCCAGATCTTTTGCGTTCTTGTCCAAGCGGTTCACAAAATCCAATGCCGGCGCGAGATTCCTCGCCGCGATCAGCATACCCGCGACCACCAGCTCCTTCACCGCGTTGGCGTTGGCGCCCGGCGCGTTGAACACCGGCACACCCAGCTTCGATAGCGCCGCCACCGGGATGTTGTTGACGCCGGCGCCCGCACGCCCGACCGCTTTCAGGTTGGCGTCAAATTTCATCACGTGCATGTCGGCCGAGCGCACCAGGATCACATCCGGGGACTTCGACTCCTTCACCACCTCGAAACGTTCCGCCGGCAGGCGCTTCAGGCCCACCTGCGCGATCGGATTGAGGACCAGCACTTCGAGTTTCTTTCCCGCCTTAGCCATGCTTCGCCTCGAACTCCTTCATATATACGACCAGTTGCTGCACACCCGCAAGCGGCATCGCGTTGTAGATCGACGCCCGCATGCCGCCCAGCGAGCGGTGGCCCTTGAGCTGCACCATGCCCCGCTGTTGCGCGCCTTTCAGGAATGCCTCGTCCATCGACGCATCCTTGAGAGTGAACGGCACGTTCATGCGCGACCGATCCTTCGGATTTATCGAATTCTTGTAGAAACCGCTCTTATCAAGACAGTCGTACAGGAGCTGTGCCTTCGCGATATTGCGCTTCTCAATCTCGGCCAACCCGCCCTGTGTCTTCAGCCACTTGAAAACGAGGCCGGCGATGTACATCGCGTAGGTCGCGGGCGTGTTGAGCATCGAATCAGCCGCCGCCTGCTGCTTGTAGTCCATCACCGAAGGCGTGCCCTTGGACGCCTTGCCAGTGAGATCTTCGCGCACGATCACGATCGTGAGCCCGGCAGGTCCGATGTTCTTCTGCGCGCCGGCATAGATCAGGCCGAACTTCGACACCTCCAGCGGCCGCGACAGGATGTGCGACGAGGCGTCCGCAATAAGGGGAATTTTTTCAATTTTTGGAATTGAATGAAATTCAACGCCACCGATAGTCTCATTCGAACAGTAGTGAACGTAGGCAGTATCGGGCCTGACATTCCAATCCATGGGAGCGTAACTGAAGGACTTGTCCTCGGAACTCGCGGCGATATGCACGTCGCAGTAGGCCTGCGCTTCCTTGAGCGCCTTCTTCGACCACTCGCCGGTGACGACGTAATCGGCTTTGGTCTTTCCAGCCAGGAGGTTCAGCGGGATCTGCGCGAACTGCAGCGTCGCGCCGCCCTGCAGGAAGAGGACCTTGTAGTTCGCGGGAACCGCCAGCAGGTCCCTCAGGTCCTTCTCCGCCTCGGCGGCGATGGACATGAACTCCTTGCCGCGATGGCTCATCTCCATCACGCACATGCCGCTGCCGCGCCAGTCGAGCATCTCGTCGCCGGCGCGCGCAAGAACTTCCTCGGGCAGGACCGCCGGTCCCGCGCTGAAATTGAAGATTCTGGACATGTCGGTGATCAGTGAATGGTTGGTCCCTGCGGGCCCGGATCCACAGGCGTTACAGGAGCCTCGGGTTCTTCGCCCGAGCCGCCGTTGCCGTTCTCCCCCCCCGCGCCGTTGCCGTCCTCGGCGCGATCCTCAATGCGCGCGATGCCGGCGAGCTTCTCGCCTTCCGAAAGCGCGATCAGCGTCACGCCTTGCGTCGAGCGGCCCATCTCGCGGATCTGCGCCACCGCAGTGCGGATGAGCACGCCGCCGGTGGAGATCAGCATCACTTCGTCGTGGTCATCGACAAGGACGGCGCCCACAAGGGCGCCGTTTCGGTCCGAGGCCTGGATCGCGATCATGCCCTGGCCGCCGCGGCCGTGGCGGGTGTACTCGGAAATCGGCGTGCGCTTGCCGTAGCCGTTCTCGGTGGCGGTGAGTACGGTCTGCTTTTCGTCTTTCGCCGCGAGCATGCAGACCACTTTCCAGCCGCCGCCGTCCGGCAGGCGCATGCCGCGCACGCCGGTCGCCGTGCGCCCCATCGGGCGCACGTCTCCCTCGACGAAGCGCACCGCCTTGCCTTCCGAGGAAAACAGCATCACGTCGTAGCTGCCGTCGGTCACCGCGACGCCGATCAGGTAATCGCCTTCGTCGAGGCCGACGGCGATGATGCCCGAGGGCCGCGGGCGCGAGAAATCGGCCAGCGGGGTCTTCTTCACCGTGCCCTGCGCCGTCGCCATGAACACGAAATGGCTTTCGTCGAACTCCTTCACCGGCACCACCGCGGTGACCTTCTCGCCCTCCTCGAGCGGAAACATGTTGACCATCGGCTTGCCGCGCGAGGTGGATCCGCCCTGCGGCACCTCGAACACCTTGAGCCAGTACAGGCGCCCGCGGTTCGAGAAGCACAGCAGGTAGTCGTGCGAATGGGCGACGAACATGCGTTCGATGAAATCATCGTCTTTGGTGGTGGCCGCGGTGCGGCCGCGCCCGCCGCGCCGCTGCGCGCGATAGTCGGCGAGCGGCTGCGACTTGACGTAGCCGCCGTGCGAGAAGGTGACCACCATGTCCTGCGGCGCGATCAGGTCCTCGAGCGAGATGTCTTCGGCGACAGTGACGATCTCGCTGCGGCGGCGGTCGCCGAACTCTTCCTTGATGTGCTTCAGCTCGCTTTCGATGATCGCCGCAATGCGCGCCGGCTTGTCCAGCATGTCGAGCAGGTCGGCGATGGTGAGCATTACCTCGCGGTACTCGCCGCGGATCTTGTCCTGTTCCAGGCCGGTGAGCCGCTGCAGGCGCAGCTCAAGAATGGCTTGAGCCTGCTCCTCGGAGAGCCTGTAGCCCTCTGGCTTGAGGCCGAACTCCACGCCCAGCCCTTCGGGCCGGTATTGCTCATGCCCTCCTGAAACCCGGCCGAGCATGTCCTTCACCAGGTCCGAGTTCCAGCTCTTTGCAAGCAGTTCGCGCTTCGCGTCCGCAGGCGACAGGGCCCTCTTGATCAGCTCGATCACCTCGTCCACGTTGGACAGCGCCACCGCGAGGCCTTCCAGTATGTGGCCGCGCTCGCGCGCTTTCTTCAGCTCGAAGACGGTGCGGCGCGTCACCACCTCGCGCCGGTGGGAGATGAACGCCTCCAGCAGCTCCTTCAGGTTCAGCACGCGCGGCTGGTTGTCCACCAGCGCCACCATGTTCATGCCGAAGGTGTCCTGCAGCTGGGTCTGCTTGTAGAGATTGTTCAGCACCACCTCGGCAAGCTCGCCGCGCTTCAATTCGATCACCACGCGGATGCCCTGCTTGTCGGATTCATCGCGGATGTCCGAGATACCCTCGAGCCTTTTTTCAGTGACCTGCTCGGCGATGCGCTCGAGCAGCGCCTTCTTGTTCACCTGGTAGGGCAGTTCGTCGACGACGATCATCTGGCGATCGCTCTTGCCCGGAATGTCCTCGAAATGCGTGCGCGCGCGCATCACCACGCGGCCGCGGCCGCTGCGGTAGCCCTCGTGCACGCCGGCGATGCCATAGATGATTCCCGCGGTCGGAAAATCCGGCGCCGGCACCAGCTTGATCAGCTCCTCGATCGCGCAACCCGGTTCCTGCAGCACATGCAGGCAGGCGTCGATCACCTCGGACAGGTTGTGCGGCGGAATGTTGGTCGCCATGCCCACGGCAATCCCGGAGGAGCCGTTCAGCAGCAGGTTCGGAATCCGGCTCGGCAGGACGGTGGGCTCGCGTTCCTTGCCGTCGTAGTTATCGACGAAATCGACCGTTTCCTTGTCGATGTCGGCGAGCAGCTCAGCCGACAGCCGCTCCAGACGGCATTCGGTGTAGCGATAGGCCGCCGCGTTGTCGCCGTCCACCGAGCCGAAGTTGCCCTGCCCGTCGACCAGCATGTAGCGCATCGAGAAATCCTGCGCCATGCGCACCAGCGCCTCGTAGGTCGCGGTATCGCCGTGCGGGTGGTATTTGCCCAGCACTTCGCCGACCACGCGCGCGCACTTCACATAGGAGCGGTTCCAGACATTGTTCGACTCGTGCATCGCGTAGAGCACCCTGCGATGCACCGGCTTCAGGCCATCGCGCACGTCGGGCAGCGCGCGCCCCACGATCACGCTCATGGCGTAGTCGAGGTACGAGCGGCGCATCTCCTCTTCGAGGCTGACCGGGATCGTTTCCTTGGCGAAGGGTTCCATTGCGCGGCTCTTGTTGGCTCTTGTTTTGTGGGGCTGGAGGCGGCCGTTCTAGGGCGGCAAACTGAAGCTGAAAATGAAACGAAATTTTATCATGTGCGGCAGCGGAATTTGCCGGCAAATATGATTAAATTGAGCTCAATTTCCGTGCTTCAAAATTCCCTTCTCAGTCCGCGCTGGGTCGTTCCGGTCGAGCCCGCCGGCGCGGTTCTGGAGGACCACTGCGTCGCCCTGCGCGATGGCGCGATCGAAGCGGTGCTCCCGCGCGCCGAGGCCGTTGCGCGATTTCCCGCGTATGCACGAATCGAGTTGCACGAGCACGCGCTGATTCCCGGCCTGGTGAACGCCCATACGCACGCGGCGATGTCGCTCATGCGCGGCCTCGCGGACGACCTGCCGCTGATGCGCTGGCTGGAGGAACACATCTGGCCCGCGGAAATGAAGCACGTTTCGCCGGAATTCGTGAAGGACGGCAGCCTGCTCGCCTGCGCCGAAATGCTGCGCGGCGGCGTCACCTGCTTCAACGACATGTACTTCTTCCCCGCGGCGACGCTGGAAGCGGCGCTTGAGGCCGGCATGCGCGTCTCTCTCGGCATGATCGTGTTCGAGTTCGCGTCGGCCTACGGCTCCGATCCGGACGACTACCTCGCCAAGGGGCTCGCCTTGCGCGACCGCTGGCGCGAGCATCCGCTGGTGTCGTTCTGCCTCGCGCCGCACGCCCCCTATAGCGTTTCGGACGACAGCTTCCGCAAGATCGCCACCCTGGCCGGCGAGGTGGACGTACCGGTGCATGTCCACCTGCACGAGACCACGGACGAAATCGCGCGCTCCCTCGCCGAGCACGGCGTGCGGCCGCTCGAGCGCCTGCAGCGGCTCGGCTTGCTCGGCCCGGGCCTGATCGCGGTGCACGCCGTGCACCTTAGCGAGGCGGAGATCGCAATGCTGGCGCAACACGGCGCCTCGGTCGTGCATTGCCCATCATCGAACCTGAAGCTTGCCAGCGGCTTTGCGCCAGTGGCGAGAATGGCAGCGGCGGGCATCAACATGGCGATCGGCACTGATGGCGCGGCCAGCAACAACCGCTTGGACATGTTCGAGGAAATGCGGCTCGCGGCGTTGCTGGCCAAGGCCGTCGCCGGCGACGCCGGAGCGATGCCTGCGCACGCGGCGCTTCGCGCCGCGACGCTGGGCGGCGCCGCCGCCCTGGGCCTGCAAGCCCGGATCGGATCGATCGCGCCAGGGAAAGCCGCCGACCTGGCCGCGGTACGCCTGTCCGGCCCGGAACTTTTGCCCTGCTACGACCCGATCTCCCACCTGGTCTACGCGGCCGGGCGCCAGCACGTGAGCGACGTCTGGGTCGCAGGGCGGCACCTGTTGCGGGGGGGGGAATTTGTTGATTTGACACCGCGTTTCCCCTTCAAGGACTTGGACAGCCGTAGCAAGATGTGGCAGAATAGTTTGAGGATGCGCACAGGGTCTTGATTCCATAAATTAATCCGGAAACGTGCCAACGTGCGAACGTTCCGGAAATCCAGCGAGGGAAATGTATGAACAAAAAAACTTGGATGCCGCTGCTGATCGCCGCAGGTCTTGCCGTCTCGGCAATGCCGTTTACGGCTTCCGCGCAGTCGAAGCAAGGCTACTGGACGCAGGGTGCGGAAGGCCCTGTTTGGAAGAACGCGACGGGCCTGTGCTGGCGTGCCGGCTACTGGACCCCCGCAATGGCGATCGCGGAATGCGATCCCGACCTCATGCCGAAGCCGGCCGTGCAGCCACCGCCGCCGCCCCCCGCGCCCAAGCCCGCGCCCAAGCCTGAGCCCAAGCCTGAGGCCAAGCCCGCGCCCAAGGCCAAGCCCGCGCCCAAGGCCAAGCCGGTCGCCGAGAAGGTGACGCTCGCGGCCGACGTGCTGTTCGATTTCGACAAGGCGATCCTGAAGAACGAGGGCAAGAACAAGCTCGATGACCTCGCCACCAAGGTGAAGGCCATCAACCTCGAAGTCGTGATCGCGATCGGCCACACCGATTCGATCGGCGCCGACGCCTTCAACCAGAAGCTGTCGGTGCGCCGCGCCGAATCGGTCAAGGCTTACCTGGTCTCGAGGGGCGTGGAGCCGAACCGGATCTACACCGAAGGCAAGGGCGAGAAGCAGCCCGTGGCGAGCAACAAGACGAGTGATGGCCGCCAGAAGAACCGCCGCGTGGAGATCGAGGTCATCGGCACGCGTAAGTAACCGGGCCTCACAGCTCTCAGGAAGCCCCGCTCCGGCGGGGCTTTTTGTTTATGGCGACCACAACACAGAACGCCGATCCGGCCGAACTCGAGAAATTCGGTGCGCTCGCGCACCGCTGGTGGGACCCGCAGGGGGAGTTCCGGCCGCTGCATGAACTCAATCCGCTGCGCCTGGGCTGGATCGACGGGCTGGCGGCGCTGGCGGGCAAGCGCGTGCTCGATGTCGGTTGCGGCGGCGGCATCCTCTCGGAATCCATGGCGCGGCTTGGCGCCACGGTGACCGGCATTGACCTTTCGGAGAAGCCTCTCAAGATCGCCAAGCTGCACCTGCTCGAGAGCGGCCTCGCCGTGGACTATCAGAGTGCTTCCGCGGAAGAATTCTCGGTTCGGAACAGGGAGAAGTTTGAAGTCGTTACCTGCATGGAACTGCTCGAGCACGTGCCCGATCCCGCCAGCACGGTCGCGGCCTGCGCCACGCTCGTCAAACCCGGCGGCCGGGTTTTCTTTTCCACCATCAACCGCAATCCGAAGTCCTACCTGTTCGCTGTGATCGGCGCAGAATACCTGTTGAAAATGCTGCCGAAGGGAACGCACGATTACGCACGCTTCATCAGGCCCTCAGAGCTTTCGCGTTGGTGCCGCGACGCGGGGCTTGCGCCGCTGGAACTCAAGGGCATGACCTACAACCTTCTCACCAGCCAGTACCGCCTCGGCGAGGATTGCGGCGTGAACTATTCGCTGTGCTGCGCCAAGAATGCCTAGCAGCGCAGTTCTATTCGACTTCGACGGCACGCTTGCGGATACCGCGGCGGACCTGTCGCGCGCACTCAACCGGCTGCGCAGCGCGCGCGGCATGCCCGAGTTAGCGCTTGAGGATTTGCGCCCGCATGCGTCTTCGGGTGCGCGCGGGCTGATCGGCGCCGGACTCGGCATCCTGCCCGAGCACCCCGAGTTCAAGGCGCTGCGCGACGCGTTTCTGGAGCATTATCGGGCCGAGATTTGCGTCGACACGCGGCTCTTTCCTGGCATAGAGGAGCTGCTCGCCGACATCGAGGCGCGCGGCCTGCGCTGGGGCATCGTCACCAACAAATCGACCAATCTCACGCGGCTCATCGTCAAGTCGCTCGGGCTGCAGGAGCGCGCCGCCTGCGTGGTTTGCGGCGACACGACGCCGTACCTGAAACCCAATCCCGCTTCGCTGCTGCACGCGGCCAGCGAGCTCGCGCTTGCGCCGCGGGATTGCGTCTACCTCGGCGACGACCTGCGCGACATCCAGGCCGCGCGCGCGGCAGGCATGCGTTGCGTCGCCGTCGGTTGGGGTTACGGCGCCAGCCTGCAATCCTGGAGCGCCGACGCGATCATCGACCGCCCCCTGGACCTGCTTGCGCAGTTGTAATCTGGCTTGCAAAGCCCCATATGGGATAATGCGACCCACTGTCCGAAACGGGGGCGACCTGGTTTCGACGCAGGTATTGAAGCAGCACAGGGCATGCCGAGGACCAGAGCCCTCGTAAATCCATCTGGAAACACTTTAGACGCCAACGACACGCGTTTCGCTCTCGCGGCCTAATACCCGCGAGACGCTGCACTAACCTGCTGGTGGGTTAGGCCTAAAGGTGAGGGAGGCGCAAGCCGAGCTCGCTTAGAGGTGCAGCGTCATTTTCACCAGCCTCTCCCCGGGATTTGGCCGCTTGGCCCCGGGGATCCGTCGAAGCGGCTAGCCGCGGATCAGCCTGCCGGTTGGCGGGTCCAAGGCGAAGCTCAAACAACCAGGCTAAGCATGTAGTCCTGACTGTGGATGACTTGCGGACGCGGGTTCGATTCCCGCCGCCTCCACCAGTTGATGTTCCGAAGTAGTCCGGAGAAGTCCGGCAACCCACTGGAAACATTGGGTTTGTTTGGATACTGTCCGGCATGGTTGCGTGCCTTGCGCCCAGAGCTGCCCCCACATGCCGTCAACCGATATCGCAGTCCGCTCCGCCAAGCCGCAGGCCAAGACCGTCAGATTGTTCGACGGCGGCGGCCTGTACCTCGAAGTCGGCCCGCGACCGGCGCGATGACGCGCGCAAGCTGCTGGCGAACGACGTCGATCCGGGCGAGCAACGCAAGGCGATCAAGGCGGCCAAAGGCGACCGTGCCGCCAACCACTCCAGCAAGATCCTGCGCCGGCTCGAACGGGACATCTTCCCGTGGATCGGCGCGCGGCCGATGGCGGAGATAGCCGCGAGCGAACTGCTGTCCGTTCTCAGGCGCATCGAAGCGCGCGGCGCGATCGAGACCGCACACCGCGCGTCGCAGAACTGCGGGCAGGTATTCCGCTACGCAGTGGCCACCGGGCGCGCCGAGCGCGACCCCACGGGCGATCTGCGCGGCGCCCTGGCGCCGACCCGGGAAACGCATCTTGCCTCCATCGTCGAACCGAAAGCCATCGGCGAACTGCTGCGCGCGATCGATGGATACGAAGGCTCCCTCGTCACCAAATGCGCGAGCAGCACATGGTCCCGTTGTCCACCCAGGCCGTCGAAGTCATGCGCGAACTGAAGCCGCTTACCGGGCAGGCCCGGTACGTATTCCCCGGCGCACGCACCAATGGCCGCCCCATGAGCGAGAACACCGTCAACGCCGCCCTGCGCCGCTTGGGCTACGCGTCGGATCAAATGACCGGCCACGGATTGCGCAGCATGGCCTCCACCCGTCTCAACGAACAAGGCTGGCACCGCGACGCGATCGAGCGCCAGCTCGCCCATGCGGAACGCGACGCCGTGCGCGCGGCATACAACTTCGCCGAGCACCTGCCGGAACGCAAGAGAATGATGCAGTCCTGGGCGGACTATCTCGACACACTTCGGATCGGCGCGACCGTCATCCCGCTGACGCGCACCGGCTGACCCGCGCGCGAGCACACCCGGCCGCTGTTCCATCCCGCCGCGCTTCATCGCCCGCAACGTTCTCCTCCGCCCTGCCCTGTCACCTCCTCCCGCTCACAGTTTCGGTTCGTTCCAATTCCGCGTTCCTGCTGGTGTGTGCTGCCTGTCCGGTCAGGGAGCCCGTCACGGGGGGTCGTCACTTGCGCCAGCCACCGAAAAGTCCTTGTCGGCTGGGGCATTGCGCGCATCGTCACTACCGGAAACGCCCCGTAGTGACGATGCGACTGGCGCAGACCATTGCTGCAGCGAAACGAGGGAACCTTGGCGCAGCGATTCCAGCGGAAGTCGCCCGGATGGCGCATGGTGGCGTCAGCGTCTGAACCTTCGTGTGCAGAATTCCTACGTACTTAATCAGTTCTTCAGTCATACCCTTTGTGATCACTGAGCCGCCTTCGTAATCCGTCTTATTGCGCGAATCGTGGCAATTACCCAGAAACCGCCCGACGGGCTGATCAATATCAAGCGTAAATGACAGCACCTGAAAAACCATGTAACGTTTTTCTGAACGGTATCCATGCCAGCGCAGCGCAGCGTGCGAGAACGCATGCGCGGCCTCATACGCAAGCGTGAACCGGCCTTCCACGCTGTTTTGCTGGTTTTTCGCATCGCCAAATAATTGGCTGCCGAAAGTAACCAGGCCGTCAAATTCCGCTTGGTCCCGGGGTTCCCTCTTGAGGTGCCCCGTCTTGACCAGGTTCTCCAAATTTGACGACGGCATTGATGTCTCCAATCAGCGGGATCTTTTCCTGAGCGATGATTCTCGTAATAAAGCTGGCGCGTTCAGCAAGTTTGGACCTGAGCTCGGCCGAGCTGTAAAGCACAGTGCTGATTTTGCGTCGGAGTTGGTCCTCACAGGGCTGCAGCGCTTCGATCAGACTCCTATTGTCGAGCGCGTCTGAGAGCACAAACACGTCGATATCACTTTCGGCCGTATCCGTGCCCTTGGCCACCGACCCGTAGATAAACGCCGCGCTGACGCTATCCCCAAGGCGGCTCAGCGACTCACGCAGGGGTTCTGCCAGGCCAAACGTCTTTCGGACGATTGATCTTAAGTCTTCGAATATGGGCGATTTGTCATTTGCCCTGTAGTGCATCTGGTTGCCAACTTTGCGGCCCTCGAGGATCCCCACCCTTGTCAGGGCAGCCAGATCCCGTTTTAGCCCTGCCTTCCCTGGCGCCGTTAGCCTCAGCAACTCATTGACTTGGGGTAGACGGTCCGGATGGACAGCAGATGGCGCATCTTCCCCGACGTCCTGATGCATGCCCAGGAAAGTGCCGTGAAGAAACACGCGGACTACCCCGCCGCCAAATCAGGGGAAATCCTGTCCGCACGCCGAGTCGTTGAAGCGACCCTCAACGACAGCATGGTGAAAACGCTCGGATCCATTGCTTGGTCGTCGAACCCCGTGCTCGCATCGGTCCACGCGTACGAGGCGGAGGGCATCAATCGCATCCCGGCGGTGTTCGCCGAGGTGCTCGCGGAGCGGCTCGGCCTGCGCGCCGAAACAGGCATCGTGCAATCGAACCGCACCGGACACACGCGCCACTTTGACTGGCAAGCCATGGTCGGCCAAACTGGCGCCTTCCGCAGAAACGTTGCGAACGTTGCGAGACAAACATGGCGGCGAACTTGAAAGCTGGTGGCAGGACACATTCGGATACGGCTTCGACCTCCTCACGGAGTCGGAAGCACGCTACCTCGCGCGCGCAGACAGTGTTGAGCTCATCCGAAATCGCATTCTTGCGGCAAGACAAGCGCACGACGATTGAGAAAGCGCGGGCTTCGAAGCGCTGACTGGCCGTATTGCGGTAGTTCATCCGCAGGATCGTCGTGCGGCCGCGCGCGTGAATGCCCACTTCGGCGAAGCTGAACCCGAGCCGCCCCTTGCGGCGATTGATGCTCTGCGCGTCGTCGTAGAGCACGAGCAGCGAGTTCGTTTCGGGATGCACCATCCCCGAATCTACCGTCGTCCCCGCGGCTTTAGGCGGGGACCCAGGTTTTAAGCAGCCGTCGCCTGCGCGCGCGGCACCTGGCCGCTAAATGGGTTTGTTGGCGAGCGCCTGCGCGATGTATTGCGCGCGGTGCGAAGCGCGACCGCGCCCCGAATCAGACCCGCTCGACCGCACGCAACACGGCCTGCGGCTCCTTCGCGATCACGTTGAGCAGCACGAGCGCGGTGCCGCGCGGTTTACGGTCCCCGCGCTCCCAGTGCCTCAGCGCGCCCAGACTGATGGCAAAGGTCGCCGCGAACTGTTCCTGCGTAAGGCCGGTCCGCTCGCGCACCGCCTTCACGTCCACCTGCGGCGGGACGTGCAGCCTGAGGCCGCCGGCACGCTTGCCCTTTTGGTGCCGGATCGCCTGCTGCAACCCTCGCTTGATGCTTGCAAATGCCTTGTTCATGGCGTTTTCTCCACCGTCGCCTTGAGCATCCGGACCAACCCCGCCAGCTCGTTGCGCTCGGCCTTGCTCAAATTGTCCTTTTCGTTCTTGCCGAACACCGTCAACAGATAGAGCGGCATCGCGTCGCCGTGAAAATAGTAGATCACCCGCACCCCGCCGCTCTTGCCGCGCCCGCCGCGCGCCCAGCGCAGTTTGCGCACGCCGCCGGTACCCTGCATCAGGTCGCCGGCTTTCGGATTCGCGGCAAGGTACTCCACCACCTCCATGCGGTCCGCCGCCGGCAGAAGCCTTTCAGCACTGCGGATGTACTCCGGCGTCTCCGCAACGGTGATCAGCACAGGCATACTAATCCAATGGCTTAGTCTCGTCCAGCCGCTGGAAAATCGCTCATCCCCTTTCCAACGCGGGCCTGGCCGGCCGGTTGACATTGCTGCGCGCGGTAACCCAGGATCATCGTCTTGCCCGAGCCGGCCACCCCGTGAATCACCCGATGGCCCTCCCCCATGCTCCTGGCGAGCTGCTCCTGCTGGCGATCCATCACTCGGACGAACTCCGGGACCGGCTTGAATCCCCCAGAGCCGCTGCTGAAACGCCTCCGCGTCCACCGACTCCACCATCTCGTCCTGGCAAATCACACGGTCTGGCTGCGGTATTACCTGACCGAGGTCAGTCTGAGAACGCGTTCTCACGCCCAGGATTGCACCAGCGTCGGTTCTAAACGCGTTTAGAACCAAGTTACTGTGAGGGTCACCCCGAATTGGTACCGGGCTGATCGAGAGTTTCCGGCCTGCCCCCTGCGTTACTTTTCATCCCGCGCCGGGAGATTCAACTTCACCAACTGTGCCTGCCGCTCCGTTGCCAGCCATTCCAGCTGCGCCGCCCTACCCCTGAGCTCATCGCCGACTCGCGCAAAGCTCGCAAGCGCCTCGTCGAAAAGCCCTAGCTCGCGCTGAATTTCCCCGATCTCCAGCCAGAACTTCGACGCCCTCTGCTCGGCTTCATCGACGTCGTCGTCATCCGGCCGGAGGTGATCCAGATCATACCGAAGTAGCTCAAGCAGCCTCCGAAGATTGTCCTGCTCCATGGCATCCAATGGGATTTGCGTCTCCGGCCACCTGCGCTTCCAGTTCCGGCTCCACCAGTAATCGCGGCGCAGCGCGGTCTCGAGCTCGGGATCCGCGAAGCAGGTTGTCCGGGCGAACTCGGCTTCGATCTCGGCACGATCCATGTAGGGCACCTGGGGCCAGTGCCGCTCCTCCTTCTTTCGCTCCGGCGGCCGCGGCCTTGTGGGCGGGCGATATTCGACCGCAGGTTCTCGCCGGAAAAGTCTCTTCCACCACGGACCCGCTGGAGTCTTACGCCCCCTCGCCTCGTCATACTTTGCCTGTGCCTCCTCGGTCATGAGGAAGTAAGGGATCTCATACTGCGGCTCATCTCCGGTGGGCACCGGCATGACCCGGGGGACATACCCTACGCAGTGCGCCTTCGCTTTGAGGAACAAGGCGCCGCACTCGCACTTGGTCACGCTGGGCCACGAGGTGTACAGGCCGTCGCAGATGTAACCGTCTGACCAGGTCAGCATGCCGGTCACGTCTACATAGCCGTATACGTGGTTTCTATACTTCTTGCCGCACTCCGGGCAGCCGACGATCTTCCATCCGTGGACATAGACGCAGTCTGTCAGGTCGGTGAAGCGCATTTGCGCGACCAGACTACCCGACGCGGTGGCTCGTGCGGTGAGCCAGGGTTGCTACCTTGCTCCCGGTCGGGCGGGGGCGAGGTACCCGGAATCGGGGCTTTCTGAGCGACTACGTTTCGGCCAAGTGCCGTCGAGGGAATTTACGCGAGCTCAATTGTGCGGCGCGGTGGAAACCACCGGCACTCGCCAAATTCCGACATTTTCCAATGACGGCCCGCCGCCGACTTCTGACGTTTGCCGCGTTACGCCAAGTACAGACTTGTCAGGGGCCGACAATTTTCTCTTTTGTCAGGAATTCTCATC